>JAFGEC010000213.1 GCA_016931775.1 Candidatus Zhuqueibacterota bacterium | reverse complement strand
TTTTTCACCGTCCGGTGAAAAAACCGGCGACCAGTCGTCCGAAGGATCACTGACAAGCGGTGTCACACTGCCTGATTCAATATTGCCGAGGTAAATATTACGGCAAATTTTTTCGAAACTTGTATGCAGCGAATCATCACGGGTTGAGGTAAAGGCAAAGGTTTTCCCGTCCGGTGCAAATACCGGCGATTCGTCTCTGGCGTAATTATCGGTTACTCTTTTGATGACTTGGCCGGTAAAATCGAGCAGGTACAATTCCCAGTTACCGTCGCGTGTAGACTGGCAGAGCAATTCATCCCGAACCGGTGAGGGAGCAGGGAAAGCATACTCGCCGTTTCCGTGGCTGATCCGGTCAACCTGAAAAGGACAACCCAATTCGTGAGCGATTTGGATGTGCAGATTTTCTTGTTTGGGACTGTAAAGCACACTCTTGAAAGCATTGAGCGCAGCTTTTTTATCCTGCTTGCGCCACAGGGCAATACCCTTTTGAAGAAGGCCCGGATTCAGACCCGGTGACAACTCCAGTGCTTTGTTAAATTGCGCAATCGCCTCGTCATATCGCATGGATTCGAGATATATGTTCCCGAGGGCGATATAATTGAGGGGATTATCCGGTTCCATTTGTATGGCCCACTGCTTTTCCTTGATGTCGCCTTCCGTTCCGTCCTTACTTAAAAAAACATTACCTGAACAGGTAAGAAAGAATAATCCAAACAGAATAAAACTTTTTGCCTTCATTCTAACGTTCCTTGTGGAAATAATCAAAAACCTGTGTCGCGGTTTTAGTGGAAATACCGGCAATTGCCGAAAGCTCCTCGACAGATTTTTGCTTAATTTTTGTCACCGAACCAAAATTTTTCAACAGCAGCGTCTTGCGTTGTGGTCCGATACCGGGTATTTTATCGATTTCCGAAATCAGAGTGCGCTTTTTTCGTAATTTACGGTGATAGCTGATGGCAAAACGGTGAGATTCATCCCGCACCTTTTGTAAAACACGCAATCCCGCCGAATCCCTGCGGATATTCAAGGGATCCTTTTGGCCCGGCACAAAAACCTCATCCAGTTTTTTCGCCAGTGCGGCAATGGATGGTTCGTGAATACCCAACTCTTTAAGTGCCTTTAAAGCAGCGGAAAGCTGGCCCTTGCCGCCGTCGATGAGGATAAGGTCGGGCAGAGGTTCTTTTTCATTTATCAGTCTTTTATACCGCCGTCCAACTACCTCGTTCATCATGGCAAAATCGTCAGGACTTTTTTTACTACGGATCTTGTAGTGCCGGTAAGCGGATTTATACGGTTTCCCGTTCACGAAACAAACCATGGAAGCGACGGGATCAGCGCCCTGGATATTTGAAATGTCAAATGCTTCAATCCTTTTCGGGGGATTTTTCAGGCTCAGATCCTTTTGCAGTGCCGTTATCGAGCCGGCGACATAATCACGGGCTTTTTGCTTCTGGATCAACAGCTCGTTAAGCAACAAGCGTGCATTTTTTATACACATTTGTAATAACTGAGCTTTTTCTCCCCTCTGTGGCTGAACGATATGAACCGCCGAACTGCGTTTCATAGACAACCATTCACTCAACGGCTGGAGTTCTTCCCCCAAATCAACTTGAAGATATATTTCAGCCGGAATAAAATCAGCTTTTAAATAATATTGTTTCATAAACGCCGCAATGACCGTATCCAGATTTTCATTCCGGACATTTTGCAGGTAAAAATGCTGACGGGCAATGATCTTGCCGTCGCGCACCTTAAAAACCACACAGCAGGTATCCTGATCTTCTGAGGCGGCGGCAAGAATATCCCGGTCTTTTCGTGTTTGATCCACAATTTTTTGACGCTGCTGAAAATTGGTAACGGCTTTCAACTGATCGCGCAGACGGGCAGCCTCTTCAAACCGAAGCGATTCGGCCAGTTCGGTTATCCGGATTTTCAATTGTTTTTCTATTTCCGACGTGTGGCCCTGAATAAATTTGACCACATACTCGATAATATCCAGATATTCCGTTCTTGAAATGTATCCTTCACATGGGCCTAAACACTTGTGGATATGATAATCCAAACAAACAATGTGTTTGCCCTTCTGAACCGTCTGCTCCGTCATTTTCAACTTGCACGACCTCACCGGAAACAGCCGGCGGATAGCTTTGAGCACATCACGCATGCCGTTTACGTCCGTATAAGGGCCGAAATAACGAGAGCCATCCCGTATCAGCCGGCGAGTGGGAAAAATGCGCGGAAACGGTTCATCGGATACGCGGATATATGGAAAACTTTTATCATCCTTGAGATTAATATTGTAGCGCGGTTTGTACTCTTTGACCAGATTGGCTTCCAAAATCAGGGCCTCGACCTCCGAATCCGTTACAATCGTTTCAATATCTTCAATCCGGCTGACCATCCGCACAAGCTTTATATCATAAATCCGGCCCCTGTGAAAATAGGAACGAACGCGGTTTTTTAGAACTTTGGCTTTACCGATATAGATAATATCCCCACGCCGGTCTTTAAATAAATATACACCGGGTTTATCGGAGAGATTGGCCAGTTTTTGGGCAATATTCTGTGGAATTTCCTGCATGTGGTGATCGAATTTAAATCGGTTTCGTATCAAAAAGTCATTTACCACCGCCGGAGGCAGTGGTCCAAGATTCTTACAAAATTTCTATAAAACTCGGCGTTTATTCACCTTTTACATAGGATTTTTTAATCAAACCTTCCAACCGCGTTTTCGGATCGAGAACCGTCTCTTCATCGACAGTAAATTCTTCCGTGGAGAGCAGCCGTAATCCATATTCGTAATCTTTGAACAAATCGTTACAAATATCCGCAAAATTCCTCCCCGATTTTTCCGCTTTCTTTTGTAAAAGTTGCTTTGCCGGCTCTGTAAAAGTAATCACAATACCGTTGGTGGCAAGAAAGCGTTTTTGGAATTTTTTCACATAAAAATCCGTTATCAAGGCTTTTAATTCCGCTGCGGGATTTTCAATGACCGCGCGAGTTACAGTAAATTCATTGATATCAGTATCCGGCAGTGTCTTTTCAAATTTCAGCAACAGTCGATCAACCACACTGACAAGTCCGCGTGCACCGGTATGCTCTTGGAAGGCCAACTCGGCAATTCTGTAAAGGGCATCATCTTTAAAATTTATTTTGATACCATAGGATTGAAAGTCGCGCTTTTTTCCCAGGATCACGGTACTGTTGGGACTGCGCAATATTTCATACAAACCATTCACATCCAGATCATTTAGCGTCACAACAACCGGAAGCCGGCCGACAAATTCGGATTCGAATCCGAAATTGATAAGATCTTCTGAGCGCACCTTTTTCAGCACATCAACATAATCATTTTCCAGTTCGGCCTGGGCAGGATTCTTGAAACCAAGCGGCTGCTGATTGCATCTTTTTCGGATGATATCGGCAAGCTGAAAAAATGCGCCACTGGTGACAAACAATATATTTTTGGTGTTTATTTTTTTTCGTTTTACTTTTCCGGTTCGTTGTGCTTCCATAGCGGCTTCCATTTGTGCTGCCAGATCATGGGGGGTTTTCAAATCGACTTCAGCTTCTTCCATCAATTTCAGCAAATTACGCTGTACACCGCTACGCGACACATCTGGACCGAAATGACTGCCGGAGGAAGCAATTTTGTCGATTTCATCCAGATAGATAATACCGTATTCAGCGAGTTTAATATCACCATTGGCCTCGTGTACCAGATTTCTGACAAGGTCTTCCACATCACCACCCACATATCCGGTTTCACTGAATTTCGTCGCATCACCTTTTACGAACGGTACGCCGACCTTTTTCGCAATGAGTTTGATGATGAATGTCTTGCCGACTCCGGTAGGGCCAATCATTAGAATATTGCTCTTGATATTCCCCACTAATTCACTGATGCCTCCCGGAGAGTTCTCAAGTTTCATCCGGTTAAAATGCGTGCAGATCTTGGTGGCTAAGACCTCGATGGCGTCGTCCTGACCCACGACATACTGCTGTAAATACGACTCGAGTTCTGTGGGTTTTAAATCAAAATGAATCACGGGCGGTGTGGTTCCGGAACCGGACGTGTTATCGGGTTCGTTTCCCATGGCATTGGGTTCGGGAGGAACATGTATTTTATCACCATATTTGTCTTTTAAAAATTCACGCACATCACGTTGAATTTCCTCGGGTGACGGTACTTTGGCATTGTTTACTATCGACATTATAACCTCATTCATTGTTTGCAATATACATTAAACAACATAATCATAGCAATAATTGTTCCATGAATCTACTTGAAATCACGAGCTAAATAACTGTTTTTTTGATTTGAAAGATCAAAAACTCACTCATTCCTATTTGCCAAAATGACATATAAGACATTTTGACTCATTCGACCAATAGACTTATATCGAGCGTTCGAGCAGAATGAGTAACAAAACCGCTTGATATAAAGTCGACACCGGTTTGAGCGATCTGACGGACATTTTTAAGCGAGACGTTCCCCGACGCCTCCAGTGGTATGCGGCGATTGACCACCCGAACGCATTCACGCACAAGTTCCAGGTCCATATTGTCCAGCATAATCCGATCCACACGGCAAGCCAGGGCTTGCCGCACCTGAATTAAATTTACCGTTTCCACCTCGATCGGGGCTTTAAATCCTCTGCTCTTCATATATTGGCGGCATTGATTCACCGCAAGCTCGATCCCGCCTGCCTTGGTGATGTGGTTTTCCTTGATTAAAAACATATCGTAGAGTCCCATGCGGTGATTTTGTCCGCCGCCGCAACGAACGGCATATTTTTCCAAAAAGCGCCAGCCGGGTGTGGTTTTACGGGTATCCAAAACAACAGCGCCTGTTCCTTTCACCTGGCGAACGAATTCGGCCGTAATAGAAGCGATTCCGGACAGACGTCCAAGAAAATTCAACGCCGTTCTCTCCGCTTTTAAAATACCATTTACCGGTCCCTTGAGACCGACGATCTTTTGCCCCGTCTCGACGGCATCACCATCATTGAGTAAAAAGGAAATCGATATGGACGGATCCATGATGCCGAAAACTTTTTCGACGATGGCCAAACCGGCGACAACACCGGGCTGCTTGGCATAAATAAAAGCGGATCGAATGTCCGTTTCCTCTCCGATAGCTTGAGTCGTGATATCCCCCCGGCCGCCCAGGTCTTCAGTCAGCGCTACATCAATCAGATGCTCGCTGTTTTCCGGTAAGACGTTCATATTTTCTGCATTTCCGCATCAATTTCACGAATTTTCATACTTGCAGCCTGGCCGATATTATCTGATGTTCCTCTTTCCCGAACAACCTGCTGCAGTAATTCCTTGGCTTTCGTCAGGTTTCCCAGCTTTCGATATTCCATAGCAGCCTCGTAAAGCGCCGTTGCACCATAAGGAAGTTTTCCGGGCTTGCTGAGATATTTAACTTTTAAAAATTCCACAATCGCCTGTTCACGATTGCCATGATCTGCGTAGGATTTGGCAATCCAGTACTGCACCCGCGGTTCATCCTCGTCGCTCACAAGAGGTTTAAGTTGACGCAGATGGGCAATGGCCCGGTCGTAATCTTTGAGGTAATAAAGCAAAACGCCGACTCTGATTTTTTTTTGTAAAATCTCAGGATCACCGGGATACATTTCAATATATTCCCGCAGCAGCGATATCGCTCTATCACGCATTCCCAAATTGTCATAGGCGTCTACCAGCAATTGGATAGCGCGGGCACGCAAAGGACCATGCTCCCGCAAATCAAGGACTTTAACGCAGGCAAGAATACAGTTCTCGTCCTGGCGATTTTCATAATAAAAATCTCCGAGGTTGAGGTAAGCCGTTGCGACAATTTCCGGATCCTGGTATTTTTCAGGTATTTTGGTCAAGCTTTTCAGCGCATCTTCAGTTTTATTGGTGATAACATACATACGCGCGAGTCCAAGTTCTCCCCTGCCACCCGCCGGAATATCATCGTACCGCTTTGACAGAAGCCTGAATGTTTTTTCAGCCTCTTTAAAATCTTTTTGATTTAAATAGTACAATCCTTCCTCATATAAAAACTCCGCCTGATACGGTGCATTATTAAACTCTCGTTCGAACTGTTCCGCCATCGCCGAAGCCCGAACCACATTACCCAGTTTATATTCACATAAAATTTGCTTTGCTTTGGATGTAATTTTCAAATCTTGATGAACGCTATCCCCCACTTGAATATAACGCGAAAGGGCTTTATCGAAAAGCCCTCTGTCGTAATAAATATCCCCGGCCCTCACACTTGCTGATTGTGCCAAACTGTCCTTTGGAAAGGTTCTGATCAATTCCTCAAAATATCCCAGGGCCATATCCAGATGGTTCAGTTGGTTGGCCAGTTCTCCCGCTTGATTCAACGCTTCTTTGCGATATTTGCCATTGGGGTAATTTAAAAGATATCTCTTCAGCGAATAAAGTGCCTCATTCGGTTTATCCTCCTGCATTTGTGCCTGGGCAAAAAACCAGAGCATTTCATCATCCGATGCCCCGGAAAAATAAATGGCAAATTCACGCGGGACCTGCGTTTCGAGTTGTTTGTAGCGTTTTATAGCCTCACGCGATTTCCCCTGCCGAACGAGCATATTCATCAACCTTTCCCGGGCGTAAGGCGCCAGCTTGGAGTAATAATACTGTTCTGAAACCACGGTATAAAGCCGCTCCGCTTCATTCCATAATCCTAAAAGATCGTGAATATCCGCTAAAATAAAATACGCCTTGACGACGTCAGGACTGAGACTATATTCATTGATGACACGTTGTATAAGATTGGCTGCAGAATCAGGCCGTTCCATCCACAGGTACATGACGCCTTCAAGGAAAAATGCGCGTCCTGCAAGCGGCGATCGTATTGCCGTGATATCTTTTGCAAGATTTTTTGCCCGGGTTACATTGGCCGGATTAAATGTATTGCGATCGTGAACAAGCTCCTTGAGCAATAAATACTTTAGACTGTTATCCAAACTGTCCGGTAATATGATGGAAGAACCGATAGAGTTCTCAAGTATTTCTATCTTTTGTGACTTTTCTTCGGTAACAGATAACTGCAGGCGAGTGAGTTCATACCAGATTCCGGGGATGTAACGCGATTCGGGAAAATTTTGGGTCAAATAAGACAATGTTTTATTCAAAGTGTCCAGGTGTGTGCTAAAAGTGGATTGTTTATTGACGAGGTAATAATCCGCCAAACGAGCATGGCAAAGGGCCATTAAATAAAACAACTCTTCTTCTTGAACGTCTTCCTGTCCTTTACCGATAATTTTCTTGAGAGATGCCAGCGCTTTTTTATAATCGTGGAATATGGTGATCTGTTGTTTGGCCCAATCCAGAAGCATCCGGGCCGGGGATGCACCGAGCATATTTTGCGCCATCATGTTATTCAATGCGTTTTGAGCTTGATCGGACCGGACCAGCTTGAACTTTCGGAGATAATCAACCCGTTTCTCAATTCGATCATAATCGTCTGCGCCGGGGTAGAGTTGAAAATACCGGTTATACTCCCCGATGGCCAGAGAATAATTACCTTCCGTTTCAAATGTACGCGCGACACCGAGAATCGTGTCATCGGACAGCTGACTTTTGTAACTCAGGCTGCTGATGGACGAGTAATTCTGCCGTGCGCCGAAATAATCTTTCAGATGCTCTTCCTGAATTTGGCCCATTTGATACAAAATTTCATCAATGTGCTTTACAGGCTGGTCAGCGTTGATATAATTCTGCAGCCTGCGAACAGCTTCTCCCGGCCGGTTCAATTCCACAAGCGCCTTGGCAGCGGATATAATGGATTCGTGTTTGAGCATCTGCAGCGATTTTATGGTATCCACATAGGTAATTGTTTGCAGATAGTTCTCCAGAGCATAAGCGTATTCTTTTAATTGCCCCCTTACTTTACCCATCCGGAACTCGTATCCAATTCGCCGGGAATTATCCAAACTGTTCGGTTGTATTTTTTGCAGTGCCGAAAGCGCGGCGTCATAGTTTTCAAGCATATAATAATTATCACAAAGCAGTGATAAAAAATCAAAAGGGTCAGCCGGCTCAAGGGCAAGTATTTTCTGAATCACGTCGATTGATTTTGCACACTGACCGCGATCGAAAAGTGTTCTTGCCAATTTTTTACCGGCAGCATAAATCGTATCCATTTTTGCACCACTGTTGACAATAGTATACAACACACTGTCCGCCAGGGTGTATTTGCCCATTTGTTCGAAAATTTTAGCGCGCAGATACCTCGCTTTCACCGCCAGTTCGTCATTGACACGATCGCTCAATATACGGTCCAACTGCCCCAGTGCGAGTGAAGGTTGATTTTGGCGACGCTGGATTTCGGCCAAAAGGTACCGGGCTTCAAGGCGCAAAGGATGGGTGGAAAATTTTTCCAGCAATATATCGACCGATTCCGCTGCCGATTTTAAATCATTGATTTTTAAATACTCACGGCACGCAGCAATTTGAGCATCCGGCACAAGTTCACTTTCCGGTAAAAACAAATACAACCGGGAAAATGTGACCGCGGCGTCACGATGTTCACCTCTATTGGAAAGGATGGCAGCACGGTTATAAATGGCACGGTCGATAAACCGCGAATCGGGGAACTTTAACAAAAGGCTCATATAGGTCGACGCGGCTTTACCCAGACTATCCGCTTTTTCAAAGTTGACTGCCGCCTTAAACATCGCTTCTGGGGCTTTGGGACTGAGCGGATATGTTTCCGCGTAACGGGAAAACTGCACGGCAGCTAAATCGTACATCCCCTTTTCGGCCAGTTGACTTGCAAAGGTAAAATCCTGTTCTTCCTGAATAAGGGATTGTGCTGATAACCAACAGACAGTATAAAGCACAAATAACATCATGATCATTCTTTTCACGTTATAAAATCTCCAATTTTGCGTAAGGCAGTACAAGCCGTTTTTCACCAACTCGATCAAACAGGACGGTCACCTTGATATTACCGCTCATTTTTTCAATCCGAAGAATATTGCCTTTTCCGAAAATCGGATGGCGGACGCGTGCGCCGACACAAAGTTGTCCGGTCTCCTGAGACTCATCCTCATAAGCGGGTATATAGGAAGGCTCGTCCCATATGGTCTGTTGTTTACGGTTTTGAATGTTGAAAATACGGCTCTGTTGCTCCAGTACATACTTGCCATCAAGTTCCTTCAAAAAACGCGATTTAATATTAGACGAATTGTCGTTAAAGCGGTACCGGCTTTTCGCCCAGGTCAGATACAATTTTTCCTTGGCTCGCGTTGCACCGACATAAAAAAGCCGGCGTTCTTCTTCAAGCGCAGCCCGTTCGGCCATACTGCGGGAGATCGGAAACAATCCTTCCTCCAATCCGGTCATAAACACAACGGAATATTCCAGACCTTTTGCACTGTGCAGCGTCATCAATGTTATTGCGTTGGTTTTATCGTCCAGATTATCGATATCAACAGCCAGCGAGACATGTTGCAAAAAAAACTCGAGTCCCGTATTTTCATTTTGGTTATAGAACTGTGCGATAGCATTGACCAATTCGCGAATATTATCGGCGCGTGCAAAGGATTCAGGTGTTTCATCACGGGCGTACATACGTATAATGCCGATATCCTCGATCAGCGACGAGGTCAATTCGGCAATCGTCAGTTCTTTCATTAAATTTGTATATTTTTGAATCAATTGATAAAACCCGTAAACATTTTCAAGGGTTTTTCTGCCCAGCTCCGGAATTTCGGTCACCCGTTTGACCGCTTCAAAAAGAGATATTTTGTTATTGCGTGCAAAGTTTTCGATCCGTGCGACCGTGGTGTCGCCGATCCCCCGCGCCGGGAAATTGATGACTCTGCGCAAACTGATACTATCGGCGGGATTGACCAGCAGACGCAAATAAGCCAGTATATCCTTAATTTCCTTTCTTTCGTAAAATTTGACGCCGCCGACAATAATATAGGGCAGTCCATCCGAGCGTAAGGCATCTTCCAGCACACGGGACTGGGCGTTGGTTCGGTACAGAACACAAAAATCATAAAATCGGTATCCCTTTTCCTTCATTTCAAAACTTATTCGGTCAACCACATATTGAGCTTCTTCACGTTCATCAAAGGCTTGTAATACGGTGACCAGCTCACCGGGTGGCTTTTCAGTCCATAATTTTTTGGGATGGCGCTCGGTATTGTTACTTACCACAGAATGCGCGGCCGATAATATGTTCTGCCCGGAACGGTAATTTTGTTCCAGCCTGAATTTTTTACATTTTTTAAAATCCGATTCAAATTCCAGTATATTGCGCAATTCCGCTCCCCTCCAGCGGTATATAGACTGGTCGTCGTCACCCACTACACAGATATTACGGTGTTTAGCGGCCAATGTTCTCAAAACCAGATATTGCGCACGGTTGGTATCCTGGTACTCATCCACCAATATATATTTAAAGCGGTCCTGATAATATTCCTTAACCAGGGGATATTTTTGAAATAATTCAATAGGTTTTATAAGCAAGTCGTCAAAATCCATGGCGTTGGAATCTTTGAGACGCTTGACGAGTTCAACGTATATTTGCGAGATCATCTCATCCTCTACGGATTCTGCCCGCTTGGCCAAATCCATCGGGGTGAAAAGATCATTTTTTGCCCGGCTGATGACATGCGCCACTCTTTTTGGAGACAGATCGGTTTTACCCCATCCCAAATCTTTAATAATCATCTTGATGAGGGCGACCTTGTCGTCTTCGTCATAAATTGTAAAATTGCTCGTATAACCCAGCTTTTCTCCCTCCCTGCGCAATAAGCGGGCAAAGAGTGAATGAAACGTACCGATCCACATTCCACCGGCCATGTTCGGAACGAGTTTAGCTACGCGGTCTTTCATTTCACCGGCGGCTTTGTTGGTGAACGTCATGGCAAGAATATCTTTAGGCGTGGCAAAATTTTTGGCTAAAATATAGGCAATACGGTATGTAAGCACACGGGTTTTACCGCTCCCGGCACCCGCCAAAACCAAAACCGGACCCTCGATAAAACAGACGGCTTTCTGCTGTGCATCATTCAGATCTGAATAGATCCATTGCAAGTCGCTTCTTTTAATATTAACGGTCACTGGTTTTGTTCTCCTGTTTCTGCCGGGCAACCTGTTTTCGAACCGCATCAAACTGTGCTTTGGCTCGCAAATGACCTTTCCATGTTTCACTGAACCGGTGTCCGCCGTCACCAGTAGCGACAAAATACAAATAACCGGTTTGTTTGGGATTTACAGCGGCCCGGATTGCATCGAGACCCGGATTGTTGATTGGGCCAGGTGGCAGTCCGGCGTACCTGTAAGTATTGTAGGGCGAGTCGATAGCCAAATCCCGGTTTAACAGTCTCCGGGGTTTGCCGGGAATAATGTATTGAATGGTTGGATCGGCCTGCAGCCGCATACTTTTTTTCAGGCGATTATGATAAACGGAAGAGATAACCGGCATCTCATGGGCAAGTACAGCTTCACCCTCAATAATGGAGGCCAGAGTCATTATTTCATTCATGGTGAAACCGTTTTGTTCCCCAGCGTTAAACAGTTCCGGGGGCACCGCGTTTTTGAACTGATTCACAAATTCTTTTAAAATCTCCTTTTCCGTCAAACCGTACGTCACATAATAGGTCTCCGGGTAAAGATACCCTTCGAGCGAAGAGGCATCGATGCCCAATTGATTCATAAAGGACGGATCGTTTACCCAGTTTATAAAACGCAGCGAATCCAGATCCAGCTTTTTAGCCACAACCGAAGCAATCCAGCGCGAATCGACGCCTTCGGGTATCGTTATCCTGACAAAAGTTTGCGGTCCATTGATCAACCTGTCAAGCGTTTTATAATTCGAGCTGTTCTTGGGCAATTTAAACATACCGGCTCGAATTCGTTTCAATTTTCTCAGCAATCTGACCACAAAAACAAACTGCTTGTCACTGCGCACAATCCCCTGTTGCTGCAATCCCGCAGCCACGGCGGAAATCGGCGCACCCCAGCGAATTTTAAAATCCACCGTTTCTGAATCCGGCCTAATCGGCCAGAAAAAAAGGTAAGTTACCGAACCGGCGAGAACAACCAACAGCAGTACAAAAGCAATTATTATAATTTTTTTCAAAAAACATCCAAACTTTAGTTATTCGGTTGCCATAAAAAAATAACAAAAAAATCATAAATGGTATGTGTCCAAGCAGCGACACCCAGACCGCGTAAAAGATAAAGTCCGCAAAAAAACAAACCTGCAAATATGCGGTAAAAAAAACTGTAAAATGTAAAAACCTCACCTCCCATATAATGCATCCAGGAGAAAAGTATCGACGAAAAAAGGGCGGCGAAAATAAAACTATCGGTCTTTGCCAGACGCAACACTTTAAAGAGTGTAATGCCAGTAAGATAAAACAAAAATGTGCGAAAAACAAGCTCTTCATATACACCGGCGCCGAGAGCGAGCATAACCTGAACACCGGTTGTCAGTGCTGCGGCGGAGAGCATCAGTTGTCGCAGCACAAAATTCAAACCGACAATTAAAAGTGTCGCCAGCAGTGTGCTCTCGATGATCATGAAAATCAAATAATTTACGCGCAAAGGAGCCGTCTTTTCCTCTCTCAGGAAAATCGATAAAAAAAATACAATCACCACAATCATGGCCAGCGCAAAGGGACCGTGAATACCGAACAGATAGATAACATTTTTTAAAAAGACGTCCGCCGCATTTCGTATCTGAAACATGTGATCTCGGTTGACCGCAAGCGCGAAAACTTCATACGTTACCAGCAAAGGTAAAACGGCAAAAAATCCGTAAGCCATCGTTCGCGTCGAGTAAAAATAGCCGGATTTTGAAAAAACTGACTGCTTTAGATTGTCCAACACTGAAAGTTCTTTCAAGCGCGGTTTCGCTTTTGCCACTGTTTTAATTCCTCAACCGTCATGGTGTTGATCACATCTTTTTTACCGGCCCATCCCCGACGGGCGGTTCCGACACCCAGAGCCATCATAGGCAGATGCTCTCTAGCGTGAGCATCCGTATTAATACATATTTTAACGTCTTTATTTACCGCGTTTTTTACATTCAAATCCGATAGATCGAGCCGGTCCCAATAAGAGTTCACTTCCAGTGCTGTTCCCGTCTGGGCGGCGGCTTTAATCACTGCATCCATTTGAATCTCAAATCCCTCCCGGCGAGACAACAGGCGGCCGGTCGGATGGCCGATGACATCTACATACCGGTTATGAATGGCTGCCAGCGTACGTTGTGTCGGATCGGTTTTGAACGCCAAATGGATAGAGGCCACGACAAAATCCAGCTGTGCCAGGATACTGTCGTCAAAATCCAGAGAACCGTCGGGTAAAATATCAACCTCACATCCGGCAAGAATGGTAAACCGCTCCAATTGTTCGTTCAGTTTTTTTATTTCCTCGATCTGTTTCAACAATCGTTTTTCATCCAGTCCGTTGGCATAGCGGGCGGCTTTGGAATGGTCGCAAAAGCACATATAGGAATAGCCCATAGATGCAACTGTGCGTGCCATATCGACAAGCGTGAGATGGCCGTCGCTGTAATTGGAATGGATGTGCAGATCAGCGCGTATATCTTCCCGTTCCACCAGTCTTGGAATACGATTGCTTAAAGCGGCTTCAATTTCTCCGCGATCCTCACGCAGCTCAGGAGGGATCCACTGCATGTCCAAAAGACTGTAAATGTCCTCTTCCCTGCCACCGCCCAGTTTTTGGTCGCCTTTAAAAATGCCATATTCGTTGATTTTATAACCTTGTTTTTTAGCAATCTCACGTAACCGGACATTATGTGCCTTGGAGCCGGTAAAATATTGTTGTGCCGCGCCAAAGCTGTCCGGTTTGACCACGCGGAGGTCGACCTGGTAACGGTCCTGTAAAACAACACTGCCTTTGGTTTCACCGGCACCGAGAACCTGACTCACTTCAGGCATACGGGAAAATTTCTGAATAAGCTCCGCACCGTTTTCAGCGGCTGCGAGAATATCCACATCGTGCACGGTCTCCCGGAACCGTCTAACCGACCCGGCGGCGGTAATTTTTTTCACATTTTTATCTTTTTTGAGAAATTCCACAATCCCATCCACCAGAGGCAAAGCCAGACCAATAGAAATCCTGCTTTCCGATGTTTGCAAAAGATCGAGACCCTTGCGGATATTTTCGACTTTTTTTTCACCCATGCCCGGCAGTTTGGCCAGTTCACCGCTGTCCAGGGCGCTTTTCAAATCTTCCAGGGTGCCGACAGCCAGTTCTTTATAAGCCAGCGCAGCTGTTTTTGGACCGTAATTCTGGATGCTCAATAATTTAAATAAATCACCGGGCACATTTAGCATGGCTTTTTCAAACTGCGGAATCTGTCCGGTGGATAAATAGGCATCAATTTTTTCAGCCAGCCCTCTTCCGATTCCCGGTACCTGTTCCAGACGTTTCTCTTTCCATATTTTTTCGATATCCTCATCGAGTTCACTTAATACGCGCGCTGCCTTGCGGTAGGCGTTGATCTTGAATCCCAGCTCTCCTTTAAATTCAAGGACATCGGCAAAGCGGGAAAAAATGTCCGCGATGATCTGATTCTGCAAAAAACGCTCCTATAATATTGCAACAAATATAGTATTATGAGGATGAAAAAACAAATACTATTTCGGGATTCGAACAAGTTATTTTTTTGAGTAAAACGGTACAAACGATGCCCATATTGCAGACAGTTTTTATTCCTTCAACCAGGACATCTTTTTAAAGACGCCGGCAGGGATCATTATTATAGAGCTAAATCAATTGGAACCTTTTTTTACTTTAATTACATTATCCGTCCGGTCCCTGTCAATTAAAATCAAAAATGGATCAATTCCTGCCCGTGCCGGTTTTTTTTCAACAAAAATCTCAAGATTCTTTACATTTTGAGTGAATTTATGTTTTTTCAAATAGAGTTCGTCATTTTTTTCATCCAGCACGCCGATATAGATATTGTCATTCAATGGGATTTCCCTCTGAATTCCAGCGCTGTCCGCTCGAAATTTGTGTGCCGAGACAGCCAAATTAATAACATATTGGCCGTTTTCCAGCAATTCATATTCGGCGGAGAGCGCCTTGTTTTCATAAAGGGTTATCGTTTCAAAGAAATCTCTAATAACGTATAAAAGACTATCCGGAGTATTTTCCCGGAACGCATTCAGCAGATCCGACGGTTTTAACCTTTTGTCATCACGGTATTTATACGCATTTATTATTCTCTCTAATGCCAAATTCACATTTTCTTCACCGATGTTATCCTGCAACGCATACATGGCGATCATACTTTTCGCATATGTCAGATAATAACGAAAATAGCTTTGCGCCAGCGGCCGTTCCCCTGTTGTATCCCTGTTGCGTCCGCTTAAATAATCATTCATTTCCCGGCGCAACCGTTTTCGAGCCATCGTTTTGCCATACTCTTTTTCCAGACACATGATCCAGACGTATTGTGCGATGGCTTCCGACAGCAGTTCCATTCCTTCAATCCGGACCGGTAAAATTTTACCCGGCCACCAATCATGTGCGATTTCGTGTGCGGTTATGCCGTAAAGATTATCAACATCATCCGGCTCTTTAATATTGCTGACAAATCCGGCTTTCTCATTCCAAACAATCAATGAAGTCGGTGAATATGCGCCGAACCAAAAATAATTCGGAACCTCGACGATTCGCATGGATGAATAGGGGTATCGGCCGAAATTCTTTGAACAATAATCCAGAGCGCCCTTGGCGCCCTTCATTATCCTTTGTATATTCCAGGGATGTTTTTTATGATAATAAACCTCTATTTTTATACCGTCATGTTCCGCAGCGGCAATTTCAAATTCACCTGATATACAAACGATATCCTGATTTTGCACGGGAACATCTGATTTGTAAAAATAGTAATTCCGGCCGTTTTCCGTCCAGTGTTTAACAAGATCACCACTGGCAATAATTGTCTGAGGGAGGCTGGTACTGAAAATGCCTTCATAGGTTACAAAAAAAGCATCTGTCATTTTTTCAGCGTTCTCAGCGGCCGGCAGTTCCGGACGTACCGGTAATCCATATTTTTTCCTGTTATAGTTTTTTCTCAATTCATAATGTGAATTGTAACCGATAACCGGCAGATAATCATTTGTACCGCTTTCGGACGGTCCAATAAAACTTCCGTTCCGGACCAATTCGTTTTTTGGATTATTGTCGGTAAATCCGAAGGTTTTTGCTTCAAGGTCAAATTTTAGCCGGATTTTTTTTCCGGGAAACAGTGGCGTTTTCAACTTGTACATACGAAAACCGAATTCCGCACCCTGAAAAGTGAGATCAGATTCTTCAGAGAAATTCAAGTGGTTAATTTTCGAGATTTTTAGATCCGGCAGGTTCACAATAATTGTATCAAGAGCGCTGTCAGACTTGTTTACAAGGACATAGTAACCACGTAAAAAAGCGTCCCGTTGATGGGGGACAAAATCCACTGCCAGATCGACGTGTTCCATTTGAGGCTGTGATAGATATTTAAATTTTGAATAGTTATTTTCGTAATCAGCCTGCATCCGGTGAATATTTTTTTCGGACACATATTGATTGAGGATGTATTTGTTCCAATAAATATTGGCTCCCATCACAAAAAACACAAATAATAAAAAAGCCAGTGAGATTTTTTGAAATGTCGACATGCCCAAAACGGCCGCTTTTATTCGATATTTCAAGTGTGTTTCTTCATTGCGCCGCCACAAAAGTGAAGAAATAATACCTAAAACAAATGCAAAGAACAGCCAATAAACCGAATACCATATAATCATTGGCGCAAAGTGTCCAAAACCGTTGATATTTGAATAAGAAAACGCCGGGACATGGCCGTATCGAAACAAAATATTGTCGTATTTAAAAACGATAAATATCAAAACATCCAAAAAAAAATAAAGAGTGCAAAAAAAGAATCCCATGTATTTATTTTCAACAAGATTTTGTATCAATAAAACAACGACTGCTAAATGCATGTAGTTTAGAAAATCAATACCAAACAGATATTTTATATACAAATCCAAATCAATATCAGTCCAGCTGAAAATAAAAATCTGTGAGATTATCCCGGTAAACATGGTGATCAATAAATAGAAAAAGATGATGGCTGCCAACGCCAGGAGCTTTGAAAGATAGCTTGTCCAATCCGGTACAGGAAGAGTATCATAAAGCTGCTGGGAATGGTTATCCCGTTCGCGCCATACAATGACCCCACCCAAAAATATAATCAAAGGTATCAAATAAATCCACATCAGTTCGGTTTGTTCGAGAAACCATGACGTGAGCGGATACAGGTTGTTTGAAGTAACGCCCACATTGCCGTAAAAGTTTATCACCAGGTTGATCATTGCCAGTGCCGTAAGAATTAAAAATGCCGGATGTAATGCCAAGCGCTTAAATTCACGGCCTGCAAGACAGAAGCACTTTATGAGCCGAAAACCAAACGAGTCATCGAGTACAAAAATGCTTGGTGATCCGGATACGTCGGTGGCTTCTGACTCAGACTCGCGATGAACAATCGTATCTTTATGGATTTTGGGTTCAATAGCAGAGACAAATTTAAATTTATTCCAGGTAAAATACAGTATTAAACAACTCACGGTTGTCCATATAATCCGATTGAACAGCAACAGTTCGGAAAGCGGCATCAGATTATTATTGATATCAGAAACCGTCCAATATTTTGTCAGGTCGCTCAAGGGAAAAATGGCAAATGGATCAGCCAGTATCCTGAAAGTATCGTTCTCCATAAAATAAAGTCCAAACGACATAAAACCGTAAATGAGCATAAATATTACGCCTGCAACATAGGTCGTTATCATTTTTCGTGTCAAAGTGGCAAGAGAAAAGAAAATAGCGCCGATCAATAAAAGGTTGGGGACAAGAATAACAACAGCAGGAATCAAGAATCCGGTAAAGCTGAAAGGACCGTAATACGCGTGGTCAATCACAAAACATCCTGTAAAAAGTCCGATAATTATTCCCGAAAAAATTAAAAAATTTGCTAAAAGTGAGCCCAACAATCGTCCGCCGAGGTAGGCGGTTTTAGTGAGCGGAATTGTAAAGAAAAATTCAAATATACCGGTTTTATAATCTTTTTGAACGGATCTGCCGACAATAATAATGCTGAATAAAATACCATACACACTCATAAAGGCGAACAACCGTGCAATAACCAGCGGTGCGTTATGCCATTCCCTTCCGACGGGCATAATAATTCCGATTGAGGGATCGGTGTTTGAAGCAAACATGTGAACCAAAACCAAAAAGATTCCGGTAAAGATGAAAAATGTAACGCTTCTCAGGTTGTTTTTAAACTCAGTGATAAAAATAGTCTTGAACATGGAATTCCGCTCCTATGATTTCAGGCACATTTTTTTAAATGATAAAAATACACATCCTGCAGAGTCACATCACCAGGGTAAAATCCATTTTCAGGAAAAGTGTCGGAATGGACACGAATAAAAGTTTTACCGGCAAAAAGGCGTGTTGAAAGAATGTTATAGTTTTCTTGATATTGCAATAAATCAGACTTTGGAATTTCTTTTTCCCATATTTTTCCCATTAATCGGGTCAGGGCAAGAATCGTGGAACCTTGCATCACAATCTGACCCTGATCGATAATCGCCATATTGGCACAAAGATCACTTACATCATCGACAATATGCGTGGAAAGAACGACGACAATATTTTCGCCAATTTCGCTCAAAAGATTATGAAATCGAATTTGCTCTGCCGGATCCAAGCCGGCGGTAGGCTCGTCGACAATAATCAATTTGGGATGCCCTAACAAAGCCAGTGCAATCCCAAACCTTTGGCGCATACCATTGGAAAAACTGCCCAATTTTTGTTTTCTCTGCTCCCACAGGTTCACCCGTTGCAGCAGTTCCGTAACTTTTTTTCTTCGGCTTTTTTTCTCTCGCACGCCTTTAAGCAAGGTAAAATGTTCGAGCAGGTTAAAAGCATTGTCTTTGGGATAAAATCCAAAATTTTGCGGCAGGTAACCCAGTATTTTTTTAACCTCCATTTTCTGGCGCAGAACATCAATCTCACCCAGGGTGATTTCACCGGAATCCGCTTCCTGCAGCGTAGCAATTGTTCTCATCAGGGTCGATTTACCGGCACCATTTGGACCCAGCAAACCGAATAATCCGTTACAAATTTCAAGCGAAACGTTGTCGAGTGCAACAATACCATTGTTGTAAGTTTTACAAAGATTTTTTATTGATAATTGCATCGTTTGTTTCTCCGGTTAAATGTTATATTAAGTTTAATTGTTTTGGACGTGTGAAAATTGTCGATTTTAAAAAAGGAATCAAAAAATAACTGACAAACAGACACTCCTCAATGGTAAACATCGTGTGCCGCCTTGTGAAGGACGTTCGTCAAAAACAGGTTGTTTACTATTATTTTAAATACTAAATTTGTCCTATGAAATTCACTCTGAAAAACAGGTTCATGACATCGGTGTGGCGGAATCCGGTTTTCCGTCATTTAATTTATTGGATCTGCGGATTGGGTTTTTTCATGTTCAATGTCATGATTTGGGAATCCTGTTCAGATGCGTTAAAAATATCAGCAATCGTTATACTGCCCGGTATTATTCCGGTTTACCTGCATTTCTATATTCAAAAACGCTTCTTCAAGCAAAAGCGGTATCTGATTTATATTATCTTGATTATCATTATCCTCATCGGCTCTCAGTTATTTGCGGAAGCTCTCATCCGCATTATTGAAAAAGATGCCGACACCCACACATCAGGCGCAGCGACCGCTTTATTTTTCATCATTCTCTCAACCACTTTACAATACTTTAAAGACAATGTAAAAAACCAATTAAAGTTGCAGGAAGCCGAATCCAAACAACTGTTAACCGAACTGGAATTATTAAAATCCCAGGTAAATCCCCATTTTTTCTTTAACACACTCAACAACTTATATGCACTGAGTCTGGAGAACTCCAAGCGCGTGCCTGAGGTCATTTTGATGATATCCGGTTTAATGCGATACATGTTGGAAAGTGCTCAAAAACAAAAAGTCGAATTAACTCAAGAGATCGATTTTTTACAAAATTATTTATCGTTGGAAAAACTCCGGTTGAGCAACAACAGTGGTATCACATTCAATATTGCCGGTGATATTATTGGAAAAAAAATCGCACCCATGCTCCTCATCCCGTTCGTAGAAAACAGTTTTAAACATGGCGTTTCTGCATCTGCAGGGGATAATTACGTTCATATTGATTTAAGACTTTTCAAAAATGATCTGAGGTTTTCCGTCGAAAACAATAAACCGGAAAACGACCGTTCGGTACCGCGGCAATCTTTAGGATCCGGATTAAATAATGTAAAAAGAAGGCTTGAATTATTGTATCCTGATCGGCATAAACTGTTTATAAAAGAAGAACAAAAATCTTATAAAGTTGATTTAAAGATCAAACTATGAAAATCAAATGTATTGTCGTGGATGATGAGCCGCTGGCCCATAGAGTCCTGGAAAAATATATTTCTTCGCTTTCCTCATTGGAGTTATTGAAAACATGTCATAACGCTTTGGAGGCATTGTCTTTCTTGCATCAAAACAAGGTCGATTTAATGTTCCTCGATATTAAAATGCCTGAATTAAACGGCCTGGAATTTTTAAAAACCCTGACTTTTCCTCCACAAATCATCATAACAACAGCTTATTCAGAATATGCATTGCAAGGCTATGAGTTTTCGGTTGTCGATTATTTACTCAAGCCATTTTCATTCGCAAGATTTCTGAAAGCAGTGAATAAAGTTATTGACAAGACAGAAGAGAAAGGCACATCAGGTTCTCTTCAGGAAACAACGGAAGACTATATTTTTTTAAAGGAGGATAAAATAAATCACAAGGTTTTATATTCAGAAATCAGATACATCGAAGGGTGCGGAAATTACATCAAAGTTTATACAAATCAGAAAATGCTCGTCGTTGCCGAGACAATGACGGCGATTGAAAAAAAATTACCGAGCAAATTATTTACAAGAGTGCATAAATCATATATGGTTTCAATTGCAAAAATTAAGCAGATAGAAGGGAATTTGGTTAAAATTGGGGATAAGGGAATTCCAATCGGCAAGTTTTATAAAATGCGTGTAAACGAAGTCTTGGATTTAAGGCAAAAATAATATAGACTGATCGCCGGCAACGAATTTTCTGACAAGGATAAAGTGATCCTAAAAATCTTTGACATTCATTCCCATATAAAAGCAGACAATTGGAATACGCGATCGAGTACCTTTTAAACCAATAATTTTCATTATACCATCAATACGACAAATGCAAAAAATCATTTTTTTTATCATTATTTATGATGTGGATTGAACGACTCACACGTTCATTGAGATTTCTTTTCAAATTCTGTCTTTTCACCGAACTCACTCATGTGCTCCACCAAAAGCCGCAAACCATCCAGGTAACTCTCCAATCCCCGGCCGTATTTTTGTCCGATACACACTTCCAGGGTCACTGAATGCTGCCGGAACGCTTCCCGCTCATAAATATTCGACAAGTGTATTTCGACGGCGGGTATGTGGATGGCGGCAATGGCATCACGCAGGGCGTAGCTGTAATGTGTCAATGCACCGGGATTGATCACCAGACCGTGGGACCATTTACGGTTATCGTGAAGAAAATCGATGATTTGACCTTCGTGATTGGATTGATAACATTTGACCTGTGCGTTTAACTCAGTGGCAAGTAATTTAATCCGCTTATCAATATCAGCGAGCGTCAAAACACCATAAACATCCGGTTCCCGCTCCCCCAGCAAATTTAAATTTGGTCCGTGTACCACCAAAATATTGTACATATTATCTCCGTCAAAGCGTTTGTTGCTCCAGCACATACCGAATCGCATCGGCGACGTGGCGAGCATCTACATCTCGCGAAAGAAAGACCTGGCCGATATTTTGGAGCAGCACCCAAAGCTGTCCCGCCTGAGAGCGTTTTTTATCATGTTGCATGGCGTTCAGGACATCATTTACGGTGATGTCCTTCAGGGAGACGGCAGGGATCATTTTATCCACCAGCAGGAGGCTCTCCTGTGCCGTTTTTTTACTGATATGCCCGCCTGCCATTGAGAGATAAACAGCACCCCGCATGCCGAACATCACGGCTTCACCGTGCAGCAGTGTTTCATAACCGGTGACTGCCTCCAATGCGTGGCCTATGGTGTGTCCAAAGTTCAGCACGGCACGCCATCCCCCCTCCTTTTCATCCTGCTGTACCACATCCGCCTTGATACGGCAACAGGTTGCCAGAACTTTTTCCAGCAAATCTTTATCTTGCAGGGATTGAATAGCGGATAAATTTTCTCTTAAAAGCTCATAAAAACCGCGATCCTGGATCAAACCGTACTTGACCACCTCGGCCAGACCGGCGTAACGTTCTCGCGGATCGAGCGTTTCCAAAACATCCGGATCGATCAGTACAAACACGGGTTGATAAAATGCGCCGATAAGATTTTTACCCAGTGCATGATTGACACCGACCTTGCCGCCCACGCTGCTGTCCACCTGGCTGAGAATGGTCGTGGGAATCTGGGCAAACCGGATGCCGCGCATAAAAGTAGCCGCCACAAATCCGGCCAAATCACCGACAACACCACCTCCGAATGCCAAAACAGCGGATTTGCGTGAAGCATTATTCTCGATAAGTTGCGTATAAAGTTCGTTTACGACGGCGAAAGATTTAGACGATTCTCCCGCCGGCACAGTCAGGAGATGATAGCGGTAGCCGGTTTGCTCCAATAAATTTTTTAATTTCTGCTCGTATAGATCGGCGACGTTTTGATCTGTAATAACAAAAAGGCCTTCATCATCAAAGAAATCCCGCACAAGTTGCGGCAGCATCTTCAGTTGGCCTGCCTGTATATGGATGGGATAGCTGCTTTCACCCAAGTTTACGTTGACAATCATGGGTACTTTACCAATTTTTCGTAAATATTACGGGCCAGTTCACGTGGTTTTGTCGACTCTGAATTTTCAAAAATAAAAGCAGCGCGAAGGTAATACTTGCTGCGTTCCTCAAGTTTTTTTTCAATTTTTTCCATCAGTTCATCAGAAGATTCGTGAATCATCAGCGGCCTGTCAGACCTGCTGTAAATCCGTTTAAATATCAGTTCCTTTGATGCCGTTAGACAGATGGTGATCCCGGAATTCGAGATTTTCCGCCAGTTTTCCGGATTCACGACGGCACCGCCGCCCAAGGCAATAACGCAGTTGGTCCGTTGGGATAATTCATATACAACGTCAGATTCAAGTTTACGAAAAAATAACTCCCCGTCCTGTTGGAATATCCGTCTAATGGATTTTCCGGCTTTTTTCTCGATGATCGCGTCTGAATCGTAAAACTTCCAGTTCAGTAAAGATGCAAGCTCAAAACCGATCCGGCTTTTACCGGTAGCCATAAATCCCATAAAATAGATATTTTTACCATCCAAGGGGTTCAACAACCAGACCTTTATAGTTTCTGTGCATTTCTTTTATTGAATCCCCGCCGAGTTTTCTACACAATTCTTCCGCCAGAACAAGCGCCAGCACGGCTTCGGCGACCACTACTGCCGCAGGAACGGCGCAGACGTCGGAACGTTCGCTGAACGCCTCTTTCAGCGACCGGTCACTGCAATCCACGGACATGAGTGGTCGCGAGAGAGTGGGCAAGGGCTTCATACTCACACGCACGACAATGGGTTCACCGTTGCTCATTCCACCTTCGATACCGCCGGCATTGTTGGTTTTTCGATAGTACCCTCTGCTTTTTTCATAAAACAATTCATCATGTACCTGACTTCCCGGCCGTTGTGCAACTCCGCTACCCAATCCGATTTCTACGCATTTCATTGCGTTTATTGCCCCCATGGCCCAGGAAATCCGGCCGTCCAAGCGCCGGTCCCAGTGTGTAAAACTCCCCAAACCGATCGGCAAGCCTATTGCTACAATTTCAAATTGTCCGCCCAGTGTATCGCCTCGTTGTTTTGTCTCGTCGATCAGTTTTTTCATCTTTTCGTCGGCCATTTCATCAGCACATGCTGTCTCTGATTTTTCTATACGCTCCAAAAGCCGTTCAATTTCGTCGAGAGCTCCTGTATTCATCAAATTCTGCAATTGCACAATAGCGGAAAAAGATGACTGAACGGGGCCGATTTGTGTGACATGGCCGAAAATACGGATGCCAAATTCCGACAACAATTTACGCGCAACAGCACCAGCCGCTACGCGTGCGGCGGTTTCACGCGCGGATGACCGTTCTAATATATTTCGCAAATCATCATGTTGATATTTTACCATCCCGGCATAATCAGCGTGTCCGGGTCGTGGCATTTGCAATTTTTGTACGGGATTTATCACCGGTTCCACCGACATCTTTTCTACCCAGTTGGGCCAATCCTTGTTTTCAATCAAAAGACAGATTGGACTTCCGAGTGTTTTTCCATACCGAACACCTGAAAGTATTTTGGCATAATCACGTTCGATCTGCATTCGTCCGCCTCTGCCGTACCCACGCTGCCGTCTTTTCAAATCGGTTAAAATATCCTGCTCGGATATTTCCAGACCGGCGGGTAAACCTTCAATAATGGCTGTTAGAGCCCGGCCGTGCGATTCTCCTGCCGTTAAAAATCGAATTTTATCCATGAATCTCCAGTTTCTGCTTCATTAATTGCTGCAATTCGGCAAGTAAAGGTGTGTCCAGCTGTAAATCCGCCTCATACCAAATTTTCAAAGATCCTAATCCCTGAAAAATAAGCATATCCAAACCGTTTTGTATCGTTGCCCCCTGTTTTTCAGCACCGAGTAAAAATTTGGTCTTGGCGGGATTATAAATCAAATCATATACAAAATGTTTTTTTGTAAAAGCTGCAAAATCGTTTACAGGACTTTGATCAATATGCGGTGACATGCCGGCCGGCGTGGCGTTGATCACAACCGACGACGCTGATATGGCCGCGTTTTTTTTCTCCGGCTGTGCAGGACAATATTCCACATCCTGTAAACCGAATTGCTCAACAGCTAAAACCGCAAGATTTTTCGCGCGTTCTTCATCTTGATCTGTCACAATCAATTTACCAATGCCGAGTTCGGTGAGCGCATAACAGACAGAGCGAGCGCCACCACCGGCTCCGACAAGAAAAACATCCGCACCTTTAAACCGGTCTTGGTTGGCGCCCAGGGACTGTAAAAATCCGAATGGATCGGTCACATAGGCTAGTATTCTGCCATCTTTTAGGGCAAGTGTATTGGCGGCACCCAATTTTTGCACCTGATCCGATTGTGTATCCACATATCGGAGCACGTTGGTTTTATGCGGCACCGTCACATTCAATCCTCTGATATTTAATGCCCGCATACCGGCCACTGCCGCCTCGAGTTCGGATTCACGGACAAAAAAAGCAAGGTATATTGCCTCGAGACCGAACTTTTGTATCATCCAATTTTGCATCAAAGGTGACAGGCTGTGTTCGACTGGATCACCAATAACAGCCAAAACGCTTGATTTTGTTTCAATCATTTCGAATTTTTCTCAAGATTTTATAAAAATCGGGAAAGGAAGTTTTTACACAGTCAACTTTTTTAATCGTGGTCTCACCTTCCGCCACCAATCCGGCGATACTAAAAGCCATCGCAATACGATGATCACCGTAGCTTTCAATTTCTGCACCGTTCAGAGGTGTAGGACCGGTGATAACCATGCCATCTTTCGTTTCACGAATGTTGGCGCCCATACGTCTGAGATTTGTAACAATCGTCGTAATACGGTCGGATTCTTTCACTCGTAATTCTCCGGCATCGCGAATAACAGTCGTACCCGTCGCCTGAGTCGCTGCAACGGCAAGAATGGGTATTTCATCGATGATTCTCGGAATAATGGAACCGCTCAGAGTGGTGGCATGTAAATTAACGAATTTTGTAAGCAGACTGGCTCTTGGTTCATTGTTGATGGTTACAATATCCTTTTTTTCGATAAAGGCGCCCATGTGTGCCAGCGCTTCCAAAATACCTGTACGGGTATCGTTGATTCCCAGGTTCACAAGCTCCACTTCGGAATCCGGCAGCAGGCAACCGGCAACCAGAAAAAATGCGGCTGCAGATATATCCCCCGGAATATCAATATTGGCAGCCGTCAAATCGGCAGGGCCCAATACACCCGAAATTCCGTTATTGGCACGAACGGAAACGCCCATAACCTCGAGCATTCGTTCGGAATGATCCCTTGATTGAATGGGTTGCGTCACCCGTGTCATACCCTTGACATAAAGACCGGCAAACAGTATGCAGGATTTCACCTGTGCACTGGCTATAGGGGAAGCATAATCGATGGCTCTTAGGGTACCGCCTTTAATCGTAATCGGTGCTTTGTACATTTGACTTTCAATGTGAGCACCCATATTTTCCAGCGGTTCGATAATTCGCCGCATCGGCCTGTTTCTAAGGGATTTGTCTCCATCGATAGTG
Source organism: Candidatus Zhuqueibacterota bacterium (assembly GCA_016931775.1). GTDB lineage: Bacteria > Zhuqueibacterota > Zhuqueibacteria > Residuimicrobiales > JAFGEC01 > JAFGEC01. The sequence goes on along the minus strand of JAFGEC010000213.1, from coordinate 5,718 downwards.
GAGGTAAAATTTTGCGCGGCTAAAATACCGGCAAGTAGCCGAATCGTCGTACCCGAATTTCCAGCATCTAAATTGGCCTTTGGTGCCTTCAAACCGTATTTTCCCACACCGTTTACAACAATTTTGTCCTTTTCGATTTGGATATCGACACCCAGGTTCTGCATACACGAGAGCGTATTTTGAACATCTGCTGCATTGGAAAGACCAGTGATTTCGCTGGTGCCCTGTGCAATGGAAGTCAATAGTAATGCACGATGTGAAATGGATTTATCTCCCGGCATTTCAATCCTGCCTCGTATTGCTCTCGTGGATTTAATTATTTTATTGGCCATAATTTACCTCACTCTGCATTCCAATCCTTTTTCTACCAATAAAGACCGGGCAACGGTTCGATTCTCTTGCGATGAAAACGCCAACCTTATGGTTCCGCCTTCATTCTCTCGAATTTTTAAAACTTCAATATCTTTGATATTGATATTATTTTCAGCACAGGCATTGGCAATCTGCGCAATCATACCCGGCTTGTCTTCAACAGCCACCAAAAGATCGTAATTTGGATTCAGGAAACCCTTGGTATCTTTGGGAATCGAAAGGCGTGCAGCAGCCGATTGCTCGAAAAGGGCTTTCATCTCATCTTTTGCCAACATTTTTTTTATATCCTGTAAATTACTTACGAACAAATCAATAAAATGGCTGATCATATCGCTGTTCGTCTTTAGAATATCATCCCATATTCCATACGGACTCGAAGCTATTCTTGTCATATCACGGAATCCACCTGCCGCCATTTTCACAAAATGAGGACTCTCATTTTGTTTTTGTGCCACCATATTCATCAACGTAACAGCAAGTATCTGCGGTAAATGGCTCACCGCAGCGGCAATTTCGTCATGGAGTTTGGGCAGCATCAAAACAACCTTGGCGCCAGTCTTTTCCAGCAGCTCACCAAACGCTTTTCGCATTGTTTCAGATATAGGCCGGGCCGGAGTCAATACATAGGTCGTATTTTCAAATAAAAACGGATCGGCCATTTCAACACCGCGGAACTCGGATCCCGCCATTGGATGACCGCCCAGGAAATAACACTCTTTCGGCAAAACCTTGTCCGCCATCTCGACGATTTCTCTTTTTGTGCTTCCCATATCGGTGACAAGGGCACCGGGTTTTACACATTCTCCCAGTTGTTTCAACAACGTCAGAATAACATCAATGGGCGTGCTCAGGAATACAAGATCCGCATCCCTGGCAGCCTCTTTGAGTTGATTCGGCGGATACATTTCGTTAAAAATATTACGCTCCTTTGCCGATTGAAGCACGGCAGGCGTGTCACACCCGATCAACTGACCTTTAAAGCCTTTTCTCTTTAAAGCTAGGGCCATTGAACCGCCGATAAGTCCGGTCCCGACAATCAGTACTCTTTTAAAAATATCACTCTCACCCATATTTTCACCTTTAATTCAGTTCGCGTCCGATAGCCCAGGCGATCATTCGTAATTCTTCCATCAGGCGCAGAAACTGCTGCGGATACAAGGATTGTGCACCATCGGATAGAGCTTGTTCCGGTTCATGATGAACCTCGATCATCAATCCATCTGCGCCCGCCGCCACTGCCGCCCGTGCCATAGGGCCGACCTTGTCACGCAAACCGGTTCCATGACTCGGATCGGCAATAATGGGAAGATGGCTTAATTTATGGGTCACGGGAATAGCTGAAATATCAAGCGTATTCCGCGTATAGTTTTCAAATGTTCGTATGCCCCTTTCACACAATATCACGTTATAATTACCGCCGGCCATGACGTATTCGGCCGCCATCAATAATTCTTCAATTGTCGCTGCCATGCCGCGTTTGATCATCACCGGTTTTTTAATCTTGCCCAATTCACGCAGCAAGGAAAAATTTTGCATATTTCGGGCACCGACCTGAAAAATATCCACATAATCCAACATCAAGTTGACCTGAGATATCTCCATAACCTCGGAAATGGTCGCCAATCCAAATTCTTCACCGGCCTGTTTCAAAAGCTTCAAGCCCTCCACACCCAATCCCTGAAAAGAATACGGGGATGTGCGCGGTTTAAAGGCGCCACCACGTAAAATTTTCGCTCCGGCGGTTCGAACCTCCCGGGCAATATGAAAAAGCTGTTGTTCCGATTCAATCGAGCACGGTCCGGCCATCACAGTAATTTTTTCACTACCCAACACAGCATCTTTGACAGTGACCACCGTATTCTCGGGGTGAAACGTCCGGCCAGCGAGTTTGTACGGCTCGGTAATACGTAAAACCTCGTGTACGCCCTCGGCAAGCTCGAATCCTCTAATGTCTATGCCGCGCTTATCGCCGATGGCACCCAGTATTGTCCTGTTGACACCGTTTACACGGTGCACCTGAAATCCAAATTTCTCCAGTCTTTCAGAGACTGCGATAATCATAGACTCGGTCGCATTATCTTCCATTACTATAACCACAAAAATTCCTCATTTTTAATTTTGAATATTCCTGCATGCGCTGATAATTTGATGATATATTTTACGTATATGATTGTCACTTAACGGTCCGTTATTCGCCGCAATCAATCCTTCCAAAATCTCATTTTCCCGTTCAGGATGGATGATCGACAGATTATTGTCCCGCTTCGTACGGCCTATTTCCAATGCGACGCTTGCTCTTTCACAGAGCAATGCAAGTATTTTCCGATCTATTTCATCTATTTTTCTACGTAAAGATGAAATGTTCATACACACTCCTTAAACAAAAAAGCCCACTACTGAGGAAAGTAGTGGGCCGATTCACACTCTATTTTATTGTGCGTTAAACCTTACCACTACTTGGCCCTATTAAGTAATAAAAATTGTAAAAAAATTCCGTCATATTTGACTTTAATCCATTGTCATTCTGAAAAGCATTCATTATAGGAATATACGATATTAATATCAATAGTCAAGGATTTTTTATTTGAATTTGGATAAAACATAATGATTGATACCTTTACCCATAACAAAAAATTGTGTCTCGTAACCTTCCAGTACCAGAGTCAATTGTAATATATTGTTTTCCAAAGACTTACTCTCGATCTCTTTTATTTCCCCGGTTTTGGCATTCCATATCTGGACCTGGCCGTTTCCTGCCAGGCTCGCTTGACAGATCTGCTTCTCGGAACTCTCATTGAAGAAAAAATACAAATCGGCATCACGGAGACGCCTGTGTGTGTATTTTACGGAAGGACAGGGAATATCCAACTTGACATCCGGTTGCGGTAAAGCCTCCATAACGCGGGGACTCAATTCTACCGACGGTTCTCTGATCGCCCAGCTTAAATCTGCAGGGCCGGCAGCATATCGAAAAGTTCTTTCGACAATCAACTCCGGCTCACGGCCGACAAAGATAACCCGGCCGCCGGAGGCTGCAAATGCATGCAACCGGTCCAAAGCCGTTTTCGAAATAGACCGTGAGGAAGGAATAATCACAGCTTGGTAAAATTGTCCGCTTAAATTTTTAAATGTACCGTTTTCGAGCACTAAAGAAGAACAAAGTGCTTTTTCGTCGATAAAATCGAAATCACGCTGGTGTTCGAGAAGCTGCTGCATGATCTGCAGGACGTGATCGTCCGCTTTTTCGTCACCCAGCCACATGCTGGTTGTGGGGTGATAAACAGCGATACGGGCTGCAGGACGGCCTTGTGATAGAAGATAGGCTGACCTGTGGACATATTTCGCAACAGCCGGAAATTCTTCGGTCCCTGTCCAGCCGTACAAACCAAGCTTGCCTGATGATGAAGCGGGTACAAACATCACTTCAACCATGTTGATACCACGTACGAACTGGTGATCCAGAACCCATTTAGCCTGCTTGACATCCGGCTGATCGCGGTAAGCCGCAAAACTTTCCGTAAAAGCTCGCGGCTTTCCATATACATGTGCGACCGAGGACGCATACTTTGGGTAATCGGCTATTTTATCCGGCCATATCTGGTTCCAGATCGCATCCACGCCGGGCATCTGTACCTGTCTCATACATTTAAAAAAATCGCCTTCGGACCGGACCAGCGCCGTCATCTTGTCCTCATGATTGAGATGAACGAGATACTCCATATGAAAATCGGCGCACCAATCGGCCTGTACCTTAAAAAAATTTTCAGCAAACAAATCGGACCAAACATCCCAATAGTCGGCTTTTATCCGCCGTTGTTCTTCGGTTAACCGGGGTGCAAAAAACGAAGCGACGTACGGCCGTACATCATAGCCTTTGCGTTGTTCAAACGCAGTAAAGAGACCCGGAGTCCATGGAATGCCCCGTATGCTGTAATCCGGTTCATCGCCTCTAAAGCCGAGAACCGTCCGTCCGAATTCCGAACTGATATATTTTTTGTGTTGTTCATGGGTGAATTGAATAAACCGGCGTGTCGCATCGGGATCGAGATAATCACAGAGTGAATTACTCGGATCCTTGCCGCGGGTCGGATTGTTTACAGCCCGCGTGGGAGAACTGCGAAAGTCATGTTTGATTAAAAGCACTTCCCACTGGCCCTCCGGGGCCGTCCAGTGCAGTTCCCCGGATTGGACATCGAGAATTTGATTCGTGCTGTCGGATAAATTGTAAACGACAGCACTTTCGATATCCCGGTCCAATTGCCGTTTGAGTGTGTCGCCGTTCGTTAGCTTGATTCGATCCGCGACCACAAGGGCCTTCATTCTCAGTTCAGGCGCATCCGTGGAAAATTTGCCCCCGGCGAACCCGCTGGGATACTTGCCTTCGTCCACAATCCAGACGCGCATATCCCTTTGACGTGCCAATTCGACCGTCCGTTTCACCATTTCCAACCAGCCCGGGGAGAGATACGGACTGCCCATGTCGTAACCGGATTCCAGCGTGACGATAGACACGCCGCGCTGCTTGAAAGCATCCAGATCACGGGCAATAACCTGCTCGGTTATTTCTCCATCCCACCCCCAGTAAAAAGTCATGCTGTATTCAACCGGCGGTGCTTGAAAATTTGCGGCCATTTTTTCCACACCCGTAATGTTGAATTCCTGCCAGGATCTCTTTGTACAGGATAATATGCACAGACAAACAATAGACAACAAAACGACTTTTTTCATTTCTTTTTCCTTTTTATTATCAATTTATAACCATTCAAATGCCGTTTTGGATTAAAAAATTCAATCAAATGAATGGCAGTTAACATAAAATGAGAATAAATCAAAACACGGATATTGCTAAAGTTGTTTCTGCTCAACTTTATCCAGTTTCGTATCCGGCGCTGATTGACATCGAAAAGTTTCAAAATTTTCGACATTTTTCAGCAGAAAGGTGGGCACATCCGGAGTGTGCTGTGCTTTTACATGGCTGAAATCCGCATTTTGGACGTTTTCCAGGACAAAAGCGGGCCGGAAATCCTGTTCCATATAACGGATACTCACATTATTAAACTCGATACCGTCAACGTGACGGATAAAAAAGCCGTACGCCGGTATCTTGCCGAAGAACCTCGGATCCGGGTACCCATCTTCCAGTTCGGGGACCTCAACGGCAACCTGTTCTTTTGGGGCACCGCCTTTTACCATAATTTGGATATTATTCAGCTGAACATCCTTGATTTTATGACCCGGTATGCCGACAATGAGCGATCCGTACCGCGGATCGGCGTTATTGACGATAATATTGCTTAGAGTAATCCGCTGCATGATACCCACATCAAGACTATCCGGACCACGCAT
>JAFGEC010000212.1 GCA_016931775.1 Candidatus Zhuqueibacterota bacterium | reverse complement strand
TATACACCGTTGCCCGATGGATTGTGTGGTGATGAAGATAACGGCCAAACTTCCGCGTGGTATGTTTTTTCGGCTCTTGGATTTTATCCGGTGTGTCCGGGCGTCCCCCAATACGTGCTGGGGTCGCCGCTGTTTCGCCGGGCAGTGCTGCTTCTGGAAGATGGAAAGGAGTTTTCCATCTCGGCTTTGAATAATTCGCCGGATTATGTGTATATTAATAAAGCGGTTTTAAATGGAAAAAGCTGGAATAACAACTGGCTGGACCATTTTGACATCTTGGACGGCGGTAAACTTGAACTGGAAATGAACAAAATACCGAACAAGGAGCGGGGAACAGCGCGTGAGAATGCGCCGTTCTCCTTGTCGGTATGTAATCCCATTGAATAGAACGTTGATGGTACCGTGAATAGAAATTATTCCGCAATGTGGCAAATGCTAAATGAAAAAAAGATTTGTTGTGTCGCCCTTGGGGGTGAATGACGAACCGGTATATACACCCATTTTTGTGAAGGATTGTCCATCACACTCGTTTATAACGGATTGAGTGATTACCCAGAATCGAGGTAACAATATTAAAAAGGAGAAAAACATGAGTAACGGAGCTGTCGCTGGTGGTGCTGCAGCAGCTGCTGCCATTGCCAACGCCATAAAGGCAGCGGGATCTATTATACGCGTTGAACCGCGGGATTTTGAAATCATTTTGTCCAAACAAAAAAGTCCGCTGATTGTCTTTACCACCGGAGGCGTGTTTACGACCAATTTTCAGTATTTGACCAATTATAAAGGATTGACTTTTTTTACCAAAAGTTCCCAACAGTTAAATTTGCCCGGTGATGCAGAGGTTGTTGCAGCTAAGACCATATGGATACCGAATTAATTTAGAGTATTTTTAGTTATTGGGGAAATAACATTCAGTCAAATTGAGACGAGTCCGATTGTTATAGCGGAATGGAAAAAGAAAAGATGTGCTGATTGAGGTGTCATGTATACTTTGCATTTCGTTCACTGGAAGCCGGAGGACGCCAGTGAGGGCATCCGTCGACTCGAGGCGTGTCGATTGGTGGATTACAAGGGGTGCTCGGCGGATGAGACGTGGCCGGGATTGTTGTTTACGTTGCGAAAGGAGAATGATGAAACTCAAACGCTCTGAGATTTTTGCACGTGCATTGGCAGATGCCGGTGTAAAAGTATTTACATCTGTACCCGGATTCGGCGCCACACAAATTTTTGATGCCTGGATGCCGAAAAAAGGTGGTGTTTTTTCCTTTCATGAAGAGGTTGCTTTTTCAGTTGCCCACGGTGCTGCATTAACCGGCATACGTGCGGCCACCACGATGAAAGCGCACGGATTCGTTAAAGCAATGAACAGTCTTATGGATGCTTTAATCGCCGGCACAACTGCCGGATTGTTAATTATCGTACCGGAAGATTATCAAGGTATTCACTCGGATTGTATCCTCAAACTGTCACCCATCCTGCAAGGTATGAAAATCCCTGTATTTGATCTTAACGGAAGTGATATACATAACAAGGTGGTGAATGCTATCTTGGAGTCCGAGAAAAAACAGCTCCCCGTTGTCGCCGTATGCGATTCGGAATCCCTCGATAAGATGGAATCAACACATGATATAACCGATCCGGGTACAGCGCCTAAATGGGAACGAAATGTCCTACAACAGATTGTTTGTCCGCTGCTGGCGACGTATCAATATAATATTTTCCAGAAAAAAATCAGCGGCAAAAATTGGCGGTCTCTGGCAAAACCGGAATTGCCACAAATCCCCCAGGCCGTACCTGAGCAATGGCGGCCAATTGTCGAAATGTATCGGCCTTTATTTGAGGTGTTTGGCAAATTGTACAATAATATGGGTGTGGTCACCGCAGATACCGGTATATCCACTTTATTTGCTTTTCCGCCGTTTAACTGTGTTGATATTTGCACCTATATGGGTGGGAGTGTACCGTTGGCTATAGGTGCCAGTTTAGCGGGATATGATAATGTCTGGGCAATTAGCGGAGATTTTTCATTCGTTGCAGCCGGCCATCTGGGATTGCTGGAAGCCATGCATCGTCAAGCGCCCATCAAGATATTGATTTTAAATAACCATTCCGCCCAAACGACAGGCGGTCAGCCTGTTCCTTCGAATTTATTGGCAACGGTGTTGGCAGGTTTTAACGATAAAATTTTATATATTCACGACGGGCAAAACCAAGGAGAAGTCAGGGATGCGTTGGAATATGCCAATACATCAGCGGGATTAATGATTGTTGTGGTGGAATTTGCCATGCGCTGAAACGGGCTTTTCCCCTGTATGTTTCAGAGTGTTGCTGATCGTCGTGTAGAAAACGCCGCGTTTGTCCGATCAGGTTTTTTCTGCATTCGGGGCAGAATCAAGCCCACCTGTACTATTCAATCCCTATCTTTCCAATTCCTCCATTAACACTTTTACGGCCTTGTCCAGTTGCCGGTCGATTCCTCTTGCAGTATCACCGGGGAGGTCCCAAACAATATGGTGAGGAATACAGCCGTTATTTTCCATATCAAGTCCGGAATATGCTGCGTACCATCCTCTTCCGGGTATTCGAAATGTTGCCCCATCGATCAACGTGGCGGCACCGGTGCTGATGACCAATCCTCCTGTTGGTGCCCCCACGATCTGACCGCGCTGCAGGCCTTTTATGGCGTGGGAAAATATTTCAGCATTGCTGAACGACCATTCGTTACACATCACAACAACAGGTTTGCTCCAATAATAAAGCGGCAGCCGGTTTTGGGGGTAGCCCTTACCGCCGTCGCGAGGCACTGTCCATGCATGGGGTTTGACTGCCAGAATAGCGAGCAAATAGTCAGTGACCCAGCCGCCCCCATTATTGCGGACGTCGATAATCATGGCATCCTTACCGTGGGCTTCGGAGTAAAGCTCCATTTCGAATTTTTCTACATTCGGCATTCCCATACCACGGATATGAAGATAAGCCAATTTACTGTTTGACAGTCGATCGACATTGTCACGTTTTTCCTGCACCCAGCGGTCATATTCCAAATCTACAAACTGGTTGTAATTGACCGGTTTGACCACAACAGTTCGAGTGTCTCCGACTTTGTCTTGAACCAGTAATTGGATCTGTTCGCCGACTTTATCATTTAAAAGTTGGTAAATATTGGTCTGCGACGTGAGTGGTTCATTATCGATGCGGAGGAGAATTTCCTGGGGCGATATTTTTGAATCAGGATAATCACATGGAGAATTGGGAATAACGCTTTCCACCCGCATTCCTGTTCCGTTGTATGACTCATCGAATCGTAATCCGAGCATGCCCGTGGAAACTTGAGGGCCGTCTGAGGGTCCGTTTATACCCAGATGGGAGGCGTTTAATTCTCCCAGCATTAGGGAGATCACGTAATTAAAATCCCAAATTGTTGCTGCGTCCAATGCCCATGGACGGTATTTTTGTTTCATTTTTTTCCAATCCACACCGTGGAAATCGGCATCGTAAAAATTATCATATAGAATCATCCACGATTCATCGAATTTTTGTGCCCTTTCTGCCCGGTAATCAATTTGCATTTTTGCTTTAAAGGCGAGATTTTTTATGTCCTTACCTTCATTTGATATGGAGTGAATTTTACCCTTGCTGAGATAATAAATGGTTTTTCCATCCCCGCTTATCTGAATAAATGTTGGAGCGGCTCCGTCGGTGGTTAACCTTTGGAGGTCTTTACCATCGCGTTTGATTTTAAACAATTCCCGCTTGCCGTCTCCCGCCGCTGAAAAATAAACGAACTTGCCGTCCGGGCTTGTAACCGGTACGCTTTCAGACCCGGGCAGAGAGGTCAATCGTGTTTGCTGTTTATGAACATCAGGCAGGTCAATTTTAACTGTGACCGGCGTTTTGTTTACTTTTTTATCATCCGGTGCTTCCTTTTCTTCCCGTTCCCATTCCTCTTCGGTTTTTCTGGCGTCATTTTTTTGCAGGTAAACCTGCCATAAATCAAAACTATCGCCGTTCCGGCGCGACGCCCATACCAGTTTTTTACCGTCCTGTGACCAGAACGGCGTTAAATCTTCATCAGGATGCCGGCTGACATTGATCGGCGTACCGCCTTGAGCCGGTATAATAAACAAATCATTGTTGTATTCATCATCTTCACGGCTGAATGCGAGCCATTTGCTGTCGGGTGCCCAGACGAACTGGGGTGGCGACCATCCCTCTAAAATCACGTTGTCATTTTTTCCGTTCACATCGGCGACAACCAGATCGCCTTTTCCTCTGATATATGCGATTTTTTTTCCGTCAGGTGAAAATTTCGGCCTCGATTCATTCTCTTTTGTGGAGAACAGTACTTTTTCCTGAAAATTAAGATTCCAGATCATCTCAATGGATGTATCGGCAGGCACCATCATATAAATATCCTTTTGGCCCTTCCGGTCGGATGTGTATAACAGCGTGTCTCCCTTTGGTGCCCAGCACAGTTCACATTCACGTGCTGTTGTCTGGGTTAATCGTACGGTTTTTTCGCCCTTGTCTTTTATTTCAGTGATAAAAACCTCGCCTCTAATTATTGAAGCAAATTTTTTCCCGTCCCCTGATATTGTCATTTCAGTCGCATCCTCGGTAAAGGTTTTGTTTTCAACAAGGTTGTTTTTATAATCTGATGGTGTGTTGATATGAATCATTTTATTCTCACCTGTGTTCGGATAATAAACCCATATATCGGCGGCTCGTTCATAACAAATCACCCGGCCGTCTCGTGAAATGGATGGGTAGCGTACGCCGTCGTTTTTATGAAAGGTTAATTGCTTTTTCCCGCTGCCGTCTATATTCATCTCCCACAGATTAAATGTATCATCACCCATGTCCGTGACATAATAAACAAGTTTTTCATCCGGTGACCATATTGGTGTCCAGTCGTTACCGTCGTGTTCGGTGAGTCTGGCGAAGGTGTTTTCGTTAAAATTATACAACCATATATCACACGAACTGCTGCCGCGGTAATGTTTACGATACCATGATTCGTTACCTCTTGTAGAAACAAAATATTGACCGCTGGGTGAGATTTTGCCATGATTGATATATGCAGGTATTAATTTCCGTGGTGTTCCGCCTGACTGTTTGTCCATATAGTACATTACGGGCAACCTGTGGTAGAAAAAGTCCCGTTTTGATGTGAAATAAATTGTGTGCCCATCAGCCGACCAATCGCACAAACGATCATCGGATGAAAAGAAAGTTAATCTTTGCGGTTCACCCCCTAAAATAGGCATAATAAAAATATCCGTATTACCAAAGCGGTCCGATGAAAAGGCAATTTCTTTCCCGTCCGGTGACCAGATGGGATATTGTTCAATCGCTTCGTGCACTGTGAGCCGTTGTGCCGTTCCTCCTGTAATCGGCACGATCCACAAATCGCCTTGATAACAAAAAACTATTTGGCCGGCATCAGGCGAAGGAGCGGGATAATGTGCCATTTGAATAGATTGTTCTGAAAAGGAAACAATACTCGAAAGCAGTATGAGATATAGTACACGCATTATGATGTCCTTTTTTATTTTTGTACACTTTTCAAAATTGCTAATATCATTGCGGCGGCTCCTGTGCCGATTACAGGATATGGTTCGATAAAATACATATTTTCAACCGTAAGAAATGATGGGATCATTCCGGCATTTTTCATTGTAATGTGGGTCATATATTCCAATATCTGGTCCGCTCTTTCCTCCTCTTGCATTGTATAAAGAGCGGATACAGCTCTCAGAGTGACAAACGGATTTTCGTGATATAATTGATTGTCGTTTTTATAGTATTGGACAAATCCTCTGGGTGCATTTCCCGGGCGTAAAAATACATCAAGAGCTTTGCTGATGGAGGAAGCGGTTTTCCAATAAGGAGAAACGATCTCCCAGTTAATCGCATCCACAGTTGATCCGTCTAAAAAATTCGGGTATTGTTTAACCTCCAAACTACGAGATAAAAGTATTGATTTTCCCACAGTGAGTTTCGTCAGGATAGCGGTCCTCAATTCTGCCGCTTTTTTTGTATAGAGTATCGCTCTTTCGTCCTGATGAATCGAATACGCTAACACGGCAGCGCTGTTCAAACCCTTAAAGGCACTTAATGACGTATAACAAAAATGTTCCCCCGGCATAGGCGTATTAAGCCATCCGGAATCCTGTTTTATTAGCCCCGTTTCATCAATAGCGTCCAGCATTGGCGTAATAATGAATTTTTGTATGTTCGGCCAATGGTTCGAAGCAAAATCTAAATCCGAGCTGTGCTTTACATATTCGGTCATCGCCCATAAAAATAATCCGAAACTATCAAAATAAATGATAGGGCTATTGTTTTGTATTTCTGCTTTTTCAAATCCCATTCCGGTATATGAAGCCAAAGAGATAAGATATGGAGATTTTGAACCCCATTTTTTTATACTGTATTGATTCGATCTGAAAATTCCCGCTTGTGCAGTCAATAAAAATGAAAGAGCGGCCTTTGCTTCGGCAAAATGTCCGGTACGACAGAGCGCCAGAATGGAGAATGCCATGTCTCTGGTCATAGCGGCACTGTCGAACTCGGGGGATAAATTCTTCACGATTTGACCACGGCCGGGACCCGGCTCCTGACACTGGGCCATTTTAATAAAGGCCAGAGATTGTAGGAGTGTTTTGTACCGACTTCCATAAACAGATGAGGGGATGGAACCGCTGCTATGCCAATGTTGCCACCATCTTTGTTCGGCTTCCAGCAATAATTTTGGTTTGGCATTAGATAGTTCTTTCTCCAATTGTTGGAGAGTTTCCTGCAGGATGCCTGGTATATAGATAACGGCGAGACCGACCCAAAATCCTTTCCCGTCCATTTGCATCATGGCAATTTTTTCAAATTGCGGTGTTAAGCCCTCGAAGCCGGGTTTTACATCGGATGGTCTCAGGTTCCAGGCTGATCCGTCAATGATATGGTAAAGAAAAATCGCCACCTTGTTTTTTATCGTCATAGGTGACCAAATATATGAGTGGACCTCTAGTTTTTTTGCTTTGTAATCGATTCGAATGATTCCCGTTCCATCAATATAATCGACAAAAGTGATCGGGAACTTGGCCAGATTGATCTCCGTATCTTGAATCGTCAATATGCACCCGCTTGATTTTAATAGATTGGGTGTGAGGAATTCAACGTCACGCGCATCCGTAATGTGAGGCATAAACGTATCTGCTGATTTGTTCTTAAGATTAAAGGATATAAGACATAAACCGTTTGCGGAGGGAAGATAGGAAATAGAGCGTTCTGGAGTTAAGCCGAAAGAGGAAACAGTTGTTATTGTAAAGGCGAGGGAAAAATATTGCAAATATTTCGTCACTTTGACCTCAAGATACAATGAGCAATATGAAAACGTAAGCTCTGTAACCGGTATCGATTTGATGACACTTCCGGATATTGGTATCCTGATTCTGTAAAGTCAGGACATTTTAATAATATTTTTTATTTGTGCCAAGGCACAGTTTTGCCCGATTTCTATGAGCTCTTCTGCTTTATCAAAATCCATGAGGTAAAAGTTTTTGGTATCGGGCTGTAACAATACATCCGGAACGCATGATTTGTTCGTATAGTTGACACTCTGGGCATACATAATACTGAACGCCTGTGTTATTGCATCGATGATGCCGATGGATATTTTCGGATGCTCCTTAGCCAGGGGCTTTATCCATTTGGTTACTTTGTCTGTAATTTCACCGGATTTGTCGATATGTTTTACAAGCGAAAGCAGCATTTGGTCCCAGCTTTCATTATCAGCTTTGTCCTTTTTTATATTTTCGGTTACGGTACGTATAGCAGGTTTTTTGCCCGAAAGATCCAGGCGTGGATTAACATTTACGGCAATAACTTTGTCTGCTCCCAGTTTCCGGCAAACATCAACGGGTACAGGATTGGTAAGCGCCCCATCACACAATATATGATTGTCCGCATTTACAGGATTAAAAATTCCCGGTATTGATGAACTGGCTCTGATGGCATGGGTTAATGGGCCTTTCCGAAGAATAACCTCTTCACCATTGGCGAAATTAGTGGCTATTGCGGCGTAAGGTATTTTAAGGTCCTCAATGTTTATTGCGCCGACAATAGATTCTAGCAACTCCGTAATACGATTGCCGTCAAAAAATCCACCTCGGGGGAACGTCGGGACGAAGACTTTGCTCAGCACTTTGAGTCTTTCCTTTGTGACGAGATGTTCCATTTTTTCAGGATGTATACCCGCTGCAAAAAGGCCGCCGATAAGAGCGCCCATGGAAGTCCCTGTTATCACTTTAATAGGAACTTGTGCCTTTACCAAAACATTGAGAACGCCGATATGGGCTAATCCTCTGGCTGCGCCCTCACCAAGTGCCAAGCCTATTTTAATATTTTTGGTTTTGAATGGCAATAATGACATATTACACTCATTCAGGTTTTAATGACGTCGGCTTTCACGTTCGAGGTCCACATCAACCATCTCTCTGACGAGGTCCTGGAATTTAATTTGATTTTTCCAACCGATTTTTTCAATTTTTTCTGCATTTCCTTGCAGCAATTCTACCTCGGCTGGACGGAAATAGAGCGGATCAACAACGACATATTCATTAAAATCAAGGCCGACATATTCGAATGCGATTTTGCAAAAATCCCGTACACTATGAACAATTCCGGTGGCCACAACATAATCATCCGGCTGCTCCTGCTGTAACATGAGCCACATGGCACCAACATATTCTTTTGCATGTCCCCAGTCTCGTCTGGCATCAAGGTTCCCAAGCCGAAGCTGATTTGTTTTACCAAGTTTGATTTTGGCCACATGCGAGGTGATTTTTCTTGTTACAAATTCATAGCCACGACGGGGTGATTCATGATTAAATAAAATTCCACTGCAGGCGAAAAAATTATAACCTTCTCTATAATTCCGTGTCAGGTGAAATCCGGCAACCTTTGATATTCCATAGGGAGATCTGGGGTGGAATTGGGTTTTTTCTGTTTGCGGCACCTCCTTGACTTTTCCGAACATTTCACTGGAACCTGCAAAGTAAAATTTACAGTCAGGACAAAATTCACGTAGAGCTGCCAATACAAAATGTGTTCCATTTATATTTGTATTCATAGTTGAGAATTCATCTTCGAATGAGTAACTGACAAAACTTTGCGCTGCCAGGTGGTAACATTCATCCGGTTGAATTTTATTGATGACTTTAACTATACTCGGAAAGCTCTCCAGAGACGCGGCATGAAGATGGATGTCCTTGATCATGTGATTGATACGCCACATCCTGTGTGCCGGATCTTCCAAAGCGACTCTTCTTACAATACCGTGCACTTCATATCCCTTTTCTAATAAAAATTCCGTTAAATACGATCCATCCTGGCCGGTAATACCTGTAATAATTACTTTTTTCATGACAAACCTTCCACTTGAGCTATTATTGTTTCTATCCATTCAATTTCATCAGTTCTTGAATGATGTAAGCAACCTGACTTGTAGATGTTACATTTTTGGATCAATATATTTATTGTCGCATTTTTTTTCGATTGGGACAACTCATTCTTATTCAGTATTTTAAAAAGCGCCCTGATTCTCAGTTTGTCCAGACTGTGTTGCCTGGAAAGTTGAGGCCAGCTACCGGCGTTTTTCGTAATTAATTTTTCCGGTAAATATAAAACCGGGAAATGATTGGTAATCCGCAGCCATAAATCATAATCCTCACACGCGACCATAGATTCATCGAATAAGCCTGTTTTTTCAAAAACCGTCCTGTGTATCATGACCGAGGATGGGCTGATAATGCATAGCGGTAGACATTTTTCATATATCCAGCCACTGTATTTTGTGTGCTTTTTACTTTGATTGAGATGTTTGTTGTTTTTAATCCAAACTTCATTAGTATAACATACTTTGTATTCCGGATGAGAACGCAAGGCTTTTTTTTGCATTTCCAACTTGGCCGGCATCCAAAAATCATCCGAGTCTAGGAAACATATCCATTCACTTTTGCTGTTTAGGATGCCGGTGTTCCGGGCTGCTGAAACACCGAAGTTGGTTTGTTTGATATAATTTATCTTTTTTTCAAAACGATTTAAAATCGTCGCTGTATTATCGGTGGATCCGTCATCAATAATAATTATTTCATCAGGTTTTTCTTTCTGCCTGATTACGGACAAGACAGCTCTGTTTACAAAATGAGCCCGGTTATATGTGGGTATAATGACACAAGTTTCCATATAACATCAAACAAAATTATCAATTCAACGTGCAAAATATTATCCGATCTTTATGGGTGCTATAAGCAGTAACCGCCAATAATGTAGTACATTTTTCAGATATTATCAATGTTTTAATATCGTGGCATGTGTTTTGGATATAATGTATATGTCATTGTATGTAAAAAATTTAAATATATAAAAATTATGGTTTTAAAGTTTTCTTTAAATGCATTTATGTCCGATGCGTGCCACAAAGTTAGAGCAACATGTGGAAAAGTTGCCACGATATTGAATTAATTTATAAAAAACAATAGATTTAGGAGGAAAAAATGTTTTCTCGAACTTTTATTATTATCACTGCATTAGTGATCTTGGCGGGCTTAAATATGGAAGCACTTGCCCAGGCCGACAATCCGGTTATGGATATGCGGGTTCGTATCGGCGAGGTGACCTGTGATAGTGATTCAATGACGATGGAGTTATGGTTTGACGTCCGTACCACGGATGGCAGTGAATGGTACATCAGTCAGATGCAGAATTCCATTTTATTTGATCCTCACTTTAATGCATTGATTGATACCATTACTTCTTTTCAGTGGAATATACCCTTTGATAGTTATGTGCTGCATGAGCGTTTTACACCCCAGGCGGGTGTTCTTGAATTCAGCATGAATAAAAAATACTTTGTAGAAGCAGCTGTGTACGGTGGTCCTGATTCTCTCACGTGGCATGCAGTTGTTGGATTTCATGTAAGATGCCATCAGGACGTCGGTACGCTGGGTGTGATCGATTGGTGGGGATATACCCCGCATTATAACGTTCGTGCTTACAGTGGGCCCGGTGCGGATCCCGAGACGATCTACAATCGGGAACTTTCTTGCCCCCTGGATGTACCATTGTACTGCGGTCAGGTATCGGAATCGGATATTGAAATACTGAAAAGTGTTATTCCCACTTATCCGGACATCGGACAGGCGGTCACATATACGGTTACCGTGCGAAATAAAGGCCTGGATGATAATACCAATATTGTCGTAGAAGATTATTTGCCTCCAGGTATTATCTATATCAGTAGTCCGGGAGGAACCTGGAATTCTGGTAGCCGGACGATCATATATACCATCGCTTCCCTGGCGGCCGGAATGGAGCAAACGTTCACCATAAACGGTATTGCCGGTCAAGCGGGTTTGTGGACCAACCACACAGTCGTTGTCGCAGCGGATACCACGGATCCGAATCCATGGAACAATAGTGAGTATGCTTCTGTTTATGTTGATGATCCCGCTGTTACCGAGCCGGAAGTAAGGCTCACTAAAACAGCCAATCCTACAACGCAGGATGTGGGTGGAACGGTGACTTTTACCGTTTCGGTCACAAACGACGGACCGGGAACCGTGACCGATGTTGAGGTTACGGATATATTGCATGATGGCTTTACATACATGAATAATTCTCCTTCCGAAGGGAGCTATAGTCCGGCATCCGGTATTTGGTCGAATATTTCTCTGGGTGTTGGAGAAACGGCAACACTGGAAATCCAGGCAACCGCCGATGAAGCGGGGTTGCTCTCCAATTACGCGCTTATCACCCGTGCCAGTGGGGATGATTCTTTGGATAACAACGATGCCTGGGCATACGTACTGGTCGGCCAGCACCAAGTAAATGCTGATTTGGCTATTAATAAAGAACTGATCAGTTCTCCCAATCCGGTTTTGGGGGATAACGTTGAATTTAATATCACCGTTACCAACAACGGTCCCGATGCGGTTGTAGAGATATCGATTCAGGATCATTTACCGGTCGGCATCGATTATGTAAGTGATAATGCCAGTGGGGCCTATGAACCGGCGACGGGAATTTGGCAGATTATTACATTAGGAAACGGTGCTTCAAGAACATTACGGCTCACAGGAACGGTGACCCGCACCGGATATATCACCAATTGTGCTTTTATTTACAGTGCAGATGCAAACGACAGCAACACGGACAACAATTCTGATTGTGTAACAATTTTTGTTGAAGAACCACAGATACTGAACGATTCTGATTTGCAGATGACCAAGTCCATGAGTCCGAGTTCGCCTCCGCCTATACCTGTAGGAACAGCCATAACTTTTACATTGGCGGTTTACAATGCCGGGCCTGATGAGGCAACCTCCGTAACGGTTGTAGATACTTTGCCTGCCGGTGTGACTTATGTGAGCAGTGTACCGACGGGAGCCTATAACGCCGCGCAACGAACGGTGATATGGAATGTCGCTTCGATCGCCAACGGCGTAAGCGCTGTGTTAACGATCAATACCACTGCCGCTTCAGCCGGTGAATGGAGAAATGTGGCGCTCGTTGCGGGTTCCAATTCTATCGATCCGAATCCGGATAACGATGATGACGAGGTGACCTTTGAAATACAACCGGTGGCTACAATCGCCGACCTCGAGGTGTGGAAATCGGTGTTGACCACTACACCCAGTGTGAATGATCCGGTGATATATACACTCACCGTGCATAATAATGGTCCGGATGCGGCTTCCGGTGTGACGATTGTTGATTATGTTCCGGTCGGTGTTACTTATAACGGCAGCATACCCCCGGGTAATTGGAATCCGGGAAACAGGACTTTAACCTGGAGCATCGCTTCCGTAGCCGCCGGCGCGTCCTCAATAATGACGATCAATACAACGGCAGCACAAGTCGGTGTGTGGACCAACCATGCGGTGATTACCGGATCAAGCGCAACAGATCCTGACTCAACCAATAATACCGAATATGAAACAATAGAAATTGACGATCCATTACAGGTTGTACCGGATCTGGAACTGACAAAAACAGCCAATCCGACAAGTACAACTTTGGGCGGTTCCGTACAGTTTATAATTCACGTGACAAATAACGGACCGGGTGATGCCGCCAACGTACAGGTCACGGATCTCTTGCATGCTGGTTTTCATTTGCATGGATACAGTGTCATCCCTGTTGGCAGTACATTTGATGAAACGACCGGAATTTGGGATATCGGATCGTTGACGGCTACGAACAGTGCGACTTTGACTTTGAATGTCACTACAAAACAAACCGGCGAATTGTCGAATTATGCCGTCATTACCCGGGTGACGCCGGGAGATTCCAATCTGGACAATAATGGTGAAGAGGTATTTGTCACGGTTACAGACGGAGTTACTCCGGCTGATTTGAGTGTAACAAAGACGATCGTCACCACAACACCCGTTATCGGCCAACCGGTTACCTTTCAAATAACCGTTACAAATGGCGGTCCTGGTGCTGCCAATGATGTGCAGGTTTTTGATAAACTGCCGGTGGGTATTGATTATCAAAGTGATAACAGCGGTGGAAACTATAATCCTGCTACCGGAATTTGGGATGTTGGCACACTGACAGCTGGCGGATCCGCAGTCTTGCAGATTACCGGTCTGCTCAACGATTTACCGGTGACCAATTGTGCGTGGATATACAACTCCAGCGCACCGGATAATAACGATATGAACAATATCGATTGTCACTCCATCGCCGGTCAGCTGGGCGGTATTGATACGCGTCTTGTCTTTATCAGCAATACCTACAACACACCTAATCCCGGTGAAGGGGAACTGGTATTTGCCGTTGAGGCACATTCCAATGACGGTTTGACTTACTCTATCGGTAATTTCCAGGATATTATCGAACTGGATCCGATTCTGGCCGGTCAAATTCCGGCTCCGGCAAATGTCAACTTTTCAAATCAATATTTTGACGCGGTACATCATTATACCGAAACTGAAGGTTATGATCCCTTGACCCGGCGAGTCAGCTATCAGTATACCTGGAACAGTACCCCACCGCCCAGAATTCTGGACGGTACCTGGACAGAAGTACTGCGATTAACGATCATTTATATAATGATAGATGATTTTGGCGCCGTCAGTTGGACATCGGATCCCACATACAGTGTTTTGGATGATATCGATCAGGATATAACGGGTGTTGAAATTGGAGATCTCCCGGCAGAATTGACCAACATTCCTCTACCAGTTGAATTAACTGCGTTTACGGCTGTTGCAATGGGAAATACCGTCGAGTTAAGTTGGACGACGCAGTCCGAAACCGAAAACCTCGGATTTGATATTTATCGTGCTGAAGAAAATATGAGCGGTTTTATAAAACTTAACCGGGAACTTTTAAAAGGCCTTGGGACCAGTGAAGTGGGCCGGGATTATCATTATACGGATCGTACAGTTCTGGCCGGAAAAACTTATTTTTACAAGCTCGCCGATGTGGATTATAAAGGCCAAGTTACCATGCATGAAGAAGTAAAAACCGTTCATATCGAAGCGCCATCTGAATATGTACTGGAACAGAATTATCCAAATCCTTTTAATCCTGAAACAAAAATCCGGTTCAAATTAAAAGCAGCCGGTCAATGCGAGATAAAAATATTTAATCTAAAAGGGCAAAAAGTACGTACTCTTACCGCGGGATATCGTTCTGCAGGAACCCATGTGATAAGCTGGGACGGCAAGGGTGATACGGGAAACATCATGCCCAGTGGTATTTATCTCTATGAGCTTCGGGTTAATGGTTATATCGAAATTCGAAAAATGGAATTTCTCAAATAGACCGATGGTCAGCCTGCTTCCCGGCTATTGTGCAGGGAAGCAGGCTTTTTTTCAATAGGGGAGACGTTTATCTGTTTTAAAAAAATTATTTGGAGAAAATTATTATTTGCACGAGAAAAATAAATTACTATCTTTTAATGATGAAGGTAACGGGATATTTTTGCTTTAATTATGGTTCTCATGCTGCTTAGCCTCGGTATTTTATTACCTCCGGAGTGAATTTCTTACAAAAAAGGGCATTTCATCTTGGAACAGCGAATCGATTTGGTGGCGCAAATGTTTAAAGAATAGAATGATCGTACTTTTGTATCTCAATGTATTTTGGTACGATTATTGTTGCGGTTATGAATGGCCGGTAAAAAAATTGCATAAATGATTTAATAATTAGGAAATTACTGTTGTTTGGCATTCTATTTGCTCATTTTATGTGAGCACCAAAATATTCGCAGAACAAAGTTTAATAAAATTAAACATATAAAGCTAAATTTCGACAAATAAAAATAATCAAAGTGGTCGTTATTTTTGACACTATTGTCATAAAAAATAGGAGGATGAAATGATAAAGCGATATCTATTTATAATTTTTGTAATTACCATTTTTTTGCTTTATCATCAGGGATGGGCTCAGGTTATTAGTGAAAATCCGTCAATGGATATGCAGGTACGTGTTGAGAACCTGACTTTTTCAGGTAACACCGGAGAATTTGATTTAGTATTTGAAGTGCGGACTACTGATGGTGCCAGCAGGCTCATCGCGCAAATGCAAAATGATGCACAGTTTGACGAAAATTTTGCCGCAGCCGTGACGGATGCACAAGTGGTAGAGTGGGTTTTCCCATCGAACGCTTACAACCAGATTTGGCGATGGACTCAGGTTGACGGTGTAATAGAGTTTCAGACCGCTTTTTTTGAAGGCTCGACACCCGTGGCGGTCGGCGGCCCAACAGTGAATGACTGGTGGCTGGTTCTTAAAGTACATTTTGTATTCGATCAGGTACCCGGAGCGACCGGTACAATTGTTTGGGCGGATGTAACACCGCATTTTAATGTGCGAGCGGCAAAATTATCCGGAGGTGGAACAGAAACAATTCATAAAGATGAGCTGGGCACACCCATTCAAATTCCCTTATCGGATCAACCACCTGAAAAGGATGTAATGGATATGCGGATGCGCATCGATAACATCATTTACACTATCAACGAGGGAACCTTTGATTTTTATGTCGATATCAGCACGACAGACGGTTCCGGCAGGTCCATTGAGACGCTGCAGAACGCTATTCTTTTTGTCGACCGTTTTCAAGGATTGATAAAATCGGTTCAACTCAAAAGTTGTAACTTTCCGGATACGGATTATTTGAGGGATTGGCACTGGGATAAAGACGATGGTACGGTTGAATTTTCTTTCACTCACAATTCAGGTTCGCCATATATGGATTTTGGTGGACCTCAACCGGGCGATTGGACGACAGTAGTGGTCTTTGAGATAAAGTTCCGGCAATTTGCCAGTGACACCGGAGACATCGATTGGCTGCCGGGGTCATTTTTCATCGAAGCATTAAAGGTAGGACAAACCGGTGTCGAGACCATACACCATGAGCAAATGGGACATCTTGCTGAGGTCCGGCTTTATTTACTTCCGACTTCAGAAAATCCCCTTATGGATATGCGCATTCGAACGGAAAATCTTCAATGTGTCGGGAATTCGGCATCAATCGATCTGTGGTTTGATGTCCGAACAACCGACGGATCTGTCAGAGGAATTTATCAATTGCAAAACTCTGCTGTTGTGGATGAGGTTTTTCGTCAACAGATCATTTCCGTAACACCCAGCTACTGGGCTTTCCCGGAGACGGATTATGTGTTGCACTGGCGCTATACAGCGCCTGCAGGTGTGCTGGAATTTCAGGCCGCCGTTAAGGAGTTTTCTCCCTATGTACAACTGGGCGGCCCGGATGGAGAAACATGGAGTCCGTTTGCGGGATTTACAATAGAATTTAACCAGCTAGCGGGTCAATCCGGTGAGATTTATTGGTGGTATGACACCCCGCATATCAGTATCCGGGCACTGAAAATCCCGCCTCCTGGGACTGAACTGATTCACGGTTTTGAACTTGGAGCGCCTGTCGTGATGAACCTGTATTGTGACGGCGTTGATAGCGATGGCGATGGTATTCTGGATGATCTGGATGACGATGATGATAACGACGGCCTGCTCGATGTGATTGAAGGCGATGAAGATACAGACGGTGATGGAGTACCCAATCGTTTGGATATTGACAGTGATAACGATGGTATTTGCGACATCGACGAAGGACAACCAAGCTTGCTAAAATCTGCAAATGGTGTTGAAAAATCTAGCATTCAAATGTTGGGCGCTGTTGATACGGATAATGATGGGACGCCGGACTTTCTCGATCCTGATTCCGATCAGGATAGTGTACCCGATGATATAGAGGGTCACGATAGTAATAAAGACGGGCAGCCCGATACAACACCAACAGGAAGTGATAACGATGGGGATGGAATGGACGACGGCTATGATACCGTGCCCGGCCCCGATCCTGTTTACAACGCTGCAGGTTCCAATGCTCCCATGCAAAATTCCGATGCTACGGATTTACCGGACTGGCGTGATCCGGACGATGATAATGACGGAGTGGCTACAATTGACGATTCTCATGCAGATTTAAACCAAAATGGAATTGTGGATTATCTTGATCCTGAAGTAATACCGGTCGAACTGACGACTTTTAAGGCGATACCCCAGAACAATGGCGTACGTCTTGAATGGGTAACTCAATCGGAAACGAACAATATGGGATTTTTTATTTACCGGAGTGACTCGAAAAACGGAAATTATATCAATATCAACAGCTATATCATATCGGGCGCGGGTAACAGTGCCGTAGAAAAAACATACAGTTTTATGGATCACAATATTGAAGCCAATAAAACATATTTTTATAAATTGGCTGATGTAAGTTATGATGGTCAGATAAAAATGCATGGCCCTGTTGAGGCGACGGCATTGGTTCCGGTCGGGTATGCTCTCGAACAGAACTATCCAAATCCATTCAATCCGGAGACCTCTATTTGTTACACGCTTCGTGATGAAGGCTTCTGCACGCTTACTGTGTTCAACCTACAGGGACAAAAAGTCAGGACTCTTATTTCAGAGCATCGAACGGCAGGGGCTCACACAGTGGTTTGGGATGGATCGAACGAAAGCGGTAAAATAGTCCCCAGTGGTGTATATCTTTACAAGCTGGAGGTTAACGGTCATAACAAGACTAAAAAGATGGAGTTTATTAAATAGAGGAAAATGCGGGGTTTCCCCCGCATTTAATATTGGCACTAAATTTGCTATAAATTATAATGCTCAAAATCATTTCACGAAAATAAAATGATTAATTTGAAAAGACAAGTGTTTAGGCAATGAACGTGTTCAAGTATTTTGAAAATATAAATAATTACAAGTTTTTAATGTATTATGTCACAATTATTTGACGGAAGTAAGAGACAAGATTGATCAAAAATGCTGTCTTTTAACCAAAAAAATATGGTCTTTTCACCAATCGTTATATTTGTTTTTTCTAAAATGAAAATGAGAGTGAAATAATCGAAATAAATAATTTTGGTATACTTTTTGCTTGAGATGTAGAATAATGTATTCTTCTGGTGTATTGGAGATTTGAAAAATGAAAAAGATGTTTTTTATGTACATTTTTATACTGAGCATCCATGGAATGGCTGTACATGGGCAACCGATGGGCGATAATCCCCTTATGGATATGCGATTGGTAAAAGATGTATTGATTGACAGAGGGGATAATACGGGTATTTTACAGATGTGGATTGAGGTTCGTACCACCGACGGGAGTTCGCGTTATATTGAGCAAATACAAAATTCTTTTGTTTTTAATGAGGAATTCCATTCCCAGGTTGACTCGGTCGTCTTTTCCGATTGGTATCTCGACGAAACGCAATACAGGTGTTTTTCCCTTTATAACGGTGCGGATGGTGTTTTTGAATTTATGGCAGCACATTACGAAGGAGGTGAATGGGCCAAGATTTGCGGACCGGATGTTGATACCTGGACTAAATTGATAAAGATATCCGTATATTTTCGGTTCGATGCGAATAAGACAGGCAAGATCAGCTGGTTTGGTGATACACCGCACTTTAATGCTCGGGCGGTAAAAGTTCCTCCTCCGGGCACCGAAACAATTCATAATTATGAGATGCCGATTGAAGCCACTTTAAGCGACATTAAGTTAAAAGTGGAACTGAGTTCATTCGTCGCCGAATCTTACGATGGGACTGTTATGCTGGATTGGCAGACAAGCTATGAATTGGAAAATGCGGGCTTTTATATATTCCGTTCCCGGTCCAAGAGCACACCCTATGTTAAAATATCTGAAAAAATGATCCGGCCAAATAGTAGCGGTCGCTATGCTTATCTCGATAATGCAGTAGAGGTAGGAGAAACCTATTTTTATAAAGTCGGCGCCGTTGATGTGTTTGGTAATACCAGTTTACATGGTCTCGTGGAAATCAAGGTTTCGGCACCCTTGACATATGATTTATCGCAAAATTTCCCAAATCCGTTTAATCCGCAAACAAGTATAAATTTCAAATTAAAAGAAGGAGGAATGGTCGTCTTACAGATTTATAATACAAATGGACAACTCGTACGTCAATTGATCCGACAGTACATGGCCGCTGGTGTATATACAGGTATATGGGATGGAAGAGATGATGATGGTGTGCAAATGTCCAGTGGTGTTTATATTTACAAAATCAGAGTTAATGATTTTGCAAAAACGCTCAAAATGCAGTTGATGAAATGAAATTAAGGAATGAAAAAATAGAGTCAATAAATTAAGGAGAGCACTCATGAAAATACGACTTTTATTGGTAGTGTTTGTGCTTATTGTCGCCATGAATGCCTTTGGCGTCAATTTACAACTGGACAACGGTGTGGTCGTTCAAACCTATATCGGCACACGACCGACCAGTGAGAGTGGCTTCGGCAAGATCGTTTTAGATGGACAATTGCTGGACAGTCCTGATGCTCAGCATACCGGATATCTCGATGGAATTGTCGAAACCACAAACCGTGCTTCGGTAGGTGCTTTTGCCGGCATGGTGTTATCGAGCAATATTACAAGTACGGTCATACGTCGTGTCACACAGATCACCAGCGGCGCTGGCGGTGCGCCCCCCCATTTTAAACGCTATTACAGAATCACAAATAACGGTTCGCCGGCATCCGGAACGATGACTTTTAATTTTGTCTCGAGCGGTACTTATAACGAGACCAATTCCGTACCTTCACCTTGGGTTATTTGGGGCGATGGTGATTATTGGAACAGCAATCCGGTAACGGCTTCTCCTATGGCTGAGGGTGTAACGGTGCCTTCGGGTAGTTCCGTTTGGCTTGGTGTTGAAAACATCGTTACGAATGCCACTGTATATGCCAGAGTCTTTTTGGAAGGACCATATCGTACTCATTTACAGCTACAGCCCGGTGATCCCGGAGATACTATGTATCTGGATTTACGTCATTCACCCCGATCCGAACCACCTGTATTGTACAAGGGTGACTGTGTCATTCCGGTTATTTCACCCTATCCGGATCACCGCGATAGTGGCTATAACGAACCTGGCGATATACCGGAAAAAATTGTTGATTGGGTGTATCTGCGTTTTCGTTCGGGCGCTAATTTGCCTGAAAACAGCTGTTTTATACAGCTTGGCAACGGATATACCGGTTACAGTTGTTATTTACGCAACGACGGATATCTTGTTGATGTGGACGGATCCGAAGGTGTTACGGTACCCGGTCTGCAGGAAGGTGAGTATTACCTTTTTATCGCCCATCGAAACCACCTGACCGTGTTGTCCGCCACACCAGTCAATACGGCGAACCTGACAGATTACACGACCAATTATTATGATTTTACCACGGGATTTAACAAGTTTTACAAGTTCTGGAATGATAATGGTGTGTATCGCCATATAATGAACAACAAAGTTCTTGTCGGTGCCGGTGATGCGCCTTATGATGGCAATAATCCTATAAAGACCGAACAAGTTGAAGGTATTGATGAGAACTATTGGACCTTTTTTCAGGGAATTTTAGGTTACCATGACGCCGATTATAATATGGGTGTTCATGTTGAAGGTTTTGATCTGAACACTGTGAAAAAGAATTCTGAAGAGTCCGGACAAATCCGGTCTCCGTTGTCATGGCCGGCCTTTACGCCTGATACATGTCCTTAATACGAGGCCACGCCGTAAAACTAACGGATCAAAAATATTTGGAGGATTTAATTATGAGAAATTTAACACGCATTGCTTTTATTTTGATCGCTGTTTGTTCAGTGGTCAATGCGCAATCCATACCGATAGAAATAACACCTATTATGGATATGCGATTGGAAAAAGGTGATTTGATTTTTAACGGAGAGACCTTTGTTCAATCGTTGTGGATTGAAGTCAGGTCAGCGGACGGTTTACCACGAAAGATCGTACAGTTGCAAAATGCCATCGAGATCAATGATGTGGCTTTCAGGGATCAAATCAAATCGGTTAAAATGAGTGACTGGATTATATCGGAAGAAAATTATGTCATGCATGAACGTTATACCCCTCCCGCGGGTGTTCTGGAATGGGCTTTTCGGAATCGTGAAATGATGCCGTATAGCGAATTGGGAGGCCCGGACGCAGAAACCTGGAGTAAAGTGGCCAGAATCGACATTGAATTTACCGTCGCAAAAGACGAGGAATCCATTGCCTATATCGATTGGTATGGCTATACGCCCAATTATAATGTTCGTGCGATTAAATTGAACGAACCGGGCTCGGAAGTTATTACCGGCCAGGAACTCGGTGGTGATATTATTGTCGATGCAACGCTGACAAAGGTTGAATTGAGCGGCTATTCAGCCATGTCTGAAAACGGTTTAATTACGCTAAATTGGAGTACGGCAGACGAAATGGACAATGCAGGATTTTATGTTGACCGTGCTATAAAAAAGGACGGACCTTTTGAGCGATTGACACAGGAATTGATAACGGGATCTTTACAGTATCAATATACTGATGAAAAAGTTGAAATCGGACAGGAGTATACTTATCGCCTCGTTGCAGTAAGCCGAAATGGTATTTTGCAGATGCTTGGCACCGTTTCCCAAAAAGCTGAAGCCCCCCGTGCATATAAACTGGAGCAGAATTATCCCAATCCTTTTAATCCGGAAACAACGATCAACTATCAAATCAAGGACGCGGGAGATGTTTCCATACAGATTTATAACATGCGAGGACAACTGGTCAGAAATCTTATGCGTCAAAATATGAAAGCCGGATTTTATTCTTCAGTATGGGATGGAAGAAATGAGCAGGGATTACCATTATCCAGTGGTGTCTATATCTACCGTATAAAGGTGAATGATTTTACATATACAAGGAAAATGCAATTGATGAAATAATTTTGATATCCTATCGCCTCCCCGGATTTCCCGCGGGAGGCTTTTTTTAGGGATTCCTCCTGTTAGAAAACCCTCCTGGCATAGTTTTTGTTCGTATCCATATTTGCAAAAAGGTCGAAATCGGTTAAGAATAAAATTAATATGTCATTAAGATCGTTTTATTATTATTTGCCGGCTCTCAAGTCGACAATAATATACGACAGTGTGTCATATTAATGTGATATTTACACTATTTTCGCTCGGGTTAATTTTTTTATTGGAGACTTTGCCATGAACAAAATCTTACCCATCATTCTTCTGGCTCTGGTTCCTATCTTTCCGCCGGTTATACATGCAGAGTATAAGGCCGATCATCCAGTACTGGATATACGGCTAAACCGGGAGTCATTGATTGCCAGTGGTGAAAGTGCAACTTTAAAATTCTGGATTGAGGTGCGGAGCACCGATGCCATCGGCTACAAAATTAAACTGATTCAAAATTCGATCAAAGTCGACGATATTTTAAAGCCGTCTGTACTGGCCTTTACAACCAGTGATTGGCTTTTTTCGGATCAGAACTACCGTATTTTAGAAAAATATACTCCCAGCGAAGGAGTGTGGGAATTTAACCTTGCGCATTATGAAGGCCAACCGTGGCAAACAATAGGCGGTCGACAGGAAGAGCAATGGAGCAAACTCGCGCTCGTTACTGTCAAAGTCGAAATCGGCGAAAAAAGCGGCAAAATTGAATGGTACGGCGATACGCCGCACTATAACGTACGTGCCATTAAAACCGACGGTCCGGGTTCTTTTACTATTCACGGTGGTGAGTTTGATGAAATAACGATTGATCCTTCGCTGCTGCGTATTGAATTGGCAAATTTTGACGCTAAATCTGTGGATGGTTATATCGATTTGACCTGGTCGATGAAAAAAGAACTGGATGTCATTCGCTCTTTTTATGTCGAAAGAGCCCTGGAAGAAAAAGGTCCGTATGAAAAAATAACGGAAAATCCCATTGATTGGAACGGTGCAGCGAGTTATGCTTACCGTGATCAGAACCTTGAAATGAATCAAAAATATTATTATCGAGTCGTCGCTACCGGCACATCCGGATGCAGTGCTGTTCTCGGTTCGGTGGATATTATAGCAACGCCTCCCTCTACTTATGAGTTATGTCAAAACTATCCAAATCCTTTCAATCCGGAAACTCATATCGATTTTAAACTGAGGGTTGATGGATTTGTGGATTTGAGTGTATACAATCTGCGGGGACAAAAGGTGAGAACACTCGTGCGTCACAATTTAAAAGCCGGCGTTCATTCCACTTTTTGGGATGGCAGGAATGAGCAGGGTATACCTTTGTCCAGTGGTATGTACCTGTACCGTATCAAAGCAAATGATTTTACTCAAGTCCGAAAAATGCACCTGATGAAATAACTATGTATGGTTCCAGGCCCATTATAAGGGCGCAGCAGTCTTTTTGAAGGAGCTTTATCCTCTGGGAGTCACAACTGTAAAAGTGTTCTACGATACGCCGCGTCGAATATTTTATTTTATCGCGGTAATCGTCCTTATTTTATTCAGCAACAATTCGAATTTGCTATTTGCACAATACGAAGCAGAAAATCCGCTTATGGATATGCGGCTGCGTAAAGGGGCTCTTTTTTGTAATGGTACAAACGGAATGATGGAATTGTGGATTGACGTTCGAACCATCGATGGGAGTCAAAGGATAATTTCGCAAAGTCAAAACTCGTTTGTTTTTGATCCAAATTTTACCACGCATATTGATTCTATAACCCTGAGCTATTCTGCCTTCAATCCGGCAAATTACGTGATTTTCTGGCGCTATGTTTCCGGTATGGGTGTCCTGGAATATCAAGTTTCACATAAAGTATTTATGGGATATACCCAGCTTGGTGGACCGACAATTGACGATTGGCATCCCACATTCTGTTTTGCCATATATTTTCGAAATTCGGCTGCTGATACCGGTTTGGTGGATTATTATATCGATACGCCTCACTTTAATGTTCGAGCAGCAAAAATACCCCTTGACGGGACAACAGTAACGATTCACCGCTATGAATTAAACGCGCCGTTGGTTGTTGATTTGGCGTGCCGTGCTGATATTCAAGTAGGCTGCCGTACTGTCCCTTCGGCTATAGCCTATATGGGGAAAACAAATTTAGAGATATCCGTAAAAAATTTAGGTGATTATTTTGCCAGCGGTGTTGTGGTTGAAGATATTTTACCTGACGGGCTGCTCTATGAATCCTCTACCGTTACCCATGGAAGCTATAATCCTGACCTTGGTTTATGGAATGTTGGTGATCTGGACAAGGATAGTCTGGCTGTGGCGAACATTCGCCTGACCGGCCGGCAGTCGGGTACATTCTCCAATACAGCCCGTCTTTTACAAATGGAGCAGGAGGACCTGAACGTACAAAATAATGTTTCACTTTGTGAAGTGATCGTTAATCCTCCAAACATTACGGACCTGGCAATTGATTGTTCTGCAGAAAAAGAGGTGACGTTTTGGGGGGATACCCTGTCGTTAATTGTAAAGACAATCAATAATGGACCTGAAACAGCAACCGGTATTACCGTATTGGATACTTTACCGGGTGGATTGGAATATGTAAACCACAATGGGGAAGGTGAATATAATTTCCAATCAGGTGAATGGATCATCCCGCAATTGAATGCGGATTCGTTCGTTCAGCTTGAACTGGAGGTCCGTGCGGAGAGTATCGGCACTTTTAAAAATTACGCAAGGATAATTTCAAACGACCAGCTGGATGTGTTTACTTTGAACAATCAGGATTCCCAAAGCGTTATCATCCAGCCCCACGCCGAGATACAGGTTTTGACGTCTGTGGACCGTACGACATGTGCGGAAGGTGAGCCGTTTACTATTACGGTTATTGCACATAACAATGGTCCTTTTACTGCTACGAATTTGCTTTTTAATAATATATTTTCCCGAGACGTTCAATTGATGCGTCAAACCGGTGATGGGGATTATTCTTCACAAACCGGCATTTGGAGCGTAAACACTATACCGTCGGATTCAAACGCCGTTCTGAACCTGACCTGTTCGGTAAACGGCTTTGGGGATTTCACATATTCAGTACAAGTGACTGCTTTGGAGCAGTACGACTCGGTGGTTGATAATAACTCGGATAGTGTGAATATTGCAATTCTGCAGACGAGTGATCTGGTACTGAGTTCAATCGTATCTGAATCACATATGGCCATCAACGATTTTTTCAATCTTGTCATCACTATTGAAAACCATGGACCGTCTCCAGCCACTGGTATTCGAGTTCTCGATGAATTGCCCGGAGGCGCCACTTTTGTTGTAACCAATGTGACGCGGGGTTTTTACGATCCTGATGTTCATATATGGTATATTGGTGATTTGCCTGTAGGTCACAGGGCGTATCTGATATTCACCTGTGGAGCGAAACAGGAGGGCCTGTGGTCAAATAGTGCATATATAACCCAAATGGATCAGTATGATCCCGATATATCAACCAATAAAGATTTCGTGCTGTATAACATAACGGAAACTGGATTTGGATATCCGAATTTGCACATCGACATCAGTACGAGCAGCAATTCCATAGTTTTAAATGATTCAGCGAATTTTATCGTTAGAGTAACCAACCAGGGACCAGGTCGGTCCGACGAAATAAGTATGAACAGTATACTCCATCCGGCATTTGAGTTATTGGAAGTAATACCCATGCAGGGTACTTATAATCGGGAGAGCGGCGAATGGATCATTGGCCGTCTTGAAGAGGGTGCTGAGATAACCCTGCTGATACCGGTCCGGGCGACTGCTGCCGGGTATTTAACAAATTATGTCACCGTATGTTCCGCCCAACCCGGTGAAGCTGATTTTAACTTCAATGACGCCCTTGCCGGAATAAATATTACTGACGGTTCTGTGACTGCAGCAGATTTGCAGCTCCAGAATGTCATTACAAAAATTCCTGAATACCCGCAGGTGGGCGATACGGTTCACTACACTTTGACAGTCAGGAATAACTCTGCTACACAAACTGCATCCGATATAAAAATTATTGATCGACTGGCTCCCGGTACGAATTTTCTCAATGTTATGCCAGCCAGTATGGACTATAACGCCGGACGTGGTGAATGGTTGATTGATGAATTGTCGCCAGGTGAAGGATACTCGATGACAATAGCCGCACGGATTACCCGCTCAGGGGATATATCCAATACCGCCTATATTGCCGGGTCCGTCAACACAGATTCGAATCCGGAAAATAACTCGGGACAGTCCATTATTTGTATCCCCATGCGTTCCGATCTGGAAATATTTTGCCGTACGGATAAAAGCCGGCTTTGTATAACGGATACGTCTGAATTGAAGGTGACCGTCGTCAATAATGGACCCGATGCGGCAACGAATATTGTGGTTCGGAACAATTTACCGGAAGGCCTTCGTTGTCTTTCTTGGCAACCGTCATCCGGAAATTACGATCGAGTGAACGGGATTTGGAACCTCACCGCTATTTCTCAGATGGATAGTGTGCATCTGGTGATCAAGGTGATTGCCGATAGTCAGGGAGTTTGGTCGAATTTTTCAGCCATCGAGTCCGCGGAACAGAGTGATCCTGATTTATCTGATAACCGGCAGTTTTCAACTGTTCAGGTGTTGAATTTTTTCAGCAGTTACCCGGATGTAATAATTCAGCAATCAGCCAGCCATGATCTGATTTCCCCAGACGATCAAGTTTCTTTTACCATTCATGCCCGCAACAACGGCCCAGGGAAGGCTGATCATGTTAAAATATCCTGTTTACCGCATCAAAATATAGAAATTATGAGTGCTCAGGCAACAACCGGATCTTATGATTCTATGAACGGATTATGGACCGTTGGAGCGCTTGAGGAGGGTGAAAACGGAATATTGACGTTAAATGCCCGTGCCCACAAATCAGGTCACGTCGCCAATTATGCCGCTATCACGCATATTGTTCCGGGCGATACCGCCTTATATAATAACCAGAGCGTTGTTTTTTGTAATGTACAGGTTGGCGGGGAATCCTCGACTGATTTGAATATTCTGACAGAATTTTTATCCTTACCTGACACACCGACACTTGGTGATGTCTTCAAGTATAAATTGACAGTGGTCAATACATCCACTGAAACCATAAACGGAATTATGATAATCAGCAGGTTGCCCGTTGGTATAAACCATCTAGAGCATACCGTTACTTCCGGCATTTACAATCCTGCATCCGGTGTTTGGCGTATTACAAATCTCGATGCAAATTCAAGCCAGTCGATGGTTGTCACCGTGGAGATAAAAAGCATTGGACTCGTAGAATTTTTTGGATTTATTTCACAATCCAAGGTCATCGATGAGAATATTATTGATAATCTCAGTCGTTCACGCTTGATGATTGAACCCACCAAAATATATGCAAGAATTTATCTTGAAGGACCCTATCGGTTTGCCATTAATGATCCGGGGCATCCGGATCCTGAACTTATGGCGACTGAGCTTCGTCACTCTCATTGGTTTGGGGGAACAAATTTACTCCCTCTCAAATCACCTTATGACGACTGTTCCCAGGTAGCGGTCGATGCCAGTGATCCCAGCGATATGCCACCGGATATTGTTGATTGGATTTTTTTGCAATTTCGGCCGGCTGATTGTGCCACCTGTACAGAGTTGGCACTGGGACATGGCTTTAACGGCGTGAGTTGCCTGTTGCGCAGTGACGGTGCCCTGCTGGATCACGCAGGACGCGAGGGGGTCACTGTTCCCGGCCTGCCCCAGGGACAGTATTACCTGATCATTGACCATAGAAATCATCTCAAAACGATGAGTTCTATGCCTTTGGAAACCACACAAATGTTTGAATACAATTTTAATGAACCGCTGAAATATTATTTTGACTTTACAGAAGCCAAAACGCAGTTTTTTACTCTGAATGACGATCAGCAGCGCGGTTGCCGTTTGGCACCCATTCAGGGCAAGTGGGTGGTGGCCGCCGGTGATGGTGATAAAGGGCATCAAGTGGAAAGCAATGATTATGACTTTTGGTTTCGGAATAATACCCTCAGTCTCGGATATCATCGCGCTGATTATGATTTTGGTGGTATGGTTGAGGGCAGGGATGAATCTCTACAGTATGATAATAACATGCTCAGATCGCCCTTTTCGTGGCCGGTCATGCGACCGTGATGATAAAAACTTTGAGACTCCCTTTTTTTATGGGCTGATATTATCCCCCTTCGCGATAGCACATTTTTGGCATCATATTTGTTATATTTTACTCTGCCTTTTCGGTAATTGGCATTTAAGGCCATAATAAATAATTATTTGTATTTTTGTATTAAATTAATAATTTTTTAGTTGTAAGCTATAAAATTGTGACAGTGGTATGTTATTATGACACAATACAAGATCGTTTTTCGTATCATTTTGTACAGAGATCCCTAATGGGGGTCTCTTAATTTAAGTTTGAAGATATAAAATTCCAAGCACCGGCTTGGGGAGGAGTTCACAAATGAGAGTGACAAAGGGTTTTTCACACTTTTTTTTTCCCATTTATGTGTTGATAATTTCCGTCATTCCGGGGCTAAATAAATCCAGCGCCATCGCAAGTAGTGAGGTGCCGGTAATGGATATGAGAATACGACAGGGAAATATGACGACGGACGGATCGACGGTTACACAAGACATTTGGGTCGATTTGAGAACAATAGACGGATCAAACTGGAATATAGTTCAAATACAAAATTCGATTATTCTTGATCCGCATTTTCTTACCTTGGTTAGCCAGGTTGATAGTTCCGATTGGGCATTTGTATCGTCGAATTATACCACTCATTTTAGATATACTCCTCAGGGAGGTGTCATTGAATTTGCCGCAAACCACAAACTTACTACACCTTTTGTTAATGCCGGGGGCCCCGATTCATTGGGTTGGAAACCTGTATTCAAATTTTCAATCAAGTACAATCCGGATCCGGGGCAAACAGGAATAATATTATGGTACGAATCGACGCCTCATATAAATATTCGAGCTTTTAATCAAACGGTAACGACATCAGTGACCATACATCGTAAAGAATTGGGCGCTCCTCTTGCCGTCCCTCTCGAGTATATTTGCTATACGGATATTGAACTAAGTCTTGGATGCGATAAAACCGAATTGGTGATCGGTGATTCAGGTTCCTATACGCTTACAGTTTTTAATCAGGGTGAATGTGATGCCACCGGTATCCGCATTACCAGTGCACTTCCAGTCCTTTTGGCTTATGATCATTATACGGCGACTTCAGGTTCATATTTAAATACGACAGGACAATGGAATCTTGGATCCCTAGCCGTTGGGGACAGTGCAAAACTCACGCTGTTTTATGATGCGAGGTATGATGGATATGTTAATATTGAGGGATCGTTAAACGCTCTCGATCAAACTGATCTTAATCCGGATAACAACCGAGTACAAATGTCAATAAGAGTTGATCGCTTACGCGTTATGGATATGCGCGTACGAAAAGGGCAAATGACGGGTGAAGGGTCGAATGGTGTTCTCGAATTATTCTTTGACGTGCGGACGACCGATGGTTCGGAGCGTATGATCGTACAAATGCAAAATGCCATCAAGTTTGATCCGTTATTTAATAGCCTCATTACGAATGTTGAACTGGTTGAATGTGTTTTCTCTGAAAGCAGCTATTCAAGATTCTGGCGATATACGGATGTCGATTCGGTGCTTGAATTTCAGTTTGCTCATAAAGATTTTATGCTTTTTACATCATTGGGTGGTCCCGATTCAAGCGATTGGCACACGATTTTAAAGTTTAATGTACACTACAATATCATTCCCGATGTATTTGCGACAATAAACTGGTTTAACGATACACCTCATTACAATGTTCGCGCGGTTTCAATACCTCCCGGAAGAACGGAACTTATTCATAATGAACGTCTCGGTACACCTCTCGTTTTTAAAATCGATAATTTTGTTGACTTGCAGCTTAGACTGCTTCCATCACAGTATTCCGCATATGTTGGTGATGATTTAACACTGACAACCATGGTCAGTAATATTGGCAATCAGGAAGCAACGGGAATTCAGGTGTCAAGTATTTTACCTGCCGGTTTTATGGTTCGACAATATTTTGTAACACAGGGAGTTTATGATCCCCTGAGCAGACAATGGGAAGTCGGTTCGCTGGAGCCGGGGTTTAGTTGTTCACTGGAATTAATCGTCGAACTTCTTGAACCCGGACAGCTTTCAACGGTTTCCCACATTACCCATCTTGATCAGGCTGATTCTGATTTGACAAATAATATTGCCCATCAAACAATTTCTGTTACCAGGGGATTGATGGATATGAGAATCGCTCTGGGAAATTTTTATAGTGAAGGTGAAATGGGTACAGTTGAACTCAATATTGATGTGCGTACCATAGACGGGAGTCAACAATATATTGAGCAAATTCAAAATGCCGTTGTACTGGATGAGCATTTTAGTAGTTTGGTAACCGCTGTCGACACCAGTCATTGGGCCCTAGGAGGAGGAAATTATAGCCGTTTTT
This sequence comes from Candidatus Zhuqueibacterota bacterium, assembly GCA_016931775.1. GTDB lineage: Bacteria > Zhuqueibacterota > Zhuqueibacteria > Residuimicrobiales > JAFGEC01 > JAFGEC01. The sequence goes on along the minus strand of JAFGEC010000212.1, from coordinate 6,486 downwards.
GGGGATGGTTTCCTGCGGATGGTGTCATAGAGTTTATGGCAACCCAGTATTCAATGCGCCCGGCCACAGCGCTGGGCGGACCGGATTCAACAGTATGGCACAGATTGCTGACTTTTACAATTATGTTTACAATGGATCCCGCAAAGTCGGGAATTATTGACTGGTTTGATGATACTCCCCAATTTAATATTCGCGCCTATTCAGATCCCAATCAGGTCTCTGAGATAATTAGCCGGTACGAATTGGGTGCTCCAATATCGCTTCCTCTATATTTGAGAGAAACAGATGTAGCTGTCGTTCAGCATGTTGATAATCCCGAACCCGAACGCGGCGAAAGAATTGTCCTGACCCTTGAGGTTGAAAATCTCGGGCCGACAACGGCGACGAATATTATCATTCGTCATCAACTGCCCAATGTGCTGGATATTGTGTCCACTGAGGGTGACGGAGCCTATGACGTTCAGTCAAAAATATGGACCCTCGATCAGCTGGAAGCTTCACAACGGGCTGAAATGCGTCTGACCATTGTGGTGGAACAGGCAGGTCTATTCGCCAGTATCCTGGATGTGCAGGGGATGGACCAGACTGACCCGGATACAACAAATAATCATAGTGAATTGTTTTTATCTGTTGGGAATCCTGTTATGGATATGCGGGTGGATATTACCGGACTTCACGGCAACGGATCAAATATTTTCGTCGAATTATCTGTTGATGTCAGGACCATTGACGGGTCAAGCCGGATTATTGAGAGCATACAAAATTCCCTTGTTTTTGATCAGAACCTTCTGGCGGCAATCAGGGGAATCACCTTGAAGGAATGGCGATTTTCCGATAATGATTATCTCAACACCTGGACATATACAGAGTTTGCCGGTGTGTTGGAATTTCAGACGACCATCAGAGAATCCGGCGAGCCGTTATCTTTCGGCGGTCCGGATTCATCTGATTGGGCCCCCGTTGTTGTATTTAATATCGAACTTGAAGCCGTAGAGGGACAGGTCGGTGTTATTAACTGGTATGCGTACACGCCGCATTTTAATGTTAGAGCGGTCAAATCGGATTTGTCCGAAATTGAAAATATACAAAGAAGTGAAATGGGATGTCCTGCCTATATCCCGCTGGATTATCGGTCAAAGGCCGATCTTGAGGTGGCAATCGAAACGGAAGCTTCTGATATTGTTCAGCACGATGTTTTTACCCTGAATTTCAGTCTTGAGAACAAAGGACCCAATGATGCCCATAATGTGAAAATCCGTCAAACCATCCCAGCCGGTCTGGAACTGCAGAACTGGAGTGGAGATGGCATTTTCGATCAGATCTCAGGAGACTGGACTGTTGGTGATATCGAAGCAGGCTCAACGACCACAATGACCGTGAATCTTTTAACTGTCAGTTCGGGTGACCTTTGTGTTGAATCGAAAATAACCAATCTATTCGAGTTCGATCCCGATACTTCCAATAACCATGTACAGAATTGCCTGACAGTTATTCCGGCTGTTAGAGCCTTTATCCGTGTATATCTTGAAGGACCGTACCGGTTTGCCATTCAATTTCCAAACCATCCGGATCCGGAGTTAATGGCGACTAGTCTCCGGTATTGTGCCATTTCAGGATGGAATTGCGTGATTCCTTTAAAGTCTCCCTATGCCGATAGTCTGGTAAAAGATCCGGGTGTTACAGATCCGAATGAACTGCCGGATGATATCGTTGATTGGATTTTTATACAGGTACGTACTGCAAAAAATCCCGGCAGCCCGGATTTGGTGCTGGGGAACGGTGTGAATGGGGTGAGCTGTTTTCTGCGAGACGATGGTGCTGTAATTGATGTTGATGGTTCGGAAGGCGTGTTGATTCCCGGCATTGCGGAAGGTTCGTATTATTTTGTCATTGATCACCGTAATCATTTAAAGGTTATGTCATCGGCACCAATCAATACACTTGAAATGACGGCATATAATTTTGACGTATTACCCAAATCGTATTACGATTTCACAGAGTCAAAAGGGCGGTTTTTTACAGTTTTTGAAGATGATCAAAGAGGTTGCCATTTTGAGCCTGTAAATGGTAAATGGCTTGTTGGTGCGGGTGACGGCGACAAGGCACATCAGGTCGAAAATACAGACTTTGATGTCTGGTATAAAATGTTTGGTGCCAACGGCGGATATTTTCAAGCCGATTACGATCTGGGTGGAATGGTTGAAGGTTTCGATCAGACTCTTGTCTTCGACAATTTGTTACTGCGGTCACCTTTTTCCTGGTTGGATGTCATACCATAGGAAAAACTAAATTGTCGTTTTTAAATCGAATTTGGGCGTTCGATTATTTTGGAATTCCATAATTATTTTATTTTAATTTTCACCTCTATGAAAAAAGCAAAAGCTTAGGCTTTTGCTTTTTTTTCTTTTATCTCCCCCAAAAAGTGTGGCATTTTTTTTGATGTCTATATGATGACGATGGATCATTTGCTATGCTTAAAATATTGTAATTTTTTATGTTAAGCATTTACATTTATTAAAGATATTTAGTGGTCTGTCTTTGTTTTATTACAAACAACCAATATTTATCACCGTTGTACGCGCGAATGCATCAAAGGAGGACATATGTTAAAGGCTATTAATAGGAATATCTTGAATTTGAGAAAGAGAACATACCGCATTATGATATTATTCTTGTCGACCATATTGAGTACGGTCAATTTTGCATTAGCCGACGGGGAGCTCGCCACCAGTTTTGAAATTACCGGTCATTATGATATGGTTGCTGCCGGGGTGAGTTTGAGGAATGCAAGTGGTAATCTATCATGGGGAGACATCCAATTGGATGTTCCCGGTATACCCAGAGCTGCATTTTTATACTGGAGCGGATTTGATGCGAATCCGGGCGGAGACGAAATTGTACAGCTTTCTCGCGATAGTGAAGCCCCGGTAATTCTGGTGGCGGATTCACAATCAGGTCCGGATTTGTGGTGGATTCAGTTGAGTACTTTTCATTACGTCTATCGAAAGGATATCACCTCCTTTGTACGGCAGGGAATGCACAGTTATCATTTTTCAGATTTTAATATTCGCTATCACTATGGTGCGGGTATTCTTGTCGTATATGAAGATCCCTCCCTGCCGGTCAACAATGTCACTATTAAAGATGGCCTGGATGCTGCATATTGGGATTACGATCCGCCTAGGGGGCCAAACACTGAAGTGACTTCTATTCCCGTTCAGCCTGCTGGATTCGACCGGACATTGAGCTATCTTGTGATGGTCGGTGGGATAATCGATAATTCGCGTTTGAACTCGATCTGGACACTATCAGGTATGGGCTCAGTGCCGACGAATCTAGTTGATTTCCCTGTTGCTTTGGAGACGGGACCGTTGCCCTCACCACTCGGTATCACGCCACCGGATCATTGCGAATGGGATGTCTATTCCAACGATATAACGGTCTATGGTGGTTCTACTTTTGCTGCGTTTCAGATCGAATCTGTTGCAGATGTTTCAGGATACCTGGGTGCCAGTTTCAACTGGATCGTCCTCGGAGGAGTTTTCGAAGCGGCATCCACACAGTACGCTTCTATTGGCGATTTTGTATGGGACGATGAAAATAAAAACGGTCTTCAAGATCCCGGTGAAGAAGGCATTCAGGAAGTTACAGTCAGGTTATTAAATACTTCAGATCTTTCCATAGTCGACATAAAAACCACAGACGGGAATGGATATTATTTGTTTACCGATGTTGCACCCGGCGATTATATTTTGGATTTTGTACCGCCGGTTGATTATTTCTTTACCAGCCGAGATGAAGGTTCGGATGACGAATTGGATTCCGATCCCAATCAAGCAAGCGGACGGACGGCAGCTTTCAGCGTCAGTGCAGGTGATGTTTTTACGTGTTGGGACGCCGGTTTGGTCGCCAAGGTCGTCTCTGATTTGGAAATTATAAAGCAAGTTGATCGTGAATTTGTACGTATTGGAGATGAAGTGATATTTACACTTATAGTAGTCAATCATGGCCCGGATTTGGCGATGGGAGTACAAGTGATTGATGATCTGCCGCAGGGGCTTGAATTTATAGATGCCATCCCTCCGCAGGCGAGTGGTCCCAATCCTTTGGTCTGGATATTCGATTTACCGCCGGAAATTCCAAATAACCGAACGGAAATACAGATTCGGGCGCGCACGACCACTTTTCTGGGTGGTATGGATAATAATGCCTTTGTTTCCTGTGAAAACCGTGATCCCGATATGTCAAATAACACCGGCTCGGCACAGATACACAATTTTGTTGCCGTTGAACTTGCGCGGTTTTCCGCTTTTTCCCGGGATGGTCAGATCGTATTGGAATGGACGACGGAGAGCGAATCAGAAAATCTTGGTTTCAACATTTTCAGGTCGAAAAATGAAGAAGGTCCGTATGAAAAAGTAACAAAAATGATAAAGGGAGCCGGAAATAGCCAGGTCTCAAAGAAGTACACTTATATCGACCGGGATGTCTTAATCGGGCAATCTTATCATTATCAGCTCCAGGATGTGAATTTTGACGGCGAATCTACAATGCATGGACCGGTGTTTGCTTTTGTTTCGGCCCCAAAGGATTATGAACTGAAACAAAATTTCCCCAATCCGTTTAATCCTTCAACAAATATTCAGTTTACAATACAAAAATCCGGTTTTTGCGAACTCGTCATTTACAATGTACAAGGCCAGGCCGTTCGAAAGCTCGTGTCGGAATTTTTATCCGCGGGTTCCTTTTCGGTCGAGTGGGATGGTAAAAATCAAACCGGCCATATCGCGCCCAGTGGAGTTTATTTTTACCGTATACATATAAATGGATATGCGGAAACCAAAAAGATGGGATTTTTGAGATGAGAAAGAATACAATATTTAGCTTATTGTATATATTTTTTCTGCAGTTTTTGATTTAGTGGACTTTGAGCGGTCAACCTGGCTTTACTCGAGCGGAAGGCAAAGCGCCTAAAAAGAACGTGGGATATTTGTATCCCACGTTCTTTTTTATTTGCAATTATTATCTGATTTTATATATTGTAAAGTTAAAATGCGGGAGAAAAATTATGAAAAGAAATGCTCTAGTCGTTATTTTGTTGATCTGTTACATTTCGGGTTTTGCTCAAAAAAATGAAAAAAAATATCTTTCCGGCACAGGATATAATGATGCTGTAAAGTGGGAATTTTATTGTACGGCCGGAAATAATAGCGGTCGGTGGACCACGATTCTTGTCCCTTCGTGTTGGGAATTACAGGGATTCGGCAAGTATAATTACGGTCTTGATAAGAATCCCGCCGAAGAGCAGGGAAAATATCGTCATTATTTTTCCATACCGTCCAATTGGCGGGAAAGAGCCATTTATCTGGTGTTTGAAGGCGTGATGACGGATGCGGAGGTACGGGTCAACGAACAGCAGGTCGGCCCAATACATCAGGGGGCATTTTACACCTTTAAATATGATATAACAGATTTTTTGAGGTATGGGCAACAAAATCTGCTTGAAGTAACCGTTTCAAAACGATCCGCTGACGAATCCATTAACAGTGCTGAACGCCAGGCGGATTATTGGGTGTTTGGCGGGATTTATCGGCCGGTTTATATCGAAGCGCGTCCGTATGAACATATTGAACGGATCGCTCTTGATGCCCGCGGAGACGGTAATATAACGGTGGATGTTTTTTTGAAAAATATTTCCGTTTCCACTTCTGTTGTGGCACGGATTACCACATTGGATGGTAATAACCTGGGAGCTCCCTTTTCCAAACCGCTTAAGCGCGGCCAAACAACGGAAACATTAACGACACAACGCCACCAGCCCTATTTATGGACAGCCGAAACGCCAAACCGATTTGGCATTGAAATTGAACTCAAATCGGGCAGCAGAACCATCCACCAAGTTGTAAAAAAATTCGGTTTTCGAACCATTGAGGTACGGCCGGGCCGAGGTCTTTACATTAACGGTCAGATGGTCAAGCTCAGGGGGATAAACCGGCACTGCTTTTGGCCCGAATCCGGCCGGACGTTAAGCCGGGATATTAACCTTGGTGATGTGAACCTTATTAAAAATATGAATATGAATGCTGTTCGAATGTCACATTATCCTCCTGATGAGCATTTTTTGGATGTGTGTGATTCTCTCGGCCTTTACGTACTCGATGAGCTGGCTGGCTGGCAAACCTCTTATGCCGTCCCTATTGGTGAAAAACTCGTCAAAGAGCTGGTCACACGGGACGTGAATCATCCCTGTGTTATTTTTTGGGATAATGGAAACGAAGGAGGGTGGAATGTTGAGCTGGATGATGACTTTGCGGCTCATGATCCTCAAAAACGGCTGGTTCTACATCCGTGGGAATTATATAACGGCATTAATACGACACATTATCAGACATTTGAGCAGTATAAAAAACTGGCTGAAAATGGGCCGGATATTTTATTGCCCACTGAAATCTGGCATGGTTTATATGACGGCGGGCATGCCGCCGG
>JAFGEC010000211.1 GCA_016931775.1 Candidatus Zhuqueibacterota bacterium | reverse complement strand
TTTTCACCGGTCGAGCCCAGCTGCCGTTTGGCAAGCGGTTGTTCGTTCTTTGTACATCCCATCATCACTCCCAAAGATAATGCCGTTCCGCAGGTCATACTGCGTTTGAGAAAAATCCGCCTTTTCATCATTAACCTCCAAAATAATACCACATAAAGATATTAATTCCCCGGGGTCATGTCAAGTTGAAAAATGAAAAGTTTGAAAAATTCAGCTTCCGGTTGGGTAGAATATAAATATATAAATTCAACTTTGACCTTTTTCACCAATAATTGAGTTTTTACTTATTATGAAAAATTTATTGAATTTTTCACTCCAAACGGGGTATAATATAACAGAAACAGGGATAAAAGGATGGCAAAATTTAAACAAATATCTGAAAACTATTGGAAATTCGGACCCTTTTCCTACAATCCCGATAATCCGGATTTATTTGAAGATGATGAAGATCAGGGATTGACCCTCAACTTTGCTCACTGGCTGAGTTGTGTTGTATCAATCATTATTATATTATCGGTCGTTATTATCGTCGTCTTTGCCTCCATTTAAAAAACCATCCCCAATTTCTAACCACAGTTCTTTACAAAAAATCCGCTATAAATTTCATTTCACAAACATCGTTTTAATCGTTTGTCTATTTGTTTCGCTTGATACCTGAATCAAATAAATCCCACTGGAGACGAGACGCGCTTGATCGTTTTCCCCGTTCCACACAAATCGGTGCCGGCCGGCGGTTTTGAATACCGGGCCCATATGTAGAATTCTCTCACCGTGAAGGTTGTACACGACGACATCAATGTAGCCGTCGGCCGGCAGCTCATATTCGACATTTGTTGAGGCATTGAAGGGATTCGGGTAATTTTGAAAAACATTAAAGTTATTCGGTGTTGAGACATGATCCACCAAAACATCGGGAACAGGCGGCAGGTTTGGCGGATATTTCCCATGCCGATCGGTAAAAAAATCCCCTTCCGGTTCAAGTCCCGCAATTCCGGGATCCGTTGATGAAAACAGCGTGCACGCCCTCAACACACCGATCCAGTAGCCTTTTTGGGGAACCAGTACACTCGAAGGATTAAAAGTATTGTTATCGTGGGAATAAACCGGCAATTGAACGCTGTTATCCGGTATCACGGACGGATGTGTAAATTCAATTTCTTCACTCACACTTCCCAGCAGGTACCATCCTTCTTTGGGAAATATAATTGAAAACTCTGTAACCGGTATCAAATAAAGCCGCTGAATACACGGATTTTCAAAATAGAGCAGGTACCCTTTGCCGACTTGCAGGTTATCGACTTTTTGATATTGATTGTTTTCAAAAGTAAACACATCGGAAAAAGCGTCGGGAAACAGGTTCGAAACCGTCATGTCCCCATCAGGCGTGTTGCCGGGTACGGAAATCAGATACCAGCCGCTTTTGTCAAAATCATAAATAAACGGAACAATCGGGGTCTCATCTACGTGAAACATCATTGACTCAGAAAAAGCGGATCCGCAATATCCCGCGTCGATGGCCTGAACACGCCAGTAATAGGTACCGGGCGCCAGATTGATAAATTGCCACCCCGTTGCTCCACTCACGTTTCCAAATTGTACGACCTTTCTAAATCCGTTTTGTTTATCGGAAAGCGGAGAAACGATATTGCATAATCCCGGCTCTGTTCCCACACAAAGATTATAAGAAAGCGCATTGGAAGGCGTCTCATTATCCTCACTTTTTTCCCAGCTTAAATAAACTCTTTTTTCAAATTCGGAAAAGTAAATATTCAGGTTTTTAGGAACCGTCGGAGCAGAATTACGCATGATAAAATCATTTCGATAAAGCAGTGTCCGCTCAACCTGCACGCTGTCCAGGCCCGACAAAAATATATCCAGATCTCCATCGTTATCCACATCCGCCCAATCAGCCGCTCCCACATTCAGCCCGGTTATTTCAGCACTCATATTTTTAAAATCACCGTTGTCGTTGCGATATATCTTACTCACGACTTTTTTATCAGTGCTTCTGCCCATCATGAGAATATCCACATCACCATCATTATCATAGTCTCCCCATCTGGCAGTGCCGAACACCGCACCCTCGAGACGGGCGGCCAGGTCAAAATGACCATTACCCAGATTCCGGTACACATCCAGCACTTCCACCTTGTCCTGATTCCACCCGATCTGTAATATATCAAGACGGCCGTCGTTATTGTAATCCCCCCACTGGGCACTGCCGAATGTCACACCGGGCACTTCCAATTCCATTTTTTCAAACTGTCCGGGGGCCGTATTTTGATAAATTGTGGTTGCAGCGAATAATTCATTTGTCGAACCGCACATCAGAACATCCAGATCACTGTCCTCATCGTAATCAGCCCACGCCACGGTCCCATAAGCATGGCCTTCGAGACAGGTGGAAACGGGAACGAGTTCCGTATCCCGGTTTTGAAACAACCGCACAAATTTGGTACCCGTTGTATCGATACCGGAGAACAATAAATCGCCGTCTCCGTCGTTATCGTAATCCCCCCAGGCGAACGTACCGCTTGAATAAATCAAATCCAATTCAATCGGTGTAAAAGAGTTATTGCCCTGGTTCTTAAAAACCGCCAGGGCTCTTGATGATTGTTTCCGAATGGCTGAGGTGACATCCAACGCGCCGTCACCGTCATAATCAAACCAGGAAACCGCCCCCGCACGTGCGCCTGCGAGTTCGATGGGCGGATCGATGTATTGTCCTGAGCCATTGTTCGAGTAAATCCGGCTTATTTCGGTATTCGAAATAAAACCGGATATAGCCAAATCCAAATCGCCGTCGTTATCGTAATCTCCAAAAGCCTGTGAACTGTTATAAACCGGAACGATACACGTCGTTTCACTTGTCAAAACAAAGTCCACAAAATCGACAAGCACAACATAATTGCTTTTTGCACCGGCCGCACCGGGAGCCATGTTACCCCCCAGAGTGTAAAAACCGGGACTACAATATCTCGACCAGACTGTTAATTTTTCAGCTTTATCGCTGACAAAAATCTGATATTCCGTTTTATCAAAAGTTCTGCTCAGCCATTGGGGAACAAAACTGCCCCTGAAATCATATGCAACATGGACGTTGGCCGGAGCCTCCAGTTGAAAGGAAAGATAGGCTGAACTGTTATCCGCCTTGTCTTCGTTGGGTGTTTTTATCCATACCGCACCTTGCAACGGCTGAGGTATAGAAATTACGGTAAAATCACGATCAACATAATAACGGTCTCCTGCATAAAGCAGTGAAAAACTGAATTTACCGTGACTCTGTAATGAAAGCGGGGGTTTTGTCATGGTGGTAAACCGGCGAACGGAGGACCACTTGCTCTGCGAATATGCATCTCTTGCCTGAACTCGCCAATAATACGTGGTCTGTTCTTCCAAACCGGAAAATATAAAATAAGTCAGATGTGTGTTGGCTTGAATAAATTTTGGGGAGGAGAAATTTGGATCGCTGTCGATTTGAATCTGGTAATAGGTGGCATCGTTCACTTTCTGCCAGTTCAGACAAACGCTGGTACCCTCTCCATCATCGCCATCCACGGGAAATGTCAAAAAAGGAGGATCCGGCACAACAGGTTCCGACAGTTTGGCGGTCCACACATAATTTTGGCTATCGGATGATGCCGTGCTATACTGTTGGGACCGTTCCATAACGACCATCTTATTCTGTGCAAAAAGACCGGGTGATAACAGTAGCAAAACCAAAGTTGTTAAAAGTTGCCTATTTTTCATTCCAAACACCTTACCCTTTCATTATCTGCTGTTTATCGGCTCCTTTCAATAAAACCGAAAATTTTCATCTACATGCGGAATTGGACAGGGGTGTCCGCCGTTTTGAAATTCGCAGGAGCCGACGTTCCAATGCCGGCATCGGTAAGAACAAAAAAATGTTTCCTTTGGCGGTTTGATATAGTTTTCCGGTTCTCCTCCTCTTTTTATCTTGGTTTCCGTTTCCTTTTCGTCTAAAATCATTTCACTGACAACATGTCGAATATCTTTAGCAGCAACACCGTTTTCAGGCATTAAAAGATCCGGCCGAAGCTGTACAACGGACCGCCTTATGTTCTCGTCCTGATGAATAAAATGGATATATTTAAGATCAATATCCAGTAAATGCTGTGTTGCGATCTGCAACGCCAGACACTCTAAAAAATCTGCAGATGTTTTAACCCGATTGACCAGCAGGCTTAATTTAAAATTTTCAATGGTCTTTTTCCACTCTTGATAGTAAACTTCTCCGAGGTCTTGTACTTGTTGTGATATAGACTTTATGGTCGGATTCTTTCCGCAGTTAATCAGATTAAAGGTCTGTTGGAAAATATTTTGAATATCCGGAACAAAACGAAACACTCGTGTAAGGCGCCTGTAGAGAGATAAACGTATAAAATTGTAACCATCCTGCACCGATAAAGGATCGGGAATGACAACAACGATACCCATATCCGCCATATTAAAAAAATCAAGCTGATTGTATGCCGTCCCGGCCCCCAGATCGAGAAGAATATACTCAGCCTCGAGCCTTCGAAGGTTGGCCATAAATTTCTGCTTGAGATGAAAACTCATGTTGCAGATTTTTAAAGAATCTTGCGCACCGGCCAACAATGTAAGATTGGGCACAAAAGTATCAATTAACAACTGGTTGAGGTCCATTCGCCTATTTTCAAAAAATTCCCGGATTGTCAATGGAGGAGGGCAAAGGCCAAATGCCAGATGCAGATTTGGCCCGCTGATATCCGCATCGATAACGGTAACTTTTTTGCCTTTTTCGGCAAGGGCAATACCCATGGCAGCCGACAATACGGTTTTCCCTATTCCTCCCTTTCCGCCGGATATGGCGATAACTTTTTTTGCAGCAGGTTTGGTTTGACTTAAAACGAACCCTTCCCCCTTCGTTTTAGGTAAATGTTCCACGACCTGCACAGAATGTGCTGCAGCGTACATTTCTACCTCGTAAATATTTTTTTTATAGAAATGCAATTTTTGTTCCATTATTTTGATAAAATCTAAAAAAATATAGTTTACACAATACCTTAAATATCAAAAACTTACACAAAACCAATCACGATAATATTTTAATTTTTCACTCGTACTGTGACACACTTGTCACAACTTTACAAATGTATTGTGACAAAAAAGCAATAACTTGAATAGTAGAGAATATTTTTCACGCAAAAATCGTTCAAAGCTGGTAGTAGTCAATACTAAAAAAATTGTTCATGAAAAAGGAGTATAAATGAAAGTCGCGATCGTCAAAACAACACCGAAAACAGTTCTTCAGGATTACTACAGACTCATGAATCTGGCGGGTTACCAGGATGTCATTCATAAAGATACAGATACGGCGTTAAAAATCAATATTAGTTGGCACTTTTTTTATCCGGGTGCATCGACCACCCCGTGGCAATTGGATGGTGTCATAAGAACGATGAAAAAGGACGGCTATGATCCGTCACTTATACACGGATGTCATAATCGGACTGTGGTCATCGATGCACATTTAGGTGAAAAGGAAAACAAGCAGGTGAATGTCATTAATTTGCATGGACTGAGAAACGTGCATTTATATGACGGAGAAGAATGGATTGATATAAGAGATGCCGTAGGTGATCTGGCCGACAAGTTTTTATGTCTCAATACAGTATATCCCAAGGGATTTAAAATACCCAAACGATTTATCGGTGAAAACATTATCCACCTGCCCACAATCAAAACCCATATTTTTACAACCACAACGGGCGCGATGAAAAATGCTTTCGGCGGTCTATTGAATGAAAAGAGACATTGGACCCATCCGGTCATTCACGAAACCCTGGTGGATTTGCTCATGATCCAGAAAAAAATCCACAAAGGTTTATTCGCGGTCATGGATGGAACATTTGCGGGCGATGGCCCCGGCCCACGTTGTATGATGCCGTACGTTAAAAACGTCCTTTTGGCATCAGCCGACCAGGTTGCCATCGATGCCACGGCTGCAAAACTCATGGGATTTGATCCCCTCAAGGATTTGAAATATGTCCGGTTGGCCCATGAAATGGAATTGGGATGTGGCGATCCTCGTGAAATCGAATATGTGGGAGATATGGATGTCCTCAAGGAGAATTGGAAATTTGTCGGACCGTTTAAGAAAATGACCTTTGCCAGCAGTATGCAGCATAAAATTTATTGGGGTTCCCTTAAAAAACCCCTGGAGTGGTCACTGAAAACATTTCTTGCTCCATGGTCATATATCGCCAGTGTGGTCTACCATGACTGGTTCTGGTATCCGGTGCATTTGAAAAGGGTGAACAATATATTAAAAAGCAAATGGGGCCGGTTGTTTCAGAATTGGGATAAATTACAAATACCACCCGACGATCAGACGGCCGAAGGTTGGGAAAATATCGATAAAGAACCCGCTGTTCTTAAGCGACAAAGTCTCAAGAACCTTTACAAAGCACTCAGGTTACTTGGCAGAGCCGTCGTTGAAGCGCCTGAATTTTCAAGGCCGAAAACGAAAAAACAGAAACAATCCAACCGGAATGCAGCATAATCTATTGAATTTTCAAAGGCAGCTTCCAATAGAATCCCTATATCGACTCCCACTTTTTCCTTTCGTAACTATGTCGCACTTTTTTTAAACTACTACATTTAGTGCTTGCATAAAAATAATAATCTATATATATTACTTCTACTTTCAATTTCCCCAAAAAAACACAAGAGATAATACCCATACAGGTAAGGGAGGAAGCGAGGATAATAATGGATGCTGCCTATAAACTATTTTCGATCATTAAAAAACGTAACGGTCGTACCGTACCCTTTAACTCGAATAAAATAACTGAGGCCATCAAAAAAGCGGGGCAGGCCAGTAATGAATTTGATGAGGAAACGGCAAAAATATTGACCATCCGCGTTCTAAATATCGCCCATCAAACAGCCGAAACCGAAGATCTGTCGGTGGAAGATATCCAGGATATCGTTGAAGACGTTTTACTGACATCACCGTATAAAAAAACCGCAAAGGCATACATTCTTTACCGCGACCAGCATTCAAAAATGCGTGAAATTACCTCCTCTTTTAACGTGAATCTGGTGAACCAATATCTGGAAAAAACTGACTGGCAGGTCAAGGAAAACAGCAACATGACCTTTTCACTACAGGGGCTGAACAATTACATCTCGTCGGAAATCAGCAAAATATACTGGTTGAATCAGATTTATCCGTCATATATAAGAGAAGCCCATGTTAACGGCGATGTCCATATTCACGATTTAGGCATTCTCAGTGTTTACTGCGTCGGCTGGGATTTACACGATCTGCTTCTGAACGGATTCAAGGGCGCCACCGGAAAACTGGAATCGAATCCCGCCAATCATTTTCGCAGTGCTTTGGGACAAATCGTCAACTTTTTTTACACTCTTCAGGGTGAAGCGGCGGGTGCACAGGCTTTCTCGAATTTTGATACACTGCTGGCTCCATTCATCCGTTACGACGGCCTGTCGTACCGGGAAGTCAAACAGGCACTTCAGGAATTTTTGTTCAACGTCAACGTACCCACCCGTGTCGGTTTTCAGACACCTTTTACCAACGTTACACTGGATTTGACCGTACCGTCTTATTTTGCAGATCAACCTGTGATCATCGGCGGGAAACCACGACAGGAGACCTACCGTCAATTTTCCCACGAACAGGACATTTTAAACCAGGCGTTTCTTGAAGTGATGCTTGAAGGTGATGCCAAAGGCCGCGTATTTACCTTTCCCATCCCCACTTATAATATTACCAAAAATTTTGACTGGGATAATCCCAACATCGAATTATTATGGCAAATAACAGCCAAGTATGGCATACCTTATTTTGCCAATTTTGTAAATTCCGACATGGATCCGGAAGACGCCCGAAGCATGTGTTGCCGATTGCGAATCGATAATCGCAAACTGGACAGCCGGGGTGGCGGTTTATTCGGATCCGCGCCGTTAACCGGTTCCGTCGGCGTCGTCTCAGTTAACATGCCGCGGTTGGGGTATTTGTCCGAATCGGAAAATGAATTTTTCGACCGGCTCTCAAGCCTGATGGATTTGGCGAAATCCAGCCTTGAAATAAAACGAAAAATTCTGGAAAATTTTACCGGCGAAAATTTATACCCTTATACAAAATTTTATTTGCGGGATGTAAAAACAAGGTTCGGCCAGTACTGGAAAAATCATTTTGCGACAATCGGTCTCGTCGGACTGAATGAGGCCGTTTTAAATTTAAAAAATGTGAGTATCGGTACACCGGAAGGCCGGTCATTTGCACTCAACGTGCTGGATTTTATGCGTAACAAGCTGGTGGAATTTCAGCAACAAACCGGAAATAATTACAATCTGGAAGCCACGCCGGCAGAAGGAACATCATATCGGTTGGCTCAACTGGATAAACAAAAATACGATATCGTGTGTGCGAACGAAGAGAAATTCAATGACGGCGCGGCACCTTATTATACAAACTCTTCTCAATTACCGGTCAATTTTACCGACGATTTATTTGAGATGTTGGATCTGCAGGATGAAATTCAGACAAAATACACCGGAGGTACGGTTCTGCATCTTTTTTTAGGTGAGAAAATTAAAAATATCAATGCTCTAAAAAAATTAATCCGGAAGGTTTGCTCCGAATATCGCTTGCCGTACTTTTCAATTACACCCACATTTAGTGTCTGCCCCGATTGCGGTTACCTGGAAGGTGAAAAAGAGTTTTGCCCTCACTGCGGTGATATATGCGAGGTTTATTCCCGTGTCGTCGGTTATCTCAGGCCGGTCAATCAATGGAACAAAGGCAAACAGGAAGAATTTAAACAAAGGAAAACTTTGAACAATGAAAATTGGCGGTTTTTGTAAATTTTCCCTTATTGATTTTCCCGCACACCTGGCAGCTGTTATCTTTACGCAGGGATGTAA
>JAFGEC010000020.1 GCA_016931775.1 Candidatus Zhuqueibacterota bacterium | reverse complement strand
GTTAAATCCCCAATAAAACAGATCGAAGCGGTCAAAATAGACCAGCAAGCCCGTATGAAATCCGGAGGCAGGATAGGCCATCAGTTGAGTTTGGGTTTCAACCGACCAGTCGGAACCGGCCGGGACATCCCGCCGGAGCTGTGGGGCGTCATCCTTGTTGTTCCAGTGATCGTAATTTTGCGTTGCAGGGATGAACAGTCGTAAATAATCCGTTACCGATAAAGCATCCCACTGCGGACCGGGTACCGGTACGTAAACGGTATAGCCATCGAGATTTCCGGTGATAAATTCTTCATCGATGCCGGTACCGTCGTCTGTAATTGTTATGTCGAGCTGTTTTGTCGCGGTATTTGGCGGCACGGCATTATCGGCGACCTGAACAGTGATCGTCGCCGTTCCCGCTACAGCCGGTGTTCCGGATATCGTTCCGGCCGCATTCAGGGACAATCCTGCCGGAAGATTGTTGCCGGTTTCAGACCAGGTATAGGGCGGAACACCGCCACCGGCCTGGAGCTGGGCGTTATATGCCGTTCCTTTTACGCCGCCGGGCAAAAAGTCCGTAATGATGTTCAAAGGATCGGCAAACATCAGTCTGAAATAATCAAAATCAGCCGTGACGGCAGCCGTTTGCCAGGTTTTCACCATCAGACCGGCGTGAACCGGTGGTTTATTGACCGCTCGTGAACCGGCTTCGATCCAAGTCTGGGCACCCGGCGGTCTGTAAGCAAAGAAATATTCCGAACCCTGTTTACGGATTAAAAGTTCGACGGTGTTGCCGCCGCCATAGGCTATATTGCTCAGAATCACCGTTCGTGTTTGCCGGGCATTAAGCATATTACTACTACCTACGAATCCCCAATACAACATGTCGTGCTCTGAAAAGATGATGACAAGTCCTGCGGCCATTTTGGATCCGGTGGTGTTTTGCAGAGTGAGGGATGTTTCCACGGACCAATCCATATCGGAGGGAACGGCACGCCGCAGCCGTGGGGCATCATTGACCGTCGACCAGTGATCGAATTTTGTATTACCCGGCAGATAAAACCGGCAAAATCCCGGATTGGCCAGTAATCCGACCGTCGGGCCGTCTTTCGGTATCAGCAGGGAAAAACCGCAATACGAATCCTGATTAAACTCCTCGTTTACGAATTGACACCCACCTACATCGATCAGCACAATATAATTGCTTTTTGCCCCTGCAGCACCCGGAGCCATGTTGCCGCCCAGAACCACGGGACCGGCCGGAAAGGCCTTTTGAAAGACATTAAACTGTTCCATCTCATCCGATACGCGAATAATTTGGCCGGTATCCTGGAATTCACCGGATAACCAGTTCGGCAATGATGTGGCCCTTGAATCGTATGCCACATATATCGTGGCATCGGCTTCGAGCTGGCAGGTGAAAAAATTATTGTCGCTGTTTGATTTGTGATCGTTGGCGGTTTTCACCCATAACAGATGATCCAGTTGTTGGGGAATGTCGGAGACGATATATTCCCTGTCGATGTAATATTGTTCCTGGATCCCCATATATGAAAAAACATACCTTGCCGGGGAATGGAAAACGACCGGCGGTTGTGCCATTGTGGTAAAGGTAAAAGTTTCAGACCAGTCCGATTGGATCGCCCCTTTTTTGGCTGCCACACGCCAGTAATAGGTCGTGTTGTAGGCCAGATCAGAAACGAAACACCGGTTGGTGGAAACGAAATAATCCTTGGTTATTACCTGGTTAAAATCGGCATCGCGTGCAACCTGAATCTGGTATTCGACACCGCTGCAGCAGGATGTCCAATTGAACCATAGATCGATGCCGATGCCCTGTTTTCCCGCCATGGGTTCGACAGGGGTCGGAGGCAGAAGCGTTTCATCCTGATGAAATTTTACCAACCAGCCCTGGCCGTCTTTTCTACCGCACAAAACATACTCGTAGGGTGCGGTTTCCACGATCCATTCGGGTGCGGCGGATGTTGTCCCCTGCAGTGAATACTCCCACAATTTTGTGCCGTAAGCATCAACTTTTATTATCAGAGTTTCACCGCTGCTGGCCGCAATAACAATATATCCGCCGTCGGCCGTTGGACGGACTCCCCTAAACCATTGGAGTTTGTTATCGCCGAGAAGCCGCTGCCATTTGATGACGCCGTTTTTATTGGTTTTTAAAAGCCAGATATGGGCGGACACAGTTTCACCCAGCCCGGGATCCCAATCTTCGACATACCCCCCGCATATCAGGTTGCCGTCCTGAGTATTTTGTACAACGTACAATGAGGAACTGGTTTCAACGTTGGGTGCCAGGCCGTTGGTATAATGATAGGTGTAAAATTCCTTGCTTCCGTCCTGTCTGGCCCTGCCCAGCCAGCCTTCGCTATCTTCCCAATTTGTACCTGCAATAAAAAGGTCACCGTTTCCCGCCTGCACCACATGGAAGGCTTCATCGCCATAGCCGCCACTGGTACCCATAATGGCGGCCGATGAAACGTCACCCGCCGCATCAACTGTGAGATTTAAACCCCAATCATCATGGCATATATCACAGAGCCAATAATCGGTATCACCGACGAGTGTGTAGCCGCCGTCAGCGGTCTGTAAACCGTGATTCAGGATATCCCCGCCGAATTCATCCGGATGCAGCCGGTAAGTTTTGCTCCATTCGATATTCAGGTTGTCATCAATCAAAATATAAAGGGCATTCCTGTCTACGAATGCGTCATTTATTGATCCTGCCAGTATATATTTGCCTTCGGATGTTTTCTCAATGGAATTGATCTTTGGCGAAGTAGCACCAGTGACCACAATTTGTTGTTGTGCGATGACATTTCCGTTTGCATCCGTTTTGAAGATATACTCGCCGCCTGCCAGAATGTACCCTCCAGAACCGGATGGCTGAAAGGCATTGGTCGGAAAGGTGGGGTAAGTTTGTTGCCAGTCGACTGTGAGCTGGGCAAAAGCCTGACAGGCATACAAAAATACGAAAATGACGAATATTGTTCTTTTCATATCGTACCTCCTTGGAGCTGTATTATAAAAATAATTGGATATGTTCCATCATGTAAGCTACAGCTTTATGATGGGGGTTCCAGGTCTGAATACCTGGAACGAGATTTAAAAAACAAATCCTGAAAAATTGCGCCAATTAAAATCATATTTGGCGAATCCATATTTTATCTGTTGAAAATAGCCGGTCGTTAATAAAAGACAAACACGAGAATTTTTTGTGATTATTATTGTAATTTAATACAATAGTTGCCTTGTTTGTTTGTTGTATTTCCGGGTAATACTCGATGGAAAATAGTGTATTTCACTGATAGTAAAAACCACGCCCACTTCAATTATAATATAATTTACAAAATAGAAATCTAGATTGCAACCCTAAAATATCAAAATTCTCCCTTATTGAATAAAAGAAATGTCTTGACTTGAGTTTTACCGATTGATTTGTGATTAAAAATGACGGTATCTCAAATTATTTTAATGACTTTTGCAAAAATTATCCTCAATTCTACAAAAGGAATATATTTCGAAGGTGAATAAAAAACGCATCTCTTGTTTTTTCGATTTGAACCGCCTCCCGGTAATCAAGCCGTGCCCTGTCCTGTCCCTTGAACCGCTCCGGTTCAACCTGAAGTACGTACGAGTTGACCTGTCTCTTCCAGAACCATTCTGCACTGCCGAATTGAATGTTGTGCGGATCGATTGCCGGAATATCCTGCAGACGCTCGAGCAATTCTTTACCTGAATCGCTGTTTTCCGCACAAAAAGCAATATAGGCTATTCTGTACTCGATATGTGTTATTTCATTTGTTACAGGTAGAGGATCCAGGTTATGCGGATTTTTGTGGCCATTGTATACAAAATGCCCGTAGCAGCATTGCAGGGTGAAACAGCAGGGCATTTTATGAAAAGCATGAATCAGATCGATGATCGGTTTGTCGATCCGGTTTTCTCTGATGCCGGCAAGGATTCTGCGTCTTTGGATTTTATAATAGGGATTTTCTGCCAACTTTTTTGGGCTCGTAAAAGTTTTCATGGCTAAAAATTTTATAAGCAAACTGCAAGCTGAATTGAACTTGATTCATTCATAAATTTAAAAAATGTGAAAGGTCCATAGAAAAATGATTTACAAACATGTTTCTGTGCTCCCTGTATCCTCTGTGGTTCAATAAACCACAGAGGATAAAGAGAAAATCATTAAATTCCATTACTAATCTTTTTAATCCATTTACCTTGGCATCGTGAAAGAATAAAAATTTAACCAACCTTGCAGCAGGAGATATTCATTTCACCAGCATCATTTTCATCAATTTCACATGGCCGCCGGCCTGCATTTTACAAAAATACAATCCAGTCGGCAAATCCACTGCCTTAAAATTTGTATGATGATGTCCCGGTGATTTGGTTTCGTTTTCTAATAGAGTGGCAACTTTTTTACCCAGCACATCATATACTTCCAAGGTCACAGATTCGCTTTGCGGTAAGGTAAAAACAATATTGGTTTCCGGATTGAACGGATTGGGAAAATTTTGTTCCAGGATATAAGCCTCCGGATTGGCATGGCCGTCACGCGCCGTTACATGGGTTACACCGGCTTCCGTCACAGGATAAACGGCAATATTGTCAATGACCACCTCAAACCCGCCGAAGGTACCCTCATTGAGCCATAATCCCGGTTTCATCACGATATATATATCGACCTCGGTACCGGCATCGCCTTCAGGTGTAAAGTAGGGCAGATTGTCGCCCCAGTCATTTTCACATGACAGGTTCTCCCAAAAGCCGTCGATATCGTACAATTCACAACCTTCCGGAGACCAGGCACTGATGTTGAGCAGTTTGGTGCTTGGGTTCCAGTCACCCATACCATCATACCAGTCGGGAGGTGCTTCAGGATTGGCGTATATCTGAAACCACGGACCCGGCGGGAATGTTGCCGGCAGGTCAAGATCGATGATTTTAATGGCGCCGGACACACGATAGGGCTCACCGGCGATACACTTGATGCCCTGATAAAAAACCGGACGGACTTCCTGGGCGCCAAAACTCCCAACATACAAGCAGGAACCCTGGCCCTTTACCGGTGTTTCAAGGCTATAGCCAAACACCACTTCAGAGACCGGCTCCTGAATGTGGTAGGTCACTTCCCACTCGGAATCGTCCTCAAAACTCCAGTTTTTAATCAGGTTTGAAAAAAGCGGATACACACCTACGTTATCGATCAAAATTTCAAATCCGCCACTATCACCTTCGTTGAGCCACAATCCTGGCTTTATGACAATATAAATGGGCACGGGTGTCCCCGGGGTTCCCTCAACAGTAAAGTAAGGTAAATTATTGCCCGCGTCATTTTCACAAGAAAGGTCTTCCCAAAATCCATCGATATCGTAAAGTTCACAACCTTCGGGTGACCATGCACTGATATTGAGCACTTTGGTACCGGGATTCCAATCACCCATACCATCGTACCAGTCAGGAGGAGCTTCGGGATTGGCGTAAATCTGAAACCATGGGCCCGGTGGTATTGCTGCGGGTAAATCGAGATTGATCACTTTGATGGCACCGGTGATGAAATAGGTTTCCCCGGCAATACAAGTAATTTCCTGGTAAATAACCGGACGGGCTTCTTGAGTACCGAAGCAACCGACATAGAGGCATGGGCCCTGACCCTTAGCGGGCGTATCTTCGGTATAGCCGAATATCACATCGGAAACAGGTTCCTGAATATGATATGTCAGCTGCCATTCCGAATTATCATCAAATCCGCCGTTTCTAATTAAATTCTGTGCATTAAGGGTAACGGACAAGAGGCACATCAAACCTACGGAAACTACATATCGAACATTCATGATTTCCCTCCATAAAATAGTGAAAAAACCAAGTTACATACTGTTTTAAATGCTTTTTTTCTCCTTTTTATTTGGTTTGTATGCTGAATTCAAAAAGTATAAAAGAATGATGTCAGGTCCTTATCGTGTCATTGGTTTTTTGCCGTCGGTAAAAGGGTGAAAAGTGAGGCTGCCGTCTTTGTTACAAGAGCAAATATACAGGTTTATCCGCTTAAATTGTTAGTGAATCTTAAAGTTGACGTTTTGACATAATGATTCCATCAAAAAGTTATTCCAGATATGTATACCCATAAAGTCCGGAACGGTAATTTGAGAGGAATTCTCTGCCTTCTTTCGCGCTGATTTTACCCGTTTTCACCGAGCTGGTCACCCAGGTTTCCACTGTGCGTACCATTTTTTTTGCATTGTATTGCACATAATCCAGAACTTCGGCGACCGTTTCACCGTCCAGAATTTGGTCGATTTTATAACCGTTTTCATTGACGGAAACATGAATGGCATTTGTATCACCGAAAAGATTGTGCAGATCACCGAGAATTTCCTGATAGGCGCCGACCAGGAATACACCGAGATAATAGGGCTCTTTCGGACGGAGAGGATGAACCGGCAGGTGATAGGAGGGATTGCTTGTGGAAATAAAATTTTCAATTTTCCCGTCCGAGTCGCAAGTGATATCCTGAAGCGTGGCGTATCGGGTCGGCTGTTCATTCAGGCGGTGAATCGGCATAATAGGAAATATCTGATCGATAGCCCAGGCATCCGGCAGGGATTGAAAGAGTGAAAAATTACAAAAATATTTATCCGATAAAATGCGGGATATCTGACGCAATTCTTCCGCCACATGTTTGGTTTTACCGGCCAGCCTGTAGACCTCTCTGGCAATGGACCAGAAAAGCCGTTCGACCTGTGCACGAGTTTTCAGATCGATTAAACCCAGACTGAATCGATCGAGCACCTCTTCGCGGATTTGCTGGGCATCGTGCCAGGTTTCAAACATTCGCGGTTGATTGACATCGTCCCAAAGTTCGTACAATTCCCTAACCAGATCGTGGTCCTGGTCAATAACGACCTCTTCAGGATCCCAGGCCGGCAGGGTGGAAGCCTCAAGAACCTGGAATATGAGAATTGAATGGTGTGCGGTAAGGGAACGGCCGGATTCCGTTATAATGTTGGGGTGTGGCGCTCCATCTTTGTCCGCTGCATCCACAAAAGTACCGATAGCATCATTAACATATTCCTGAAGAGAATAATTAATACTGCTCCCGCTGTTGGATGATCCGGTACCATCATAATCCACACCCAAACCACCGCCGATATCTACAAACTCTATCTTGAAACCCAATTTATAAAGCTGAATGTAAAAGTGAGAGGCCTCTCGAAGAGCTATTTTGATTCTGCGAATATTTGTAATCTGACTTCCGATATGGAAATGGATGAGATTCAGACATTCGCTCATCCTGTTTTTTCGCAGGAAATCAATGGCGTCCAGCAACTCGCTGGATGTTAGGCCAAATTTGCTGATGTCTCCGCCGGAATCCTCCCATTTACCGCTGCCCGAGCTGGCCAGTTTAATACGAACACCGATATTGGGTTTAATTTTGAGGCGTCTGGCGATACTCACAATAAGTTTTAACTCGTTCAACTTTTCCGCTACCAGAAAAATTCTTTTGCCCATTTTTTGCGCCAGCAGCGCCAGCTCGATAAAATCTTCATCCTTGTAACCGTTGCAGATGATGAGAGATTCGGGATCTGTGTTGATGGCAATGACGGCGTGCAGTTCCGGCTTGGAACCGGCCTCCAGACCGATGTTGAATTTTTTGCCGTGGTCGACGATCTCTTCCACGACAGGACGGATTTGGTTCACCTTTATGGGATAAATGATAAAGTTTTGCCCTTTATAGTCATATTCCTGGGCTGCTGTCTTGAAGCACTCCGTAATGTTAATGATCCGATTGTCCAAAATGTCGGGAAAGCGAATCAACAGAGGGGTTGATACGTCGGAGAGTGACAGCTCATCGACTAACTCTTTGATATCGACAGCCGGCAGGTGCTGATGGGGTGTTACACATACATGGCCTTTTTCGTTGATTGAAAAATAATTCACACCCCAGCCAATGATATTATAAAGCTCTGCTGAATCTTCAATGCGCCATTTTCTCATTTTTCCAGTGTGGCCTTTTATAAATATTTATATTATTTCATTGTTTT
>JAFGEC010000210.1 GCA_016931775.1 Candidatus Zhuqueibacterota bacterium | reverse complement strand
TACCACGCCTTGGTGCCGTCCTTGCGCTTTTTATGGTATACGGACATATATACCTCCTCTGTGTTTCAGAGTGAGTATGCCCGGGATTGCTGTGTAAAATAAGGAGATCATGGGAAAATTGCAAATGTTATATTTAGGATACATTATAATGAAAACTGTTTTTGACCGGATTAACAGGATAAACAGGATTTTGAATTGCCGGTTTAGCTATTTCAGTGCATTATTGCAAAATCTCTATAACAGGTGGAAATAATTATTATTCTCTGCCTCGCAGAGAACGCAGAGGCACAGCGGTAATTGATAGTTTATATCATGTCGCTGTGTCTTTGTGGGCTCTGTGCGAGGACATTTTTATCTCGATTCCTTGTCCAAAGGTGGTTTTAAAAAACCGCCTTTTCGTTTGGCATACTTGATTTTCCAGCCTTTTTCCGCGAATAGTTTTTCTACTTCAGATTGGATATATACCGAGTATTCCATGTTTTGTTTTTTGGCCTCTTTGGCGATTTTTTGTTGTGCTTTATATTTTTCTTCGAGCAGTTCGTTTGTGTACATTCTTTTTGTCTCTAAAAATATTACTTGTATTTATGTCAAATCTGGCATATATTGCTAACATGTGTATTAATGATAAACCACTCGTCTGGCTACAAGGTGAAATTAAAACACCTCCATTTTCACTGGCAGCGCGGCTTGAGGCCGGTTTTTTGCTTCGAAAACTGCAAAAGGGAGAAATCCTCTCAATGCCTCATGCACGAGCAATGCCGTCGATTGGACCTAGATGTTACGAATTGCGAATTAATGATATCAATTTGACCTGGCGTATTATGTACCGTATTGATCCGGATGCAATTATCATTTTACATGTTTTTGAAAAAAAGACCACCAAAACTCCTAAACAGGTTATTGATTTATGCCAAAATAGGTTAAAATTTTATGATTCCTTATAATAAAGGGTAAGAATTACCATGAATTCAGAAAAAAGAAAAAAATTGCAAGATTCCGGTTGGCAAGTCGGTTCAACACAGGAATTTCTTGGTTTGAGCGATAGTGAAAGTGCATATATTGAATTAAAATTATCCCTCGGTGAAAACTTGAAAAAAATCCGGCTCCAAAAACATTTAACACAGACCGAATTGGCAAAATTACTAAGATCAAACCAATCCCGCATTGCCAAAATGGAAGCCGGTGACCCATCTGTCACTATTGATCTGCTCATTAAATCCTTGCTCTCCCTGGGCTCCAGCCGGCAGGATCTCGCCAGGATAATATCACAAAATTGAATTTTTGTTTTTGCTGTAATTGACATAATCACCGAAATTTATATTATTTTTACCTCTTAATTTACTTTCCCGGTTAAAAGTAAATTAAAGAATCCCGTTAATTTACTTTCCTGCATAAAAGTAAATTAAGGAACTTTGTTATTTTACTTTCCCGCTTAAAAGTAAAATAAGGAATCCCGTTATTTTACTTTCCAGGCTAAAAGTAAAATAACGGTCCTTTTTTTTTCCTGCGGTTCGTTAATGTTTTATATAAATCGATATTCATACGATACGCTACTTTTTTGTCTTTTTATCGAATAGATAGCCGCCTTTACGACTGGATTCTTTGAACATCCAACCCTCTTCCTCAGCCCGTCTTTTTGCCTCGAAATGAACATATTCAAGATATGTCATGTCCCGTTTTTTTGCTTGCCTGGCGATTTTTTGTTGGGCCTTGTTTTTTTCTTTGAGTAATTCATTTGTGAACATTGATTTTTTTTCCATGATCTATATAAAAAACTATAATTGCAATAATATTGTATCAAATTTCATGGATATCTCAAATAGCCGGTATCCTGTCAATCCTGTTCATCCAGTCAAATTTTTATTCAAACAACTCGCTCACCGGCAATTTCAAAAACACTTCAATATCCATCCCGTCTCCACCAACCAGCAACTTTTTTTCAACATGGAATTGCCGGGAAAATTCCGCCATACCCGGTAAAGCTGTCTTTTTCCGGTGGCTTTTCACCTCGATGGCAACGATCCGGTCGTTTTTGACCAGAACGTAATCAACCTCCAGATTTTTACCGGCCCAATAGTACAGATCGATATCCGTCCCTTTAACGCTGTTGGCAAGATGGGCACCGATTGCGGTCTCCACGAACCGGCCCCATAGCGTTGGATTGTCCATCACCTCCTGCATGTCTTTTCCCTCCAATGCTGCCATGAGTGCACTGTTCATACATAACAGTTTGGGACTGGAAGCCCGTTTCCTGAAATGCTGACCGGCGTATTTGGGCAGACCTGAGAGCAAACCTGCGCCACCAAGCAGTTCAAGATAATGCGCCAATGTGGTGGTGTTACCCGCATCGTGCAGCTGGCCCAGGATTTTTTGATATGAAAGCATCTGGCCTGAATACAGACACCCCAACTCGAACAATCGCCTGAGCAGGGCGGGTTTGTCGACACGGGTCATCAACAGGATATCGCGTGAGATGGTGGTTTCGACCAGGGAATCCATGATATAGCGCCGCCATCGTAATGGATCCTGAATCAGCGGTGCTGAACCTGGGTAACCTCCGTAGAATATATACTCATCTATGGTGACGCCAAATGCTTCCTTCATCTCATAAAACGACCAGTGCATCACCGGCAACAGCTCGAACCGACCGGCGAGACTTTCCGATAAGCCCTGTCCGACCAGCAGGGGAGAGGAGCCCAACAGGATCACATGCAATGATAATGTTTCATTGCTATCGTGATCCCATAAACGCTTTACGGTTTCCGACCAGTGGGGGATCTTTTGAATCTCATCCAGAATTAAAACACCTTTTTCCATTTTCGATCCGGCGAGCTTTAATCGTGCAGTTTGCCATTGCTGCTCGATCCAGGTGGTGTCTTTGAGCAAAGGTTCGTCGGCTGAGACATAATGGGCCGGTATCACTATTGTATCCATTATTTGACGGGTAATCGTGGTTTTCCCGGTCTGCCGTGGACCGGCCAAAACCTGAATAAAACGGCGCTGTTCCTGGAGACGTGAAAGCAATGTATGGTATGTTGGTCTTTTATACATTTTTTTGTGTTTCCTCTTTACTCATTTTGTTGAGTAAATTTACTCAATATATTGAGTAAAAGTCAAGCATTTTATCTTCCCGCCTTTTCCTTCAGCCGCTCCACAAACTCGTCCAGATCGTTTACATCGAACAACCGGCGTGAATCCAAAGTGATGCTGGGGATTTCGCCTTTACGGACCCACTGGTAAAGTTTGGACCGGCCGATGGAGAGATATTCGGCAGCCTGGTTGACGTTCAGCAGCCTTTTATCCAATTGTACCGGCATATTATCCTCTCTCAATGTTAAGTTTTGTTAGGTTTTGTGACCAACAACCAACAAATTAAAAAAAAATGTCAGGTTTTGTAAGGTTGTTGAAAATTAAAATTTGCTGTAATTGTAATAAAAACAATAAAATTTTAGTCCTTATGCTTTATAACCCGGAATACGTCGGTTTATAGCCGGTTTTTGTCGGTTTTTTTACCCCAAAACAGGCTATATTCTTTAAAATGTTAAGTTTTATTAGGTTCTCAAGCATTTATCATGTTTTCTATGAATCGATCAATTTCTTTGGAATCATGAAATAATTCCCAATACACGATGTCATAAGGTTCACTTTTTTCCCGGTCCATCCAATTTGCTCCAACGTATATTATATCCTGCAATTTGTTCGGGAACGTGTTAATAAGTGAACAAGTTATCGAATCATTCGCACAACAAATAGCGGCAATATCCATCTCATCACGTTCTGATAAAAGATCCTCCGGGATAAAAAACGAATCTTTGATTTTGATTATAGGTTCAACAAGAATACCAATTTCATTCTTTCTGGTATAATAATCCACAAATTTGAAAAAATCACATGTAATTTTCATGTTTTTGCCCTTTCATAATTTTTTCATCGAAACAGTCGAAACAGTTGAAACAGTTTTTTTAATATTTTGTCTGAATTTTTCCATTTTTTCACCTGGATCATAAATATAGAAACCGTTTCAACCCTTTCGAATTGCCTAAACCCTTTCGTCATTCCTGTTTTCCACAAGAGCAATATCCAGATAAATGACCCGGCGTGTAACGGAATCATTGTCTTTCAGATAACCTTTTTCTCTCATCCGCCGGCCAAACGCCGTGCTGGTCATGACTTTTTCGCTGTTCTCCTCAGCCCAGGTTTTATAGACTTTGTAGAGCTTTGATGCTTCAGTTTTCTGCCCTTGTTTCTTGATGGTTTTTTCCTTTAGAAACTGATCAAAAATGTCGCTTTCGTTGCGAAACGTCTCAGTTTCC
>JAFGEC010000209.1 GCA_016931775.1 Candidatus Zhuqueibacterota bacterium | reverse complement strand
GGTTTCATGCAATGGGTATATGATGCCGCTGCATCCGGTAACGGATTTGTCATGGTACCGGAATTTTTTGATCCAACCGGTAGTGATACATTATTGGCTGAAATTGAGGCCAGCGGAACATACCACCTCTGGTTGCGTATTGCCAACAGCACATCGCTTTCTTCACTCAAAATTGCGTTGGACAGCGCTCCGCAGCAGAGTATTTCACTGGATAATCACTCCAGCTGGAAATGGGTGCGGGCAGAAAATTTTTCTGGAACTCCTATGCAGTACGATCTGAATTCCGGTACACATAGCATTCTGTTGACAACCGCAACGTCCAACCTGCACATCGACCGCCTTCTCCTGACCCCGGATCAAAACTATATCCCCACCGGTTTGGGAGGCAGTTCCGCAACGCCCAAACTAACCGATGCCGACGGTCTGGCGCGCCGTTTTGTTCAATTGGGACAAACGGCCGGACCGGTGGCTATAGAAGCAAGTTTATTCTATAGCGGACAACCGGTTGTTGGCAGTCCTGTTTTGTTCAACATCACTGCAAAGCCCGGTTCTCCCTTTGTATTTAAAAAGATAAGCGGCGATAATCAGACCGGCGAAATCGGCGTTCCACTGGCCGATCCGCTCATTGTCGGACTCTACGATGCTTTTAATAATCCTGCATCCGATTTTCCGGTGAAATTTACTGTAACCTCCGGAGGAGGGACAATAAATCCGTCAGGAACCGTAAAAACCAATTTCGAGGGTCTGGCACAAACCAAATTAACACCCGGTGATGTCAGCACACTCCAACAGGTCAAGGTGGAGGCTGACGGTGTTCCGGGCTCCCCGTTGATTTTTACGGCGGCTGTCCAGGGTGTAGCTCATAAAATGGAATTTATATCGGGCGATCAGCAAACCGGCACTGTAAAAACATTTTTACCGCAACCTGTCAAAGTCAAAATACTCACGGAAAAGAATGAACCCGTCGCCGGTTACCCGGTCATATTTACGACCACCTCGGGCAACGGTAAAGTTTACCCGGAAGAGCCGGCGGCATCAAAACCATCCGGCAGGATCGGGGTAGAATTGGACGATGAAACACCGGATTCCTCCGTACAGATCCTGACCGGCGGCGACGGAATCGCTTTTGGATATTGGGAACTGGGGAAAAAAGCCGGAACGCAGCGTTTGCAAATTTCAGCGGATGACCTGGAAGGATCACCAAAACAGGTCGAAGCCCTGGCCCTTACGGACAAACCTGCCGTGGTTCTTAATATGGGTGGAAACAACCAGGAGGCTGTCATCCTGACCAAATTACCTGATCCGTTGTTTGTCCACATCAACGACCAATGGGGCAATCCCATTGAAGGGCAGGACGTTGTCTTTACTTCACAGAGCGGCGGCGGTACATTTAACGGCAATCCAACGTTCGAGGCGGAAACCGATGCTTTGGGTGACGCAAAGGCGTATTTTACATTGGGAACGCTGGCGGGAACAGATGTATATAAGATTCAAGCACAGGCTCAATACGGCAACGAGCATATTCCGGGTTCGCCTGTGGTATATTATGCCTCCGGTCTGGCCGGATCCGCCGCGAGGCTAGAAAAAGTCACACAGGAATCACCCCAGGATACGGTCAATCAACAGCTCGATGATTCTTTCCGCGTAAAAGTTACAGATGAATTCGGCAACGCCGTATACAATAAAGAGGTTACTTTTGAGGTTACCGCAGGCAACGGTTCCATTAACGGGGAAAGTGAAAAAATCGTATCAACCAATAAAAAGGGTATCGCCCAAATTTTTCTGACTCTCGGTTCCCAGGCCGGTATCAACCAGGTCAGAGCGTTTGTCCCCGGATTAGATCCGGAACAGGTTTTTTTCACCGCAACGGCGGTTCACGATGTCCCGAGAAAGCTGCATTACGTTTCCGGCAGCGGCCAATCGGCGGTAAATAACAGCAGACTCGTTCTGCCGTTCCGTGTCAGAGTCACCGACGAATTTGAAAATATCATTTCCGGCCATCTTGTCACTTTCCAGGTCAAGAGCGAGGCGGGAGAAATTGACGGCGCTAAATCGGTCAATATACTCACCATTGAAAACGGCGAGGCGGAGGTCTATCTCACACTGGGAACCGATATCGGCGACTCTAATCACGTCGTACACGCCACCAGCCGGTTCAACGGCAGCACCCTGCAAGGCAGTCCGGTTGTTTTTTACGCCTCGTCACGCCGCGGCGCACCCAGTGCTTTGATCCCAATTACCAGTGGAACCGGCTTGCTGGGAGCAGCCCACAGTGAACTTAAGGAACCGCTCAAGGTAAAAATTATGGATGCCCGGAATTTACCCTATCCAAATTACCCGGTGACTTTTCGAATAAAATCCGGCAGCGGTTACTTTTTGCCGACAGGTGATACCGAAATCAACATTCCGACTGATGAGCAGGGATTCGCCTCAGCGCGCTGGGTATTGGGCAATGCAGGTGAAAATCATCTGGCAGAGGCGGAAGCCAAATATGAAAACGTGCATCTGGAAAATTCTCCTTTTACCTTTAAAGCCATTGCCATACCCACAAATGCCAATCAAATGGAAGTTTGGAGCGGTACCGGCCAATCCGGGCGTGCAGGTGATCCACTGGCACAACCATTTGAAATAAAAATAACGGATATTTTCAATTCTCCTGTCGGCGGCCATCCGGTACAATTTCGGGTAACAAAGGGCGGTGGATACTTTACGGCTCCCACCGATACAATGGTGGTCGTTAACACCAACGCAGAAGGACTGGCTCCGGCCGTTCTGACACTGGGGCCGGTGGTGGGTCAGTCGGCCCAGGAAGTCACCGTAATGTCATATAACCAGGTGGGTGATCCGCTCATAGGAGCACCTATCGTAATAAGCATTAATACGGAACCGGCGGCCTTTGATCCGGGCCGGTCGGAAATATTCGCTCAATCGCCGATCCCGGCCACAGGTAATGCAAAATCAATTATCACCGTTATTCCCCGTGACCGGCTTGGCAATAACCTGCCAAATCGGCAAGTAAGGCTTGAAACCAGTGGAATGAATGCCACTATAATACCTTTAACCGGACAAACCAACGAACAGGGCCTTTTTCTTGCCGAGGCATCGGCAAACAATGAAGGGCAGCTTGTCGTGGCCGTTATCGACGTTACGAGCGGGCAGCAATTCAACGAAACCGCACAAATAGATTTTATTCTCTCAACCGCGAAAAACCTGCAGGCCGTCCAGACTGCAACATTGGTGGGTTACCCCCATTCCATGCTGTACAAGCCGGTACAAGTTCGTGTGACGGATGCGAATAATCAACCCGTAGAAAATTATCCGGTAACGTTCAGTGTAAATCCCGATAGCGCCTCCATTCAATCACAACAACCGGTAACCACCAATGCCCTGGGTATCGCATCAACGTCTATTCTCCTGCTTGATAAAATCGGTACGTTTAACGTACATGTCGATGCACCCGGTCTGGTGGGCAGCCCGGTTGCGTGCCCGGTTATCGTTGTCGAGCCGGGTTATCTCTCAATCGATATTCTCGGCGGAGACGGCCAGTCTCAAAAAGTAAGAACAAATCTGCCGATTCCATTACAAGTTAAGATTCATGATGTTGAAAACAGACCCGCCGGCCGGATAACCGTACTGTTCAATTCCTTTGACAACCGAATTGCGTTTCCCGATTCAGGCGAAGTACAATCCGATGTTTCAGGAAAAGCACAAACCACCATTACCCTGGGCGATAAAGCGGGATCCACAAACATTATGGCCACGATTAAGGATACCCAGCAGAGGGCATTATTCGGCGTAAGCACATTGCCCGGTGAACCTTTTAAAATGACCGCACACAGCGGGGATAATCAGACAGGTACCGCCGGAGATACCCTCGATATGCCGCTGACGGTAAAAGTTCTGGATGAATGGGGCAACGGCGTCACCGGTGTACCTGTGGAATTTAATATTCAACAGGGCGGCGGCAGCTTTTGGGGAGATTCACTGACGGCAACCAATGCTGCGGGACTGGCACAGGTCCGTCTCATACTGGGACCCTCAGCGGGTAATAATGTCGTCGTTGCAACGTCCGGTGGATTGCAGGGATCGCCGGTCTCTTTTACAATCATCGCCGGCGGGGCAAAACCCGCCGCAATGGAAATTATCAGCGGTAACACCCAGCTGGGTGTTGCGGGGCACTTGTTGAATATGCCGCTTCAGGTTCGTGTTTTGGATGAGCTTGGTTTCAGCGTGCCGGACTCACCCGTTACTTTTTCACCGGATGAGGATCAGGGTCGTATATTGCCGCAACAAACCATGGCCAGTGATTCCAGTGGTCAGGTAAAAGTTCAATGGGTGCTGGGCCCGAACCAGGGCAAACAGTACGTCAATGTCAGTTATGAAAATATGGAGGGTTCACCTCTTCGCTTCGAAGCAATGGCCATGCCCAACAGTGCACCCCATCTCAACATACCTGACAGCCTGATGATAGCTGAAAACCAGCAAATCGCCTTTACGGTGCTGGCATCCGATGCGGAAAGAGACACGATACATCTCGGAGTCAGACAACTTCCGGAGGGTGCATCGTTTGATTCGACCAGATCATTCGAGTTTAAATGGAGACCCGGCTATTCTCAGGCGGGCAACCATATGATAACGTTCTACGCCCGCGACCATGTGGGAGCCATAACCGAACGGGATATGAAAATTCGTGTGCTCAATGTCAATCGATCACCGCGTATTCTTGCCGATCAGTGCAAACCGGCCGAAACCAATCTGGGTGATTTAAAGAAACCCGGCTATGTGGATTTTGTTGTCGTCGCGCAGGACGACGATAATGACCGGTTGAATTACCTGTGGACTGTAAACGGCGAGGCCAAATCCACAACATCCGATTTTAGACTGCAATCATCACTCTACAGCGTCGGCGTCATTCAGGTAACCGCCTGGGTGTTTGATGCATCCGACACGGCCAGTATCTCCTGGAACGGCGATATCATTTCCAGCGTTGAATTAAAATATTTCTCCGGTCAATTTCTACCTTTTCAGGGTGTTGAATTAACCTGGGAAACCCGGAGAGAAACCGATAATCTTGGATTTTATGTGCTCAAATCCGCCACAAAACTGGGGCCATTCGTACCCACGGGACATTTTTTTAAATCGAATGCAGAGGGCATCTATAAAATGACCGATGACAGTCCCAATTCAGGAGAAACCTGGTTCTACCGCCTGGAGGACATTCAAAGCGACGGAAAGCGTTTTATCCACGATATCATCCGGGTCGATCCGCCGCTGCCGGATAATTACGCACTGCTGCAAAACTATCCCAATCCATTTAATCCGGAAACCACCATCCGTTTCGAATTGCCGGAACCGGCGGAGATCAGTCTTGTAGTATTTGATGTACTGGGCCGCAGTGTGCGCACACTGATTCATGATTTTAAAAAGCCCGGTTATCACGTGGTAAAATGGGACGGATGTAACGAGCAAGGTTTTCCGGTAGCCGCCGGTGTCTATTATTATATTTTGAACGCTCCGAAGCAACGAATGGGGAAAAAGATGGTGCTGGTGCGGTAGACGGAAATCATTACGGAAAAAATCAAGTCTGCCTCTGAGAAAATACTCAAAATCTTTAAATGTTCAATACTCGTGCAAAAACTACACACAGAATTTTGAGAAGCAAAAAGCAAATTCATTCACAGAACTTGGCAAATTCATAACAAGAATTAACTTTTTCGTTGAAGGAATTATTTTACCATAAAATATACAAAGGGCACGAAAAATTTGGTGAAATTTGAGGAATAATTGTAAATTTATTAAGCCCAAATACTGATATAAATAAAATTAGCCAATGAATCGGTCGGCTTGCTGATAAATTTCAATGTTGAACTTTTATAAAAAGGGATTAAAAGATACGTCCTATAATGCCTTTGTGCCCATCGTGGTTTCAATAATTTGTAAAAAACTTTTGGTATGATCGTCATTTACCCAGCTCGGATTATGGGTATATGATGAGGTACCGGGAAAAATATAATATATCATTACTGCTGTAAACTATTCCCCCCTCCCTACGTCTATATAAACAGAAACTCAGGAGAGGTCATTTGGAACACCAAGATGAAACGGAACTTGTCCACCAGGCAAGTCAGGGATCGACGGAAGCATTTGAAAGGTTGTATGAGTATTATCACAACCACGTTTACCGGTTCCTGCTTCACTTGACGCAGGATACGGAACGTACCCAAGATCTGTTTCAGGAAACCTGGCTGCGGGCAGCGCGTTATTTGCGCACAGGGAAAAAGGTGAACCATTTTAAAACCTGGTTGTTCACAATTGCTGTCAACCTGTTCCGTGACGAGGTGCGAAAAAGGCGGGTAACCCGGTTTTTGCTCGGATCTTTTTCATTACCGGAAGAAAACAAAGGCGATCCCAAAGCACCGATGGCACACATCACCGTAACCGACCACGGAAAAACATTCGATATCCGCCAGGCGCTCTCCATAGCGATGGACAAACTGACCGAAAGACAAAAAACCGTTTTTGTGCTGACATACGTTGAGGGATTCAAAATCCACCAGGTCAGTGATATGCTCAATATTGCGCAGGGCACGATAAAATCTCTGATGTTTCGCACGGTTCACAAACTGCGCAAGGAGCTGGAAGGTCTACAATATAACGATTAACTGCAGGTTTAGCCATGACATGTAAAAAAATTCAACAATTGATTCTTGAAGGAAATGTACCATCCGGGCATCTGGCGTATTGCAACAAATGTGCGGATTTTTACAGGCACGTACAATTTTTGCATCATCTGAAATTTTCGGACGCCGAAACACCACAAGATCTAAAAAAGAGGACACTGTCGGTATGCCGGCAGCAGCTATCTCCAGGTAAACAGCGGCCTTCATTTGCTCAGCGATTAAACGCGGTTGTACATTCAACAGAGTTTGTTTTTACACTTGGCCTGGCAGGGCTAACAGCCATTTCGGTCTTGTCCTGTTTCGCAACATCCGGTTCCGTTCCGGCGGGTTTATACAACTGGATTTTATATCTCTTGATGATATTTTTAATGCAAAATATTTTTATGATGTTATTCGGCCCCCTGCTGCTTCTCCGGGGTAAACATAATCATGCTTAATAATCAAGGAGGTTATCATGGAAAATTCAACAGGTAAAACAATAGGACTTTTAATACTTTTATTGATGTTTACAGCTTTGTTCATGTTTGTTATCCCACTCTTCCTGCACTTTTTTATCGGCGTCGGATTCCCGGAAATACATTTACCTAATGTGATGTTTAATCGTGGAATTTGCGGGCTTCCTCTGCCGGGATTTATCGCTCTCTTGTCCATTCTCATCTGGGTGGCGGCTGCAGCATGGGTTTTTGCCGATGCTGAAAAACGCGGAATGACCGGTATTCTGTGGGCATTGCTCGTTTTTATCGGTAACTTTATCGGCCTGCTCGTTTACCTCATCGTTCGTGCCGGCACGGAACCGGTTCCGGGAAGGTCCGCACTCGTCTCGAATATTGCCTGTCCGGAATGCAGCAAGCCCGTGCGGAACGAGTTTAAAGTATGTCCCTATTGCGGCGCGGAGCTTAAAAAACACTGTCCGTCGTGCGAAAAAAACGTCGAAACAGCGTGGAAGGTATGTCCCTATTGCGGACATGAGTTAAAAACAAAGTAGCAGAGAATAATTTTAAAATTCCAGTTGTATTCCCAACAAAAATTTGATGCTTTGGGACGGCGCCGGCTATTTCGCAGTGCGGGATAATCCTCCTCCCGCAGAGCGGATTACCGTTAACCTAACTAAAGTATTATTCATTACTAAATTTATAGAACCTGATTTTTATTTTTTGGAAATACTCTGTGTTTCACACTGTGAACTCTGATTTCTCTGTGGTTCTATTTTTTAACCACAGAAATACAAAGGTCACAAAGATAAAGCTTTATTTATTAACAATCTGTCCCGCTGATCGCCTCGACCTGCCGGAAAATCGTGCTCCGCAGCAGTTTGGAAAAGGTAAACACGAATGATTTATAATTCCATTTCCCATTAAATAGAAATTACTCTAAATCGATTAACCAGTAATCCACAGAAGGCCAATACCCTGCTCAGTTTTTACTTTCTTTTCGACTTGATAATATTAAAGCCGTCCCTTATATTGTACCCATGTGGACAATCACCCAAAATCTGCCGGTTCAAATTGCTCTGCTGGAATTGGTGAATATAGCCGTCGACCGGTCAAAACGCGCTTTTGAGCGCCTGCAGCAATGTGCTGCCGATTACCACAACCGCTATCAGGGCACAAACATCAGCCGGGTTCCCGGGGTACAGCATGCCCGTTCATTTTTCCGCGCCATCGGTATCGATCCAACAAAAAGGCGGCCGTCATCCGAAGCGTTGCTGAACCGGGCACTGAAACAAAAGGAGCTGTACAGCGTCAATTCGCTGGTGGACACCGGTAACTGGTGCTCGTTGGATTTTTTACTGCCCATCTGCGTGTACGACGCCGATAAAATCCGGGGCGATGTATCCCTGCGGCTGGGGCAGGCAGGAGAATCCTACCTGGCTCTCAACAATTTTGAAGCGAACCTGGAAGGCCGGTTTCTGCTTGCCGATACTTTAGGCCCGTTTGGCTCACCCATAACCGACTCGCAGCGCACGGCGGTGAATAGGGATACACGAGCAGCTTTTTTATTGATTTTTGCACCGGCAGATTATGAAACCGAACAGTTAAAGATACAGACGGAAACATTCCTTACTCGCACCGTAGAAATGTGCGGTGGAGAATGTAAAGAGATGGTGGTTGGAAGCTAATGATGTTCATTTTTTTAGTCGAGTTGATGACCGCTAACTCGCTGCCTATCGCGCGTCTAACATGGACGCATGCAATGACTAGAACACCATTGATAGTGCTTATAATAAAAACAAACAATTTGCGCAACATTTTTTATGATTTTTACTTATGAAACAGCATACCGATGATATGACTCGCCTGGCCTTTGGTCATTTTTTTTGGGACGGTAAAACCACGTGATTCCAATATCTGCCGTTGCCTGGCGGATACCGGCTGATGCCGCCAGGCACTTTTACGGTTTACCAGTTTGAGGGAATCTTTTTTATTTATTTCAACATACCGGTCGGCTGCCCCAAGGGCGCGAATAAGTGCCGGCGTTTTTCCCAACGTCTCCTCACGATGAAATTTTCGCAACGTGACCTCGTAGTCTCCCAATATTGTCGGTGCAATGATAACGGTTTCACTGTTTGCCAGATTGAGCCGGTAACTGCCGGGACCGGTTTTCATCCAGGCAAAATCCGAATATTGGGTGATCTCGTCCGGCGTTTGCATTTCAAAAAGGCTGATTTTTTGACACCTGTATCTCAGATCACTCATGGAAGTCGCCAGATCGGTTCTCACCCACGGCCGGTTCTCTTCGACCCAGTTCAGCGCTTCCTGTACATGCTGTGTTGTGTGCCCCTCCATATCAAAAGCAGGCGGTAAACCGAACAGAGTGGCTAAATTGACGAGCTTATTATCCCGGGTCACATCGACAATGTCAATAACCACAACATCTTTTTTGCCGGGATGAAGCCGTGTCCCGCGTCCGATCATTTGCGTATACAGCAGAGCCGATTTAGTCGGACGCGCCAAGATAATTCCGGAAATAGATGTCTCATCGTATCCTTCGGTTAATACCATACAATTGGTCAAAACACGGCATTTTCCGCTCTGGAAATCCGCAAGTGCTTTAGCACGTTCTTCCCGGTCCATGCTCCCGGTAACCGCGGCTGTCGGAATGTCGTTTTTCCGAAATCCCTCCGCCAGAGTCAGAGTGTGATTGACGTCGACACAAAAACACAATGTTTGGCGGGATTGCAAAAAATCGCGGAATACCTTGACAATCAGGGCATTTCGTTCATTCACATTCACGGTTCTTGAGAGTTGACCGGTAACGAAATCACCCATCCGTGTATGCACACCGGAAAGATCCACATCCGTTTCAACCCGATAAGCCGCCAGGGGAGTCAAATAACCGGCGCTGATCATTTCAGGCAAAGATTTGGAATAGGATATCTCTTCAAAAACCTGCTCCAATCCTTCACCATCCCCTCTTTTCGGCGTTGCGGTAAAACCCACCAACAATTTTTTTGTGTTTTCTTCAAAAACCTTAAAATATTCAAGAGTCCGGCGGTATGTTTCAGCCGTGGCATGGTGGGCTTCATCAACGACGATCAGATAAAACTGATCCGGATCCATCTTTTTGATACGTTTTGAATCACGCCGTCCGATCGTCTGCACGCTGGCAATAACCACATCACTATTTTCATCGGCTGTACGGTTCGCCTGTTCGATATCCACGTTGAGATGGGGATTGGCACGCAGTATTTTATCGCGCGCCTGATTCAGCAGTTCCTCACGATGGGCAAGAACCAGCATTCGTTTCTTCATATTAAAAAAAGCAGGGAATTGGGCAAAAATAACGGTTTTCCCGGTTCCTGTGGGCAAGCACACGAGTTGACGCCGTTTCCCGGCAAGGTATCGGCTTCGAAGGGCATTAAGGCACTCTGTTTGATAATCACGTAAATTCATCTTGACTTTCAATACAGTATTTCTAAAAATTCATCTCCGCCGATTTCAATGGCGGAAGGGCATTATCCTTCTTCGACAACTTTGGCTCGGTTCCCGCCAGCGGCCATTGGATGCCGATCTGCGGATCGTTCCATAAAATGCCCCGCTCCGCTGCCGGTGCGTACAATGCCGTGCATTTATATACAAAATCCGCAATATCCGAGAGCACGTAAAATCCATGCGCGAATCCCGGCGGGACATAAAGTGCATGTTTATTCTCCTCGGACAATTCTACTCCGGTCCAGCGTCCGAAAGTGGACGAATTTTTACGCAGATCCACAGCCACATCAAAAACGGCCCCACAGGTCACGCGCACCAGTTTTCCCTGGGCATGTGGGTAAAGCTGGTAATGTAGCCCCCGTAAGGTGCCTTTTTTTGACCGGCTCAAATTATCCTGCACAAATTTGAGGTCAAGTCCCGCCTTGGCAAATTTTTGCGCATTAAAAGTTTCCATAAAAAATCCCCGCTCATCACCATAAACCGCAGGTTGAATAATCAACACGTCTTTAATATCCGTCGTAATAAATTTCATCCCACTTCCTCAATTTTTTTCACAATAAGTTTTTCCAGCGTTCCGACGCTATGGGCCAATCCGCGGCCCGATATGTTGATAAATTTTTATTAAAAAATGAATTTTTTACTTAAAGCACTCTAAAAAGGTAAATTACAAAATTTAATATAATTATCACATAAAAATTTACCGGATTCAAAAATTCATTTTTTTAATTGAAATATGCCGCTAAATTTATTATAATGTAACAAAACAGGAGGCATCCGTGAACCACCCCATCATTCGCCATGTCAACGACATCCCGCCGGTGGATTGCCCGTGTGGAAAAAGCCGACGGATTATTACCTGCAATGATACGTCCCGCTTTAGTGTACACCGGACGGATATCGAAGATGCACGCTCACACTATCATAAAACACTGACTGAAATATATTATATTTTACAGGGCGAGGGTCAAATGGTACTCGATAATTTTACCATAAATATCCGACCCGGCCATTGTGTTGTCATTCCCCCCGGTGTACGCCACTTCGCTACGGAAGGGATACAAACCATAATCGTATCCATCCCGTCTTTTAATCCGGCGGACGAATATTATGACGAATAAAGGAGGTAACATGTCGAAACCAAACAGTACCAAAAGAAGAGACTTTTTGAAATTCGGCGCTCTGGCAGGTATGGGTATTTCCATGGCGAGCAGCCGATGCCAGGCCCAACATTCGGGTCAGGCGCTTTCCCTGTTCAAAGTAGAACCCATTAAAAACGTACGTGTGGGATTTGTTGGTGTGGGCGGCCGTGGCTCCAGTCACGTACGAAATTTTTTGAAATTAGAGGGCGTTGAAATAAAGGCTGTGTGCGACATTGTTGAAAGCAAGGTGGAACGAATCCAGCAATGGGTTAGTGAAGCCGGGCAGGCAAAACCGGCAGGATATTCCAAGGGAGAGTACGATTTCAAACGGCTCTGCGAGGAACAGGAACTGGATTTAATTATTGATTCGACTCCCTGGCGCTGGCATGTGCCTGTTTGTGTTGCAGCTATGTCCAACGACAAACATGCCGCGACCGAAGTGCCGGCCGCCATAACCCTTGATGATTGCTGGAAACTGGTCGAATTTGCGGAAAAATACCAAAAGTTTTGTATCATGCTGGAAAATTGTTGTTACGATTGGCCGGAGCTTTTGGTTCTCAATATGGCCCGCAAAGGAGTAATGGGAGAGATTATTCACGGTGAGGTCGGCTACCTTCACGATCTGCGTGCTCTCAAATTTAGCGATGAAGGTGAGGGATTATGGCGTCTCGATCATTCGGTAAATCGAAACGGTAATCTTTATCCCACTCATGGCTTGGGTCCGCTGGCCCAGGTGATGGATGTAAACCGCGGTGATTGTTTTGATTACCTGGTTTCCATGAGCAGTCCTGCATTAGGATTAAGAGAATTTGCAGATAAAAATCTTGAAACCAGCAACCCTAAATTCCGTCTCACTTTTAAAAACGGAGATGTGAATACAAGTTTAATCAAAACAAAAAAAGGGAAAACAATCGTACTCACCCACAATACCAATAGTCCTCGACCTTATAGCCGTTACAATCTGGTGCAGGGTACGAGGGGCATTTTCAACGGCTATCCAAGCAGAATTTACCTGGAGGGTATCAGTCCACAATCCGATACCTGGGATCCGCTGGAAAATTATACCGACGAATATGAGCACCCGCTATGGAAACGCCTGAAAGAACAGGCCAAAGGTGGCGGACATGGCGGCATGGATTATATCATGGCACACCGGCTGATATATTGTCTGCAGAACGGTTTACCAATGGACATGGATGTGTACGATGCGGCTGCGTGGAGTGCCGTCTCGGCACTGAGTGAGAAATCCGTGGCCGACAAAAGCCGTCCTGTGGACTTTCCTGATTTTACTCGCGGTCAATGGAAATCGACGCCGCCGTTGGGAATCGTCAGTATTTAACTTATGAAAAAAGATCGTAAAAATCCGGCAACAATGCTTGCCGACTTTAGTGATTTACTTTTAAAAGTAAAATCCACCGAACTGTATGATCGTACCATCGATTTCATCGAAAAAATGATCAATCCGGTTTATTCCATTATACAAATTTTTGACGCTGTCAGTTTGAACCTTCAGTCGGAAAAAATACTGGGCTACACGTTCAACAGAACAATCCGTCCAAAAATCGAATACGTTTCGGATATAGCCCGCAGCATTTCGGCGGGTGGTGAGTTATTGACGTCCCCAAACGGCTCGACGGACCGCTATATCGTTCTCTATGATGCCGATCAGTTAAATATTTGTGAACTTCGAATTCCGTTTTTTATATCACAAAAACTGATCGGCGTTCTCAATCTCGGTAAAAAACAATCCGGCACACGCTATACTATCGTGGAAATCGATTTGCTGCGCATTCTCGTTAACCAAATGACCGTACTGCACTGCAAAATGGATCTGGAGCAAGAGCTGAAAAACGGCAACGGT
Organism: Candidatus Zhuqueibacterota bacterium; assembly: GCA_016931775.1. GTDB lineage: Bacteria > Zhuqueibacterota > Zhuqueibacteria > Residuimicrobiales > JAFGEC01 > JAFGEC01. The sequence goes on along the minus strand of JAFGEC010000209.1, from coordinate 646 downwards.
CAATCGCACCACCAGATGTTCAAACCGCATATTGTCGTGAAAAGCAAGGAGGAACCGGTCGATCTGTTCGGGGATTCCATGTATATGCAACAGATACAGGAATTGATTGAAACCGTCGCCAAAGAAGATGTTCCCGTTCTTATCACCGGAGAAAGCGGCACCGGCAAAGAACTTGTGGCACGGGCAATACACCGAAAAAGCCACCGTGCCAAAAACCCAATGGTCACCATGAACTGCGCGGCTCTCCCGGATGCCCTGGTGGAAAGTGAACTTTTCGGCCATGAAAAAGGCGCTTTTACCGGAGCCTTTAATCAAAAAAAAGGTAAATTTGAGTACGCCGACCGGTCGACCCTGCTATTGGACGAAATAGGTGATATGAATTTACAAACACAGGCTAAACTGCTGCGTGTCTTGCAGGACGGATCTTTTCAACGGGTTGGTGGTAACAAAACACTCTATTCAGACGTCAGGCTGTTAACGGCAACAAACAAAAATCTGGAAGATGCTATTCAAACCGGTACGTTTCGAGAAGACCTGTATTACAGAATAAACGTGGTAAGGATTTCTCTTCCCCCCTTACGTGAACGTGGAGAGGATATTCTCAGCCTGGCCGAGTATTTTTTCCAATATTACAGTAAATTGTATC
>JAFGEC010000208.1 GCA_016931775.1 Candidatus Zhuqueibacterota bacterium | reverse complement strand
CTGGATGACCGGTTCTACGGAATTGGGGGATTTCTGAAGCTGTTTCCGGAAAAAGTGAAGAATTTGACCATCGAGGAGGTCAATGACGCGATTCGTAAACATTTGCAATATAAAAATATGAAAATTGTCATGATTACGCAAGATGCCGAATCACTGAAAAACGATTTGGTCGGCAATAAAATCAGCCCGATGAAATATGCCACCCCAAAACCCCGGTCGGTTTTACAGGAGGATAAGGAAATCGAATCGTACCCATTGGAAATACCCGCAGAAAATGTACAAATCATTCGCATCGATGATATGCTGAGCCCGCAATGATCAAAGATGAATCAAAAAAAATAACAACCTTTACGCTGTTTGTGCATCTAATTGATAAACATGAATGGAGGAAATAATGAAATTAAAAAATGCACAAATATTAATGGTTGTTTTCCTGTCTTTATCATTCTTCGGTCAGGTTTTTGCGGCTGATGTTAAATGGCATTCATTTGATCAAGGCCTGGAGATGGCCAAAAAGCAAGGTAAAACGGTTCTCGTCGATTTTTATACCAGTTGGTGTCACTGGTGCAAGGTGATGGATGAAAAAACATTTAATGATAAAAAAATCGCCGAGGAACTGTCTGAAAAATTTATTACGGTACGTTTAAATGCTGAAAACCGCAATGAGAGTGTGACCTATCAGGGACGGACCTTCAATAATGCTCAATTTACCCAGGCGTTCGGTGTCACAGGCTTTCCGTCACTGGCATTTTTAGATTCAGAGGGAAATCCCATTACTATTATTCCTGGATATATACCGGCGGAAGAATTTTATTACATACTCAAATATATCGACAAGCAGTGTTATAAGCAGAAAATGCCTTTTGAAGAATTTAAGAAAAAACTCGAGTGTAAAGATAAATAAAGAACTTTTAATTTTGGCATCATTTGACTTGGCAAAATATTCTCTATGTCCTATCGACCTTTAAAAATTCTCATTTTTTTGGGATTGACTCTTTTTTTACTCGTTTTAACTCATCGTCCTGCGGTTATTGAGAACGTTTTGACCGGCGCGGTGGAGCAGGATTTTATCGTCCACATTTCATTGTGGCGCATATTGTTTGAGCCCGTCGTGGGTCCGGTTTTGTTCTTCATGCGCGCCGATCAACCTCTGTTGCATTATTTTGTTCTGTTGGTTTGGACATTGGTGACTACTTTGACCATACAAGTTATTCGTGGTCTGATAGGTAAATCCCTTGTAAAAAGGATCAAAACATGGGCAAAACAGCTTCCCTTTCTTCTATCGGTTTTTATTGCATTATTGGTGTTTATGATATTTGTACCCCTTCCGGCCAATACCATAAAAACCATGAACAATGACTGGATTCTTGTAAATATACACAGTCACTCTTTTTTTAGTCATGATGGAATCATATCGCCGAAAGCGCTTTCCCGCTGGAACCGTTATCATGAATTCGATGCTTTTTTTCTCACCGAGCACAACCATCATAAAAATACTCTGGAATTAATAAATGCCAACAAAGACAGCCTGCCGAGTATTCCGCTGGTCATGTGCGGCCAGGAATATTCGGGATCCAATCATATTTTGTTATTGGGACTGACGCGGGCTTTTACGACCAAGGATATGCCGGATTCTGTGGCCATAGATTCCGCCCACGCTCAAAATGGTGTCGCCGTGGTCGCTCACTGGTTTGCCGACCGGCGGAAACCGGTTCAACACTATATTGATTGCGGAGCCGACGGATTTGAGATTATCAATCAAGCTGAGAAACGTGATTATGACCGTGAATTATTCGAAAATATCAAGGATGCCTGTATTAAAAATGATCTTTTGTTACTCGGTTCAACGGATTATCACGGTTATGGTAATGTATGTATGACATGGACGGCCATGAAGATTCCCTATTGGCACTTGTTGAATAAAGAATCCAAACAGGATTCTATTATGGATATTTTACGTCATCATCGCCAGGATCGTATCAAGGTTTTAGAATATCGCGACCGGCCACAGGGTATAAATTTAATATTCGGCCCGATTATACAATTATTTTATTATGTGCACTCACTCGGTTTTTTTCAAATTATATCATGGATGGTCTGGCTTGGTCTGCTATTTATGCTTTCACGGCATAAGAAAACAAAGGTTTTAGGCCTGTCCGTCATAGTGACCGGATTAAACGGGATATGGATGATGATTTGGGGTACCGTATTGCTCATTTATAGCATCGGACTGGATAAAAATAAGGTACTGCTCGAGTACGGATTATGGCTTTTAGTTGTTGGAAGTCTATTTTTTTTGCTTTCGTTTTTACTTTTAAAACGCCAAAAAAAGTTGTTTTTTTAATTTTTTTTTCATACAATCTGTGCGCGAAATCATTTTTTTTTAGTATTTAAAAACGAGTGTGTGGTGTGCTGTCAATTAAACAACATGGTAAGGCAAAATGAGAATCGTAGCATCTAATTACGGGAGGAGGGGTTGTCGATGGAGTTAACCGAAATAAGCATCAGATTAAGAAGTGATAAAAAACTGAAAGCTTTTGTCAACATCACATTCGATAACGCCTTTGCGATAAAAGGACTTAAGGTTATCGAAAGCAAGAAAGGATTTTTGCTGTGTATGCCTTCTCGAAAAGCAGAAGATGGCACACAAAGGGATATCGCTCATCCCATTACGAAAGAGTTTCGGAATAAACTGGAGCGAGAAGTATTAGCAGAATTTAAAAGAGTGGTCTTGAGAGCGGAAAGAGGTGAATATTCTCCACCTCAAGATCAGGAGATTGGTGAATGGGCTTTTGCATCAGATAATTAGTACCTTAACCAAGCACACCAAACACAACACTGCACATAAAGCGTCTAAAAAAAAGGTCAAATGCTGAATTTGACCTTTTTTTTTATGTTTGACTTGATTTTTTCAAAAACAAAAGATAACTTTAGAAAAAAGGAGGTTTTATGAAAATTTATACGTTTTTTTTGCTGATTTTGCTTTCTTTTGTATTTGTCAATGCTCAAGAAGCAGAGGTCAAAGAGCCGGAGTATGGCTGGAAGAAGGAAATGGTCGGAAGCCTCAATCTGACCCAAACGAGTTTTGATAACTGGAGTCAAGGTGGTGAAAATTCTACTGCATGGCAGTTGAATCTGGTATTTCAGTTTACCAACGATCTGGAAAAAACCAACTGGCGCAGCTCGGGCAAATTTACCTACGGCGAATCCAAGACAGGCGGCGCGCCGTCGCGAAAATCGATCGATGAGATCAAGCTTGAGAGCGTCTACACAATAAAAATGGCCAAATATATCAATCCCTTTGTCGCCGCTACCGGAGAATCACAGTTTGCTCCGGGTTATAGTTACAGTGATCTGGGCAAAACAAAGGTCTCTGCATTTTGGGATCCGGCCTATTTTCGAGAAAGTATCGGTGTCGGCTACAAACCGAATGAAATTATACTGACCAGATTGGGTGGGGCTTTAAAACAAACGTTGACACGCGATTTCCCAACGCCCTATTCCGATGATCCGGATACTGAAAAGCTTGAAAAATTAAAATTTGAAGTCGGTGT
>JAFGEC010000207.1 GCA_016931775.1 Candidatus Zhuqueibacterota bacterium | reverse complement strand
TATTCGGAAACGACAACCAGTCCGTTCGGTAAAACACTTTTTCGGACAGCATTTTTAAAAGATTGCGAGCCTGGATGGTGATACAGTTTTAAAAGTTTGGTCGTTATATCCTCCGGTTGCACTGCGAGAAAAATCTAAAAATATTATTCATTCAACAAAGCCTTGCGGCTCAAATCAAGTTTTCCATCCTTTGTCACTTTAATCAATTTGACCTTTACCGAATCTCCGACCTTGAGCACGTCTTCAACTTTTTCAACACGCCGGTTGTCAATTTCAGATATATGTAACAGTCCCTCACGGCCGGGAAGTATTTCGACAAATGCACCAAAATTCATAATTTTTTTCACCTTGCCGTCATACACCGTGCCCACTTCCGGTTCAGCGGTCAAGGATTGGATAATCTTTAACGCCATCTCACCGGCTTCGGGATCCACCGACGCAATGGTGACGGTACCGTCATCATCGATATTGATGGTTGCCCCGGTTTTTTCGGTAATTTCACGAATCATTTTACCGCCGGGCCCAATGACCGTACCAATCGAGTCCTGATTGATTTTCAATGTCAAAATCCTCGGTGCGTGAACGGACAGATTTTCACGCGGTGTGGCAATAACGGCTTCCATTTTGTCCAGGATAAATAACCGCGCCACGCGTGCCTTTTCCAGCGCTTCTCTCATAATTTCCGGTGAAATGCCCTTTATTTTGATATCCATTTGAAAGGCGGTAATACCTTCACGATTACCAGCCACTTTAAAATCCATGTCACCCATATGATCTTCATCACCGAGGATATCCGTAAGGACCACAACTTTTTCCTCTTCTTTGATCAATCCCATAGCAATGCCGGCAATCGGGGTTTTGATGGGTACACCGGCATCCATCAGCGACAGAGCTCCGGAACACACACTTGCCATAGATGACGAACCATTGGATTCCATCACATCCGCAACGATTCTGAGCGTATAGGGAAAAATACTGTCCGACGGCAGCACAGGTTTAATCGCCCGTTCAGCCAGATTGCCGTGACCGATTTCCCGGCGGCTCGTACCGCGAATGGGTTTGACTTCACCGGTACTATAGGGTGGAAAGTTGTAATGCAGCATATAATTTTTCCAAAAATCACCTTCCATTCCTTCAATACGCTGTTCATCGATTTTTGTTCCGAGAGTCGTTGCAGCCAAAACCTGGGTCTGACCACGAGTAAACAGCGCCGAACCATGGGCACGCGGCAACAGGCCCACCTCGATGGATATTTCGCGAATTTCATCTGCACCTCGGCCATCCAGACGTACCCCCTCCTCAATGATCATTTTCCGCATCAAAAATTTTTCCATATCGTGGACCATTTCTCCGATCACACGCTCCATTTCAGGGTACTCTTCAGCCAGTTGTTCTTTGATGGATTCTGTCAGTTCTGTCATTTTATCACGGCGTGCTTCTTTTTCCTTTGTTCTCAAAATTGTATCCATCTGATCACCGACGAGTTCCGTTACACGCGTTTGTAATTCCGAGTGATCCGGCACCTCAAATTCCATTTTCGGCCTTGCACATTCCTTAACCATTTCTTTCTGCAATTCTATAAGCTTTTTGATTTCCTGGTGGCCAAATTCAAAAGCGGCAAGCATGTCCTGCTCCGACACTTCGCCGGCTTCCCCTTCCACCATCAAAATCGAATCCTCAGAAGCGGCAATGATAAGGTCCATATCCGATTCAACACGTTGCTGATAGGTGGGATTTATGACAAACTCGCCCTTGATCCGCCCTACACGGGCACCGGCAATCGGGCATTCAAATGGAATATCCGAAATACACAGTGCCGCAGATGCACCGGTGATGCCCAGAACGTCTGCATCGTTTTCACGGTCGGCGGATAACACCATAACCATGACCTGCACCTCATTTTTAAAATCTTTGGGAAACAGCGGACGAATCGGTCGGTCAACCAGACGGGCGCTGAGAATTTCGGTCTCGCTGGGCTTACCCTCCCGTTTAAAAAATCCACCCGGGATTTTTCCCACAGCATAAGCTTTTTCACGGTATTCAACGGTTAACGGGAAAAAATCCGTATCAGCTTTTGGGGTTCGGTCTGCCACTACCGTAGCCAATACAACCGTATCCCCTAACTGCACCCAAACTGCTCCGCTTGCCTGTTTTGCCAGCTTGCCTGTTTCAATGATAAAATCTTTTCCATTTATATCTACTTGTTTTCGAAGAATCATTCTTCCTCCAGCATTAATTTATCCGGGATATCACGCCAACTGTTCTTTTTTGTATCATTGATATTCCCGCTATATCACACAATTTTAATTTTAAATATAGTTATAATAATTAATTAATCAAAGAGAAAAAATCACATCATCGTAAAAGCTCGGTTACGGGTGGAAACGTACAGGTGCGACGCCGGATTGAGGCTCAGCCTCAATCGTACTTAGGAATCAGGAAGATCCAATAAAAAATAGAGGCGTTTGTTTTTATTTTTGTAATATAATAGTCTTGCTGACCTTGCCCCGCAAGGATTGCTTGAAAACGAGTGGTGAAAAGCAAAACAAAAAAAAGTGCAACCCGTTTCCGGATTGCACTTTTATGACGATCAACTTGTATTTAATTGGAATTCTCATTTGCCGTTGAATCTGCCGTTTCCGGTGCAGGTTCGGCAATATCGTCCAGCTCGGGCGTCAATTTATCCAGAATGTCTTTATCCACCTTGTAGACAGGATCCTGTCCCGCAATTTTGGCATAAACCAGATCGTCGACGGTTTTACCCAGGTGCAATTCCATCAAAGGAAGACCATCCTGTGTAAATTTGCCCACGACTTCCGGCGTTTCCAGACCATATTTCCCCAGCGAAGAAGGCGTATCCGACACAAATTCCTTCACACGCATGTTGGCGAGTGCCGCCGTCAAAGATGACATTTTCCAGCTTTTGGCCTCCCGCGGTTCAGGTTGGATAACCAGCCAGGTTCCCGACGTATCTTTTTCGAACATAAAAGTATTACCGGAATAAGCAAGCTCGATGTGGTCGATGTCCGAACCGATAAAATCAGCCAGTTTTTTATTGCGCAAATCGAACAAGGTCGTTTCCAGAACACCGACAAACGACGAATCCACTTTAAAAACCGGCTTGCGTGATTTGTCCATCGCATAATATTTATCACCGTCCTCAGCACCGACCAGCAGGCTTTTTTGCAGCCGATTTTCGCCCTGAATCAACTCGACCTGTACGGTCGGATTGTTCAGGCCGTATTTTCCGAGATCGGACGGATCTTCATCGACAAATTCTCGAGCGTTTTCACTATTCAACCGGTCCAGAATCGTATTCACCTTCGACTCGTCCGCTTCGGTTTGTTTAGGAGACAACAACTGCCATTTGCCGGCTTGTTTTTCCAGGTCAAAAACCTGCTTACCCACCGAAAGCTTTAAACTTTTTACCTGATTTTTATCGAACGACAGCACATCCTTGTTGCGCAGATCGAACAGTGTCTTTTGAATGTTGGATTCAAGACTGCTGGTACAGGTAAAAACATCCGGTGAGCCGGACCGCCGGCCAAACACAAACGATCCGGTGGGATTTTTATCTCCCAGCCAAATGGTATCGGAGCGGGTTTCGCGAACGACAACCATCCGGCCCCGTTCGGGCTGCAGACCGAAATCGGCATATTGCGCCGGATCGGAGCTGATAATCCTGTCGATTTTCGCCCAATCAAACATATTGACCAGAGCATCGATGGAACTTTTTTCACCATCAGTTACGACAGGTTGTAATATTTTCCACTCAGTGCTGTCTTTGACAGCATGTATGCCGCTGGGCTGGAGAAAAAGTTCACTCACATCGTCTTTTTCCAGTACGAGCAACTTTTCATCCGCTTCCTTCGCCTCTTCCTTCTTTTTATCCTGCTTCTGAAGGAAATATACGGCAGCCACACCGACAACAAAGATTAGGGCTAATACGAGATTTCGCTTAAAGTTCATAGTATCCCTGTTCCTTGTGTTAATTTCATTTTTTCTGTTATTTATAAGGTAACGGGGCTTTTAAAAAGCCCCGGTTTTAATTATTTACGTTTTACATAGACCCAGATGCCGAAAGCAAAAATCAGCAACGGCAACAGGATTACACCCAGATACAGGATCATCTTTGACTGTTTCTGAGTCAGATTTAACCGACGGTCTTCGGGATCTTTGGCGCGGACTGAAATCAGATCTTCTTCCTGAGCCAGCCAGTTTACCGCGTTCAGAAACAGGTTGCCGTTGCCCTGCACGCTGAAATAGCCGTTCATACTGAACTCGGAATCTCCGAAAACGACCAGCCTTGATTTCACATCACCAGTCCCCAGGTCGAACTTGTCTTCGTGGGTTGCGGGATTTATTGCGCTTTTTTCCGCGACCGCACAAAGCGAAATGGGACCCATTTTATCCTGGCCCGGATCGAACCCGATTTCGTTGCCGGTAATGGGGCTGGTTTCGGCCCAGCTGCGTTGACTGGTTTTGGCAATTTCGTAAACCGTTACACCTGCGGGCGTATCTTCGGATTTGGATACCGAGCGAGCTTCAGGGAAAAAGGTCATGACACCAAAATCCTCGGTAATGGCGTGTTCTTCATATTGCGACACGATGGGAAACGTCGGACCTGTGCCGAACAGCTGACCGATGCCGGATGCATCGACCACAATATCGTTGCCCACATTGATGCCGTATCCGGCCGCAAACTCGCTGAAACCCGAAGGAGTTTCCGGATCCAGCAGAAGCAGGACTTTACCTCCTCTGTCCAGGTATTTCTTGACCCGATCCGCTTCCTGGGGAAACATATCGCTTCGGGGGCCGGCGAACACCAGCACCGTTGCATCGGCAGGAATAGAATCCATCTGTGCGATAACCTGCTGTTCCACGATATAATTCTGTTCTTCAAGAGCCGCTTTGGCTTTGCTCAAGCCCTGGTTCTCGGAATCAGAAATTTGTTTTTCGCCGTGTCCTTGTACGAAAAGGATCTTTTTCTGGCCTTCGCGCGTCACCTTGATGAGCGCATTGGTCAATTCCTGTTCCGTAACCTTGTTGATTTTTTCTTCCTTGCCGTTGGCTTCAACGACAACTGTGCCGTATGTTCTCACATTATAACTTTTCGCCATCCCCGGATTTTTATCGGGATCGATGAACTCAAAATTGAACCGTGAAGAGATATTCGAATACTCTTTAAACAGTTCTTCAGCCTGAAATTCATTGCCCGACTTGAAAAAACCGACGGCCTTTACATCGGTGTCCAAGCGGCGCAGCACCTTGCGTGTTTGTTCGGCAAGGGAAAACTGTTTGGCAGCCGTCGAATCCAGCCGGTAGTTCACCCTGGCGAGCAGAATATTCAGGACAATCAGAATACCGAGAATAAAGACCATCGTAAAGGCGGCGTTCGTGCCGAATTTTGTCGAACGGCTGCTTAAACCGGTCTTAATTTGATCGAAACTGAAAACCACCCACGCGAGAATACATACCACACCGACGGCTAAAATTATGATATTCAGTGTGGTTAATAAGCCGTTTATAGAATAGAAGAACAATCCGATCAGAAGCAAAACCAGACCGGCTAATCCAAAATAAGTCGAATATTTTTTCATCATCTACCCCTCCATTTTGCTGATTCAATGGATACAAACGAGAGGAATAGTCCCATGGTAATGAAACTGAGATAAAAAACCACATGCTTGGTATCGAGCACACCTTTGGCAAAATCCTCAAAATGTTCGATCAGGGAAAATTGCGACAGAACCTTTCCTACGCCGGGATTGACCGAACCGGCTAGCCAGCCGATGGCCCAGAAAAACAGGATAAATGCAATTGTCGAAACAGCGGCGATAATCTGATTTTCCGTTAGAGATGAAAAAAACACGCCGAATGAGATATAGCATAATCCCAGCAGTAATAATCCCAGGTAACCGACAAACACCGGACCCGTCTCAGGATTCCCGAAAATGAAAAGCAAAATCATAAACAGGAATGTAAATCCCAGCATCACCAGATAGAGCAGACCGCCGGCGGCAAATTTACCCAGAATGTGCTGGGCGTTGGTCACCGGAGAGGTCAGCAGTAATTCAGCCGTACCTGTTTTCTTTTCATCGGAATACAGCCGCATAGTGATCATGGGCAGAAAAAACAACGCAAACACACTGATATTGTTCAACAACGGCCGTATAGCCATCATATTAATATTCAATTTAGGTGGCGGCATGCGGTACTGCGACTGGGCTGCCTGCATATCCGCGTACATACAGTACTGAGCAAAACTCGAGACAATCAAGTAAAAAAAGATACCACAAACAACCAAAAAGAGTCCGATCACGATATAAGCGATCGGTGAAGAAAAATATGACTTGACCTCTCGATTAAAAATGGCCAAAAAATTTCTCATTGAACGACCTCCTCTTTTGTGGTTAAATGCAGGAACACGTCCTCAAGGCTCATGCTTTCGGGTGTTAATTCATAGAGAGACCATCCTTTGCCGACAACAGCCTTGGCCACATCGGCACTGATACTCTCAGCGGATTTACTCTCCACCACAAATTTGGCTTTATTCTTATCGATCTTTTCGATCGTTTGGGCTTTTGCAACGCCCTTGATTGCCTGCAGATTTTTCAAAACATCAGCGGACGGACCACCGACAACCAGCGTTAACCGTTGCGATCCACCCAGTTTACGTGTTAAATTTTCCGGGGTTTCTTCGGCAACGATCTTGCCCTTATCGATAATAACGACACGCTCGCACAATTTGCTTGCTTCAGGCAATATATGCGTCGATAGAATGATGGTGTGATTGCCGGCCAGGTTTTTAATCAGCTGGCGTACTTCGATGATCTGTTTCGGATCCAGTCCGACCGTCGGCTCGTCCAAAATGAGAACATCCGGATTATGCACGAGCGCTTGGGCAAGTCCGACACGCTGTTTATAACCTTTCGACAGGGTTCTGATCACGCGTTGATTGACATCCGTAATAGCGGTTTTATCCATCGCTTCGTCTACGGCCTTATTTCTGTTCGCGGAATCTACACCCTTAATTTTGGCGACAAATTCAAGATAATCCCTGACCCGCATTTCAGGATACAACGGCGGGTTTTCGGGCAGATATCCGATGCGCTTCCGTACCTGCATGGAATCTTCATGGACATCAAAACCGGCGACTTTGGCTGTGCCGGATGTTGCCGGTAAATACGTCGTAAGAATTCGCATGGTCGTCGTTTTACCGGCGGCGTTAGGGCCAAGAAAACCGAGAATTTCACCCTTTTCAACCCGAAAAGAGACGTCATTCACAGCCATCACCTGGCCGAATAATCGAGTTACGTTTTGTACATCGATCATGGGCAAACCTCCTTTCTGTACGATGTCAAACGTTATTTAACTTGAAATATTAGAGTAATTGTATCTATCTCCGAATACCAAGTTCTTTGATCACGCTTCGATAGCGTTCGATTTCATTGACTTTTAAATAATCGAGCAAACGTCTTCGCTTACCTACCATCTTTAACAAACCTCGGCGGGAATGAAAATCCTTTGAGTGGGTTTGAAAATGTTTGGTCAGATCATTGATCCGTGCGGTCAAAATGGCAATCTGAACTTCCGCTTTACCTGTATCCTGATCGCTTGCTCCAAAATTTTTGATGAGATTCATCTTTTGTTCTTTTGTTACAGGCATTAAAACCTCCGATTATTTACTTTGACTTTTAAAAAATTCTATAGCATTCATTTTATCCTGCGCGATTTGATTCACCAGTTTTTGCAAAGAATCAAACCGGGCGTCTTTTCTTATAAAGCCGTAAAAATATAATACCACTTCTTTTTCATAAAGTTCCGTATTAAAATCAAATATATGTGTTTCGACAACCTTTTGTTCCAGATTAAAAGTCGGTCTTTTACCGATATAGGTCACTGAATCATATATCTGACGGTCAAATTTAAGTCGGGTTGCATAAATTCCTACGTCGGGCACTAATTTATACTGTGAAAACGGCCGAATATTTGCGGTAGGTGTGCCGAGTTCCCGGCCGCGGCCATCGCCTTTTACAACACGACCACCTAAAGAATACTGGCGGCCGAGATATTTATTCGCCTTGTTTACATTTCCGTCCAACAGCGCTTCCCGGATAACCGTGCTGCTGATGATCTTGTGATTTTCCATAACCGGTTCGACCTCAAAAACCTCAAAATCATATTCCTTTCCCAGACGATTCAAAAGACCGATATTGCCTTCCCGGCCTCTGCCAAACGCGTGATCATGTCCGATGACAATGTGTGTCATACCGAGTTTTTTCTTGAGAAAATCGACAACAAATTCCTGGGCCGACAGAGCAGCAAACGCAGATGTAAAATTTGCTACCACGAGCCGATCGAGTCCGATCTCAGTGAGTAACTCTATTTTCTCATCAACCGTAGATAAAATCCGGATATCAGTGCGCTCGTTTTTGGGCAGCACCAGTTGTGGATGCGGTTCAAAAGTGACCAACGTGGACAGATTTTTGTTCCTTTTCGCCGTTTCAAGCACTTTATTTATTATTTGACGGTGCCCAAGATGAACACCATCAAATGTTCCGACTGTCACGGCACATTCACGCTGCGGATAAATGCCTTTTATATCCCAAAAAATATCCAAATTTTACCTATATATTTTGATCCAGCATTTGCTTTGTAAAATCTTTCAATTCGATTGCCGTCGCCATCGTAAAATCGCCGATTCTGGTTCGGGTTAATCGGCTTGCATATCCAACAGTGCCGAGTTTATGGGCATAATCCCTGGCAAGCGATCGGATATAAGTTCCTTTAGAACAGACGATTTTAAGAACAATCTGACGAAAACTGTGTTCAATTATTTTCAATTCATAGATCGTAATTGTCCTGGGCTCAAGCGGCACGTGTTTACCGGCCCTCGCCAGCTTGTAGGCTCTTTGGCCGTTCACCTTGAGAGCCGAAAAACTGGGGGGGACCTGCTCGATGGTTCCAATAAATTCCGAACCTGCAAGCTCAAGCAGTCGATCATCCAGTTCAGGTACTTTTTGCCAGCCGGTCACCTGCCCGGTTATATCCAGCGTATCGGTTTCCGCTCCCAGTCGAATGGTCACCACATATTCCTTTGGAAGATTGACGAGTGTACTGATTTTTTTTGTCGCTTTACCGAAACAAACGATCACAATACCGTCGGCAAAAGGATCCAACGTTCCGGCATGGCCGATTTTGACATCCGGAATACGTCTCTTGAACCATCGAATCAGATCAAAAGAGCTCCAGCCGACCGGTTTCCGGACATTTAACACCGCGTCAACGGGCAATCTGACAATATTTTTTTCAGAAAAACTCAAAAATAATTTAATGCAATTTTTTTAACAGTTTGTCGATATGATCCGCATATTCGATAGAATCGTCATAATAAAATCGAATCTCGGGTACATATCGCAAATTTAGCCTATGGCCCAGTTCGCCTCGAATAAACTTCAGAGAACGCGACAGAGCCGCTGTGGCTTTTTCCTGTTGATCTTTACCGCCCAGCACGCTGTAATATATCTTGGCGAACCGCAGGTCCCTCGACATTTTTACTTTTGTTATGGTGACAAAACCGATATCGGGATCCTGCAGTTCTCTGATAATAATCTGACTTGTTTCATGTTTTATCAGTGCACTGACGCGGTCTGCACGTTTATACTGCATTTTTTTCTTTCTAAATAATTTCCATTAAACGGTCGATCACCTGAACCTGGTCGTTCTGCTCAATCATATTTAGTATTTGAGACATGACCTTGTCAATGTATTGACGCTCGTTGGCAACCAGCGCAATACCTAATGTCGATTTTTGCCACTTGTCATTGCCGTCGATTTCAGCAATAGATACATTAAACTTGTTGTGTACACGTTGTTTTATACTCGACAAGACAAAACGCTTTGACTTCAGAGAGCCACTCTCCGGAATAAACAATTCAATTTGACACAAACCGACAAGCATACTAGAGAGACCGTTTTGTTTCTATAATTTCATAACTTTCCATAATATCGTTCACTTTAATATCATTAAAACCCTCAAGACTGATTCCACATTCGAATCCGGTAGCAACCTCTTTGACGTCATCTTTGAACCGTTTTAACGAAGAAATCTTACCCTCATAAATCAACCGGTCATCACGATACAATTTTATCGGATTATTGCGCTGAACGAACCCGGATATAACTGAACATCCAGCGATGATACCGACCTTGGGCACTTTAAAAGTTTGTCTGACCTCAACAGTTCCAGTTAGTTTTTCGGTAACATGAGGCGCCAAAAAGCCTTCCAAGGCTGATTTGATATCATCTACGATATCGTAAATAACATTATAGGAACGTATATCAACACTCTCCTTGGCGGCCAAATCCCGGGCTTTGGTGGCCGGACGAACGTTAAAGCCAATAATAATCGCACCGGAAGCAGATGCCAGCAAAACATCCGATTCAGAAATTGCTCCAACACCCCGGTGAATAATATTGACCGCTACCTCATGGGTAGAGAGTTTTAACAAGGCATCGACAATGGCTTCGATGGAACCATCCACATCTGCTTTTACAACAAGTGAAAGCTGCTTTACTTGACCTTTTTGTATTTGCCGCGATATTTCATCCAAAGTGCGCGGACGGCTTTGCCAGTGTTCATGCTCCCGTTGCAACTGCTGTCGTTTGCTGCTGATTTCCTTCGTATCCCGTTCAGATTCGAGCACAAGAAAAGTATCACCTGACTGAGGCATACCATTAAAACCCAACACCTGGACCGGCACGGAGGGACCGGCATCTTTCACCCGGTTCATTCGTTCGTTGAACATTGTTCGTACCTTGCCACTATTGCTGCCGGCAACAAACGGTTCGCCGATGCGGAGTGTACCGTTCTGTACAAGTACTGTTGCCACGACACCTTTGCCGCGATCCAGCCGGGATTCAATAATGACTCCCCGGGCATTCCGGTGGGGATTAGCCTTCAGGTCAAGCATTTCCGCTTCAAGAAGGATCATCTCCAGCAGGTGATCTATCGCCTGACCGGTTTTTGCCGATATTTCGGCCGCCTGTACTTTACCTCCCCACTGCTCAACCAGAACATTATGTTCGGACAATTGTTTACGAATAAGATCGGGATTGGCATTGGGTTTATCAATTTTATTAATGGCAACGACGATGGGTACGCCTGCTGCCTTTGCATGACTGATCGCTTCTATGGTTTGCGGCATAACACTGTCATCGGCCGCAACCACCAGTACCACAATATCGGTAACTTGAGCACCTCTGGCTCGCATGGCGGTAAAAGCCTCATGGCCCGGTGTATCGAGGAATGTAATCTCTTTATCATTGAACGTCACTTCGTAAGCACCAATATGCTGAGTAATACCACCTGCTTCACCGGCAATAATATTACTGCTTCGTATATAATCCAGCAACGATGTCTTTCCGTGGTCAACATGACCCATAATGGTGACAACAGGCGGGCGCGGAAGGAGTTCCGAATCGTCCTCATCCGTTTCAGCAATTTCATCGAGTATATCCTCACCGAATTCTGCCAGCGCTTCGACTTCATAACCATGTTCTGCGGCGAGCAGAGTGATGGTATCCATATCGAGGCGTTGATTGATGGAAACCATCATTCCCAATTCCATACACTTTTTAATCAATTCCGTCGGTTCCTCATCCATTAATTTCGCCAACTCGGAAAGTGACATAAATTCACTGACACGAATAACATGTTTTTCTTCACTAACGGTTTCAGCCTCGGCCTGAATTTTCCTGCGCCGTTTTTTGCCTCTTCCGGCTTCTTCCATAGTAGCCAGTGTTTGGCGGATAGTCTCCTGAATTTCGGCTTCATCAAAAGTCGGCTTCTTTTTCTTTTTATGCTTCTTTTTTCGCCGCTCTTTTGATTCTTCGACAGCCTGTTGCGGCGTTTCCGCTTCTTCCGGCTTTTTACGCCTGCGCCGACGTTTTTTCTTTCCCCGGTCTTTAGGTTTTTCGGACTCAGAATCAGCCGTCGTTTTCGGCTTGGCCTCTTTAGCTTTCTCTTCTTCCGCTTTGCCTCTTTTCTCCGACGGCGTAACTTTTTCAACCTTTATGGCTTCCGGTTTTTGCCTTTTCTCTCCACCTTCCGGGGGAATTTCGACGATCCGGAGTTTTTTACGAGGACGTTTTACTTTCCCCGGCTCTACGGTCTGAACGGAATCCTCAATCGTGTCGGTCGGCCTTTCTTGCCCGGCTTTGGGCGGAACCTTATCAGCCGGTTTCTCCTGCTCGCGCTGTTTTTTCAGCTTGGGGCGTTCCTGTGCGAGTTCCTGAGCAAAACGAATCCTTCTTTCCAAATCCTCTTTGGTTTTTTTCCGTTGTTCCTGTTCCTGGAGCTTGCGGTCACGCAATCGTTTTCTGAATTCATATTCACCATCCGCAGGAACAGCCTTTTCGCCGAACTTTTCTACCACATGTTCGTACGCATCGTCTGAAACAGGACTCATATGGTTGCGAATATCATAATCCAACTTTGTTAAAAAAGCAACAAGCTCCTCGTTGGAAATATTAAATTCTCTTGCGACTTGAAAGACTCGTTTTTTAACGGACAAAGTATTTAACTCCTAATCAATAATTTTTTGATACTCTTGAATTAATCAGATTTTAACTCTAGAGTTTTTTTAATTTTTTCCGCTGTCTTTAAACCAATACCCGGCAGCGCGGTCAAATCTTCAATATCAGCTTCTAGAACATCACGTATGGATTCGAATCCTCCTTGCAATAACGTTTTGATTACTTTATCGGAAAGATCCTCGCATTCTGTAATAGGCAAATCCAATCCTGTCTCTGTTTCCATCAGGGCTCTATATTCATCTTCTCGAATGGTTTGGATATCGTAATTTGTCAACTTTGAAGAAAGTCGGCGGTTCTGCCCACCTTTTCCTATTGCCAGCGATATCTGATCGTCATCGAGAACTGCAATAACTTTCCTTTCCTCTTCATCGATCACAATCCGCTTGGGTTTGGCCGGCGACAAAGCACGTGTTATAAAAATTTCAGGTTCGCTGTTCCAGTTTATAATATCAATTTTTTCATTATTCAGTTCTTTCACGATCGCCTGAATGCGCATTCCTTTCATGCCGACACAGGCCCCGACTGCATCGATCCGGGTATCATTGGAATATACGGCAATTTTCGTCCGTTCTCCAGGCTCTCTGGCGATTGTTTTGACTTCAATGATGCCCTCGTTAATCTCCGGGACCTCGATCTCGAAAAGACGCACCAGAAACATGGGATCCGCGCGGGAAACAATAATCGCAGGACCACGCGGTGTCCACCTGACATCCTTGATGACGGCACGAATCGACTGACCCCTCTTGTATTTCTCGTTGGGAATTTGCTCGGATTTCGGCATGACCAATTCCGTTTTATCATAATTGATATATATATCATCCTTGTTGATCTGACGAATATCTCCGTTTATGATCTCACCGATCCGATTTTTGAACTCGTCAAATATGAGCTCTTTTTCAACCTCTTTAATACGCTGATTTAAATTCTGTTTGGCGGAAATGATAAGCCGGCGGCCAAATGTTGAAGGATCGATGATTTCTAGAAATTCATCTCCCAACTCAAGATCGGGCTCTGCTTTTCGCGCAATATCCAGAGTTATCTCTGTGACTGGATCGGCCACCTCTTCAACAATCGTTTTACTCTGATAGATTTCGATCTCGCCTTTTTCCATATTCACAAAACAATCGAAATTATCTGTGGTGCCGTATTTTTTTTTGATCATCGACAAAAAGATATCCTGAATGATACGAGTCAGCAGCTCTTTATCGATGCTTTTTTCCTTTACCAAAGTAGAAAAGGCTTCGACAATCTCACTTTTCATGCCATGTCCTTATTCAAAGACTTAAAATTCAATAATTATTTTTGCCTTCTGAATCTGTTCCAGATTCAGGCGAATCTCTCCTTGCTCGGTTTCCATCCCGATATGGTTTTCAAACGCGGATACCACTCTGCCGGTCAGCCGGCTGGTCGTACCGTCTTTTTCCATATAAAAAACCTCAACCTTTCGGCCGGTATTGCGCTGAAAATCCCTCTCTGAAACCAGCGGCCGATCCACACCGGGCGATGATACTTGCAAAGTATACCGGCTTGAAAAAGGATCCTTGCGGTCAAGGATATCCGAGAATTGACGACTCAAATACGCACAACGATCCAGACCGATACCGCCTTCCTCGTGCACATAAATGCGCAATATTGTTCTCGGACCTCTTCCGAACAATTCCATATCGACCAGCTCCACATTCTCCCGTTCAAGAATGGGTAAAATGAGTGATTTAATTTCCTCGAGTTTTACCAAATCAAGTTCCTCACGACAAAAAAAAGTGGGCCTTTTGGGCCCACTTAAATCAGAGTGGAATATACAAATCTTGCTAAAAAGATGCAAGAAAATTCTATAAAAATAGCGTCTTGCCGGGCATAATCGGCAATCCGGGGCCAAAAGTATTTTTTTTCAACTCATGAAACGACCTTCCACATCATAACATAGTTCTTATCATCACATGTTATGGTTCGCATACATGGCTTTTAAAAGATCCGCGTCAGATTTCTGCGGCGATTCGGGATATTCTTCGAGGAGCTGATCGAGTACGTCAATTGCCGTCTGAACCTCTCCCGCCTGATAATAATTCGTCGCAGCATCAAGTAAAAATGCGGAAGCCTGCGCCGTCTTGAGTTTTGCACTTTTCATAAAATATTCAGCAGCAGCAGCATACTGTTGCTGTTGTACCATACAGGCAGCCGAACCGGCAAGGGCAGCTGCTTTTAAAAATGTATCCGCAGAAATAGATGCATATTTTTTAAACTGCAAATCTGCGCTTGTATAATCACCCAACTGATAAAACGTGTGTGCCAGATAAAACCGACCGACTTTTCCCGATGCCGTACCGGAATAAGTTTCTACAAGATTATTGAGAATTGCAAGCGAATTTTGATAATCCCTTGCATCATATGAACGCATGGCTTTAAGTAATTCTTCACTTGCCAGGTTATTTGACTTTTTCAAAGAATTGGAATAATACATCGTTGCCGCAACGACTACGGTAACGATCAAAAGACCGATATAGAGTATTTTTTGATTATCATTTATCCAGTTACTGACTTTACCAACCGCAACCAGAAATTTATCTTCCTTGAGCTTTCTCTTTGTTAAACGTTTACGAGGTTTTAGCATAAGGTTCCTTTGTTAATTAATTACAATCTCTAAATTTAATATAAAGAATATTGAAAATCAAGTTAAAAAAATCACTTTGGCGGCCGGGCCTCTCTTGCCGTCACCGTCACAATCTCATAAGCACAGACCGCGACCAGTGCGACGAAAACTGCATCAGTCATCACCACGACCATCATTCCCCATTCGTAATTTAGTATATCCAAATAAGCGCCCAACCGGACAATGTAGGGCATAGCCAAAAGTCCGCTCATTGTGGATACGATAAAACTGAAAAAAATTTTGGATACATTCTCTTTACCACCGGCAAAGTAAGAAAAAAGAATGATGGAACCGCCGAGTACCAGTGCGATAATCGACAAGGTCTCGCTGACGGGAAGCCACCAAAAAACGTGCGTGACTTGACCGGCAGCAACTTCTACCGTATCGGGCATTGCAGATAATTCCATTATCCACCTCTTGAAAAAATTATTTAAAAATCGCCATCCTTCGGCACCAGTATTCGGAGCCCGTTATGAATAACATTTATATCAATGATATTGGTCTGCGATTGAATCAACTCTCCCTCGATTTGCACGAGTAAGGGAAAATCAGACGAAATCTTGACTTTTTTCACCGGTGTCATTGTCACATTATCCAATTCCAAATGCGTGCCCTTGATGACATGATTTAAAACCTTTAAGCGTGCCAGTGCCCGAATATCCTTGATTAAAACGGCATTCAGGAGGCCGTCCGAAGCGTCCGATTGAGGGGAAATAGGAAAATCTCCGCCGTAGCATATCCCATTTGCCACTGAGAACAGCAATACTCTGTGCTCCTCCCTTTTACCATCCAGTTCCAATATCAACTTTAAACCCTTATATGTAAAGATATTCTTAAGAATAACGGCCATGTGATGCAAAAATCCGGCGATAAATTTGCTTTGATTCACCTGGCGCGCCACTTCGACATCAAAACCGACTCCGCATACGTTCACACAAAACCTGTCATTGACCTTGGCCACATCAAATTTCCGGGCCACACCCGATCTGATGATCCGGCAAGCGGATTCCACATCCGCAGGTATGCCCGCGGCTTTAATAAAGTCGTTGCAGGTCCCGGTGGGAATGATCCCCAGCACAACAGGTTTGTTTTCCTTCATCATGCCGTTCACCACTTCGTTCAACGTCCCGTCGCCGCCGACCGAGACGATCCGCTCATATCCGTCTCCTATCGCCTTGCGCGTTAATTCCTCAGCATGCATGCGGCGCTCGGTAAAAACCCGGGCGTATTCCACATGATAAGAGGCAAGCAACTCATTAATTCGTGAAAAACTCTTTACAGCCCTCCCTTTGGCTGAATAGGGATTAAAAATAACCATGGTACGCATTGTCTTCCCTCCCGGCGTTTTCTACAGTTGCAAGGTACGGTTTAATCGGCCTGCCATGAAAAACATGACCGTTTGTTGGTATGACATGTTGGACCTGCGGGTTCTGCCTTGATAAGAATCGTATCCCGGTCGCAATCGGTATATATTTCCTTAACTTTTAAATAATTGCCGGATGTCTCGCCTTTTGTCCAATATTTTTGACGGGATCTGCTCCAAAATGTGACCGTTCCTTTTTCAAAAGTTTGGACGATGCTCTCCTTGTTCATATATCCAAGCATCAACACGGCCCCATCAGCCTCATCCTGAATGATAGCAGGGATGAGGCCTTTATCGTCAAAATTAAGATCGTCGATAAACCGGCCGCGTTGTATCTTTTCAATTTCTGACATGTATATCTCGCTCCTTTAAATAATTTTTGACATCCTGAATGGAGTTTTGCCGGTAATGAAAAATCGACGCGGCAAGCGCCGCATCGGCATGGCCGAGGGCAAAAACCTCCCAGATATGTTCCGGCTTGCCGCAACCGCCCGATGCGATGACAGGAATGGTCAGTGATTCGGATAATAATTTGTTGAGTTGAATATCATAGCCGTCGCGGGTGCCGTCGCGGTCCATAGATGTCAGCAGTATTTCACCGGCACCGATTTCTTCAACGTATTGAGCCCATTCCAAAGCATCACGCTCCGTCGGAGTCCTGCCGCCATGGATATACACCCGCCAGTGATTTCCGGAAACGTGTTTGGCATCGATAGCGACCACCGTAGCCTGGCTACCGAACCGTTCGGCACATTCGCGCACCACGTCCGGATTGAGAACCGCTGCCGTATTAACGGAAATTTTGTCCGCGCCGCTCTTTAACAATTTTTGCGCATCATCCACGGTCCTTATACCGCCACCGACAGTGAGGGGCATAAACACCTGTTCTGCGGTTCGACTTACCACGTCAAAAATGATATCGCGTTTTTCCGAAGAAGCGGTAATATCCAGAAACACAAGCTCGTCCGCGCCCTGTTCGTCATAGTACCGGGCCTGTTCCACAGGATCACCGGCGTCGATCAGATTCAGAAAATTAATACCTTTGACAACCCGTCCATCTTTGACATCGAGACAGGGGATTATTCTCTTTGCCAGCATTTTTCTCTCATTTGGTAAACATTGCGTTAATTTGTCTAAAGTCTATCTTTTTTTCATATAAAGCCTTGCCGACGATTGCTCCTTCAATCAGGTTATTGTCCAGAGCTGCAAGGCGTTCAAAATGTTCCGGAGCTGAAAAACCGCCGGAAGCAATCACCTTGATACCCACACCAGATGCCAGTTCACTCGTACTCTCCAGATTGGGGCCGGACAATTCGCCGTCGCGGCTTACATCGGTGTAAATAATTCGTTCGACTCCCCTGTTTTTCATCTGCCGGGTGCAATCCACAGCCGCCTGGCCGGTCACTTTTTCCCATCCTTCAATGGCCACACGCCCGTCTCTCGCATCCACACCGGCGACAACCCTGTCCGGACCAAATATCTTTACAGCCTCGGAAATAATCTCCGGCCGGGTAACGGCGACCGTACCGAAAATGACCCGGCTTATTCCCATATTGAGCCAATTTTCCGCATCCTCCAGCGTCCGGATTCCGCCACCCAGTTCCACCGGTATTTGAACGGCGGTAAGTATACTTTTAATGGAATTGATATTCTTCCGGGCGCGTCCGAAAGCACCGTCCAGATTAACCACATGGAGATAACGCGCGCCCTGGTCCTGCCAAAACTTTGCCATTTCCTCGGGATGGGCGCTGTATACCGTCGATGTACTCTCGACACCCTGACGCAAACGAACACACTGACCGTTCAACAAATCAATTGCAGGTAGAATAATCACCTTTTTTCCTCTATACAGCGATAAAATTTTCCAGTATTTTTAATCCGTATTTCTGTGATTTTTCCGGATGAAATTGAAGTCCAAAAACATTTTCCCGACGTACGGCAACGGTATATTTTATACCGTAATCGCTCTGGCCGGCGACGATCTCCGGATTCTGGGGAACGACATAATACGAATGGGCAAAATAAAAATAGGCATGATCCGGAATATCCACCCATAACGGACTTTTTTGTGTTTTGATCAGTACATTCCATCCTAAATGCGGCACCTTGAAATCTTTCGGGAATCTTTTTACCTGGCCCTTAAAAACACCAAAACCGGCAACCTCCGGATTTTCCTGGCTGTTTTCGAATAAAAGCTGCATGCCGAGACAAATGCCCAAAAACGGTTTCCCACTGTGGATGAAATCCAGAATCGCCGTCTGCAAATCCAACTGTTGTATGGCTTCCATGGCTTTACCGAAAGCACCCACACCGGGGAAAATCACCTTGTCCGCTCCGGCGATATCCCTTGAATTCGAAGACACAACGGTTTTAGCGCCGTTGTATTCAACCGCCTTTTGAACGCTGCGCAAATTCCCGGCACCGTAATCGATAATACAGATCATACAAGCTTTCCTTTTGTAGACGGAATGCCCGTAACCCGGTCATCGTTCAAAACAGCACTGCCGAGAGCCCGGGCGAAAGCTTTCATCATAGCCTCCAGAGCGTGGTGTTGATTGGTACCGGCAAGCAGTGACAAATGTAGATTTATGGAGGCATTCGAGGCAAACGCACGTAAAAATTCGGGAAACATCTCACCATTGAACTGTCCCACCGGCTTTAAAGCAAGTGGACAATCAAACGCAAAATAAGAACGTCCGGAAATATCCACCACACAGCGGGCAAGCGCTTCATCCAGCGGGCAATAAGCATGCCCGAAGCGGGCAATACCCGAAGCATCACCCACTGATTTCAAAAAAGCCGATCCCAGCACGATGCCCACATCTTCAACGGTATGGTGATCGTCTACGTGCAGATCGCCGTTGGCCTCGATAGCGAGATCAAACCGCGAGTGCGTTTTAAACGCTTCCAGCAAATGATCGAAAAAACCGATCCCTGTGGATATTTTCCCTTCTCCCCGTCCGTCCAGATCCAAACGGATACTGATGTCCGTTTCTTTCGTTTTACGATGAACCACTGCCTGTCTGGCCATAGTTTATTCCTCCAAGCCTCTTAAAACATGCAGAAAAAGATCGTTTTCGGTTTTCGAGCCGACGGAAACGCGCAAATGGTTTTCCAGCAGCGGATATTCACTGACATCCCGCACCAGTACGCCGGCCTGTTTGAGCTGCGAAAACATCCGTTGCGCATTCCCGCATTTAAATAGTATAAAGTTGGCAAACGAACGATACGCCTTGATATGTGCTATGGATTTCATTTCGGCGAACAACCGGTCGCGCTCGTTGCAGATATATTTTACCTGTTTTTGCATAAAACTTTTGTCATCCAGCAGCCGTGATGCAACCAGCTCAGTGAAAAGATTGACATTATAGGGCAAATTCGCCTTGCGTAATTGGGCGATGACCGCGCTATCGCCCAGTAAATATCCAAATCGTAATCCCGCGAGGCTGAATGCTTTGGAAAAAGTCCGGGAGATGACCAGATTCGGATATTTTTTTATCAAAGGGATGCAGGTTGTGCCGGAAAATTCCGCATAAGCCTCATCCATCAGTACCAGCCCGTGCGCTTTTTCACATATAGCGGACAGGCTTTCAGCATTCATATCGTCACCGGTGGGATTGTTGGGTGAACACAACAGGACGATTTTCGGCCGGGTTGCGGCAAGCCGGTCCAGCACACCCTCCAGGGGAAAATTTGTACCCGGCGGGCGCGGAACGGTTTCCAAACGGCCGCCGTAAATGACCGGAAAAAGGTCAAAAAGTGAAAACGACGGCGGACAATACAATACGGAATCGTTCTGCTCCAGAACGGCTGTAAGTAATGTTTGCAGCAGTTGATTGGAACCGTTGCCCAGCAGCACTTGATCTGCAGCCACCTGATGCCAGGCGGCCAGCTTCCCCGCGAGCTCGGGTGATTCATTCAGCGGATAGTGATGCCAGGCCAGTTCCTGTGCGCTACGGCACAACTTGTTTTTAAGCTCCTGCGGCACGTCGAACGGACTCTCGTTCTGATTGAGTTTGGCCTTGTAATCTTTTTGAGGTGGTGAAGTATAACCTTCCAGTTCGGAAACAGCTTTTTTAAAATATTTCTCCATAGCTTTTATTCTATCCTTTTGATAATGGCCTGTGCATGGGCCTCCAATCCCTCACTTCGGGCAAAGCGCACAATATCCTCTCCGTTTCGCTGCAGGGCGGTTTTTGTATAAAAAACCACACTGCTGGTCTTTAAAAAATCCTCCGTCCGCAATGGTGAAAAAAACCGCGCCGATCCGTTGGTGGGTAGAACGTGATTGGGCCCGGCCCAGTAATCGCCAACCGCCTCGGGAGAAAAGGATCCGAGAAATATGGCGCCGGCATTTGTGATTTTACCCAGCAAAGCCCAGGGATCGCTCACATGCAAGCCCAGATGCTCGGGCGCCAGCTTGTTGCTGAGTTCGGCACATCTGTCCAGATTTTCAACAAGAATAATACCGCCGTATTTTTCCAGGGCGGTCTCTATAATCTCACGCCGATCGAGTACGGCAGTCTGGCTGACAACCTGTTCCTGCACATGTCCGGCAAGATTTTCATTACACGTAATCAAAATGGCCGATGCCAGCGGATCGTGTTCCGCTTGCGCCAGAAGATCGGCGGCGGCGTGTACCGGATCGGCGGTTTCATCGGCTATAATAATGACCTCACTGGGGCCGGCGACCATATCGATACCGCACTGACCGTAAAGCATTTTTTTCGCAGTGGCCACATATATATTGCCCGGGCCGACGATCTTGTCCACCCGCGGTATGGAATCCGTGCCATACGCCATGGCGGCGATGGCCTGGGCACCCCCCACACGATACACTTTATCGATTCCCAGTAAACGGGCGGCGGCAAGAATGGTCGAATTCACCCGTCCGTCGGCATCACAGGGCGTGGTGATGACAATCTCTTTCACACCGGCGACCTGCGCCGGCACAACGCCCATTAACAACGACGACGGATAAGCCGCCCGGCCTCCGGGGACATATACGCCGACTCTCTCCAGGGGCATAACACGCTGGCCGAGCACCACATCATCGTTTTCCCAGGTAAACCACGCCTGCGGCAGTCCTTTTTGATGAAATAACCGGATGTTTTCGCGTGCTTTTTCCAGCGTTTTTAGCAGGCTTGAGGGTAACTCGATGAACGCTTTTTCCAGGTCCGCTTCAGGCACTAAAATGCCGATTTTGTTCAGATCCACTTTATCGAACCGGGCTGCGTAGTCCAGCAGTGCGCGGTCGCCGTTCTCCCGAACATTTTTGAGAATATCGGAAACAACAGCGTCCACCTCAACAGCGACCAGAGTCCGGCGGGATTCAAACCGCTGTAAAAACGGTGCAATATTTTCTCCGGAGTAAATATTCATAGAATTGACCTTTTAATATATCACCTTATTGAGCGGATATTCGATAATATCCTGAGCGCCGGCCCTTTTCAGATTCGGAATAAGCTTTCTCACCACTTTTTCTTCAATCACGATCTCGACCGCCACCCAGTTTTCACCATAAAGAGTGGATATGGTCGGTTTTTTCATCGCCGGCATTTCTTTCATCAGATCGTCCAGTTTATCCTTTGGAACGTTCATTTTTAATCCAACCTTGTCCTCGGCTAAAATAGCGCCTTGCAGCAGCATATTCAGATTTTCGATTTTTTCCTTTTTGTGCTGATTGGCCCAGCTCTGCTTGTTGGCGATAAGCATGGTGCGCGATTCCAGCAACGTGTCTACAATGCGTAAATTATTGGCCTGCAGTGAGCTGCCGGTCTCGGTCACTTCCACGATGGCGTCCACCAGGGTCGGGGCTTTTACTTCTGTAGCGCCCCAGGAAAACTCCACATGCGCCGTCACACCGTTCTTTTCCAGATAGTCTTTTGTTAAATTCACAATTTCGGTGGCAATCCGTTTGCCCTGCAGATCTTTGACACTTTTCACCGGCGAGTTGTTGGGCACCGCCAGTACCCAGCGCACGGGACGCATCGTCAACTTGGCATAGGTCAATTCCGCAACCTCCACAACATCCGCACGGTTTTCTAAAATCCAGTCCTTGCCGGTCAGGCCTACGTCAAAAACACCTTCCTCCACGTATTTCGCCATCTCCTGCGCACGGATCAGTATGGCCTGGATTTCATCGTCATCGATAGACGGAAAATAGGACCGCTGGCTGACGGAAAAATGAAATCCCGCCTTGGCCAGCAATCGAAGCGTCGCATCCTGAAGACTTCCTTTCGGTAAGCCGATTTTCAATATTTTATCGTCGAGTCCGTTCCAGTTAACCATTTATACTCCTGAATTTGAGTCGTAGATAAAAAAAAAGCCCGCCGAACGAACCGGTGGGCTAGCAGTCTGCTAAATTTCATGTCGCCATGAAACCACGGTTCTACGAAGAGCTGAAAAAATGATGATGATGTAATTTTAAAAATGACATTTTTACTTCCGAAAATGAATAGAAATAATTTAATATATTCAAATTTGAAAAGCAAGGAATTTTTTGCAGGGTAGTAATATGTGAGAAACAGGGGGGGGGACTTTAATAGGTGCGACGCATCGTTGCATGATATTTAGCCTATATTTTGAATATCTAACCCACCCAAAACAGAGATGCGTCGCACCGTCCCCCCAAAGAGTGACATATTACACAGGGTATCCTCCAAAATTTTATTTGAATTGATAAATATACCGAAACAATCAGCGAGGTTCTGACTATTCTGTATGATTCTTTTTTACCCTCGCGCAGAGCCGGGGAGGCGCAGGGATTTTATGTAATTCAATTATATTCGTTTTTCCCTCTCATTATTGAATTAATCAAATAAACCTTGTACTTTCGATTACATTTAACTGTTACCTTTCCGTGTTCAATCCATGTCGATCCGTGGCTGAAAAAAAGTCAATTACCACCGCCTGAGGCGGTGGCTTGATAGGAGTGCCCTAAAAGGTACGCTGGTGACTCTTTTTTAATTTCTAGTCCTGC
>JAFGEC010000206.1 GCA_016931775.1 Candidatus Zhuqueibacterota bacterium | reverse complement strand
GCAACAGTGCTTTATGCGGTTTACGATGATGATAAGAGAGTCCTATATTACTGTAATGCCGGTCATAATTACCCTATTTTGAAAAAAAAAGATGGTTCTTTCCGATTTCTCAAAATAGGGGGTCCGATTATCGGCATCAATGAATCCATTGTTTTCCAGCAACATGAAATTCATCTGGAGCGGGGCGATTCCCTTGTTTTTTACACTGACGGTATTACAGAGGCTCTTAATCCTTTTACGGATGAATATGGAGAGGATCGATTGATCGATGTGATAAAAAGTTACTCAAACGAAGGTGCAGAATTTTTGTGTGACCGTATTTATGATGAAGTGAACAATTTTATGAGCGGGACAGATCAGTATGATGATATGACGCTTATAGTCATGAATATAGTCTAGTGGAGGAAAATGGTAAAGATCTTTTTTTGTTTTTTTATTGTGTTATTGGTTTTTACGACCGTATGGGCTTCGGATGACCAAGCGGCCGCTCCGGATTCGTTAATTATCACCGACATCGTGATCGTCGGCAACAAAAAAACCAAAGATTTTGTCATTACGCGTGAGATGAAAACCAAAATCGGCGACCGGTTTGAGGCCGAAAAAATTGAGCGAGACCGGAAGCGGATACAGAATTTACGTCTGTTTACCCGGATTGAAGTACAACATTTGGCCTCAGAAACCGGCATCGTGCTGATTATTTTTGTCGCCGAGAGGTGGTTTGTTTTTCCCTATCCTATTCTTTATTACAATGAAAAGGACTGGAAAAAGCTATCCTACGGAGCGGGATTATTGTATCAGAATTTTCGCGGCAGAAATATCAGCCTTGGTAGCTATTTCTGGTTGGGTTATAATCCGGGTTATGGAGTTTTTCTTTCCAATCCCTGGATCGGCGGATCCTGGAAGTTATACTATAACGTCGAATTATATGACTATAAAATAAAAAGTCAAAGTTTACAACTGGATCGTTTCGATGAGGCCCATCGGGGTTTTCAGTTCTTGCTCGGCAAACGTTTCGGATATCATACGTATCTTTCAACCCAATTGGGATATATCCGGCTGAGCGTGCCCGAGCGCCTGAGACATGTCACCTTGAGCGGTAACGCGACGGACCATTTACCGTCCATCGCCCTAGCCTTTCGTTACGACAACCGGGATCTTGTCGAGTATCCCAAAAAAGGCTGGTTTTTTGATACGTACATAAAAAAGACGAAATACGGTAACCAAATTGATTATACGAGATACGGTATCGATGTGCGAAAATATACCATGGTGTACCGGCAGATTTCTCTGGGATTACGGGCCAGTACCGACTTGTCGGAAGGAGAAATTCCGATCTACGGACGGACTTTTTTGGGTTATCTTGAACGGGTCCGGGGACACTTTAATGATCATAGGGAGGGAGAGAACCGTTTGATGGGCAGCGCTGAATTAAGGATACCGTTGTTGCCCGTTCGTTATATCAACCTGCAATCAAATTCGATGTTGTTTGGAGAATACAGTAACAATTTACCTTTTGGAATAAGTTGCGGCATTTTCTATGATACGGGAGCCGTCTGGTTTCAGGATGGTACCCTGCAAAAGGGGGATTTTCTGTCTGGAGCCGGCGTTGGCCTGCATTTTCATGTTCCCTACATCGACATATTAAGGCTTGAATACGCGTTCGATGAAGAGAAAAACGCCGAATTTATTGTCGATATATACGTCTGGTTTTAAAAATGTCACATGTTTTCCAGTTTTATGTTGAGCCACACAATGTGCAAACGAGTCGTATATGTCTGCAAGATGCTGAATTCCGGCACGCCGTTCGTGTTTTGCGCAGGAAAAACGGCGATCCGATTATAGCTGTAGATGGCAAGGGTAACAGATATTATACGCATATTGCAGATATTCAGGAAAATTGCCTGTATGCTGACATCGACCGCCGGGAATGGAATGACGATGAATTCGGATTTTCGCTTTACCTTGCAGTGGGTATGCCAAGAGGACAGATTTTCGACTGGGTGGTGGAAAAAGGTACGGAGATTGGCGTGACCGGTTTTATGCCCGTGAGAACAAAATATTCGTTATCCCATGTTGATTCTAAAATCGACCGATGGCGGAAAATGGCCCTTTCGGCCATGAAACAAAGCGGCCGGGCCCGGCTACCGGAGATTATGAATATTTTCGATTTCAAGGATTCTTTTAAGCGATTTCAGGATTGTGCAATGTACATCGCTCACGAATTTTCGGGAAAATGTGAGCAATCACCGCTTTTGATCAACAACGAGCAAAATGTTGTTTTATATATCGGCCCGGAGAGTGGATTTACCCAGGAAGAGTTATTATATGCTTGCCGCCTGGGCGCTCAAAATCTGGGCCTCGGCCCGTTTCGTTTACGAACAGAGACTGCAGCGCTGGCCGGTGCGATAAAATTGCTCGCTATGGCCGGAAGAATGGGGTAAAAAAAGGAGGATCAGTAATGTCTTGTCTGTTTTGTGATATTGTCGAAGGAAAAATACCCGCGCAAATCGTCAAAAAAGACGACCATGTCGTTGTTTTCCGGGATATTCAGCCGCAGGCACCCACCCACGTGCTTGTCGTACCCACCAAACATATCAGCACAATAAATGATCTAACCGGTCAGGATGCAGCCATTATTGGGAAAATGGTTATGGCCGCGCAGGAGGTTGCCGTTGCGGAAGGAATCGATGAAAGCGGATATCGCATGGTTCTCAATTGCAACAAGGACGGCGGACAGTCGGTTTTTCATATTCATTTGCATCTGCTGGGAGGCCGGACAATGCAGTGGCCGCCGGGGTAGATCAATGGACAGTGAACAATGATCAGTGATCAGTGTTTATTCATTTTGTAGTCGTTTTTGGATTATATTTCTTGACCATAGTCAGAGGCAGAATTTCATTTTTTGTTGCCGAACCGGATTTTATGCTCAAGGGCAAAATGGTGTCTGTCCGTGAGGGTGGGAAGCAGTTAATTCCGGTGTTGGAGAAAAGTTGGTATTTTTTTTAGGATACCAAAATAATGAATACCGTGAGTCGATGTTACAGAACTAAAACATCATCATATTTGGGAGGAATTTTATTCATTTGTACTCTTGTTTCGGGTTAGATTTTAATTTGTCTCCATGATCCTAAAACGATTCATTTTATTATGTTTTTAGGGACTCTGACTTCCCTGGTTTTGGCAATCATTATTTTTATCAGGTTTCAAATCACCATATATGATGATAGAATTGTCGTCAGAAAAATTTTCAAGAATATTGTTATATTTTCGACAGAAATTGATTCAATTTAAGGTTATTCCAGATGGTGGAGTAGTGGTATTTACGAAAGCTATTATATTTTTCCAAAAGCAGGGACGAATAATTCCGTATTTGAAATTCCCGCTTATTGTGAACAGAGATTAGAATTATTATCAATTATTGTAGAAAAATCAATTCCATATTTAAACCAGATTTCACCTTTCGTAATGCGACGTTTGAAAAAATGGAAAAAAAGGCACAGAGGAGGGCGAATGTAGACCTTTGGGGAACCTGAACCTTGTTCGTATTTGTACATTTTATGTTTTCATCTCGTTGCAGGCATTGAAGTGGCTGAATAGCCGTACCATTCATGTCCAAAATTATAATGCTTTAAAGTTTTTTTCATCATGTGCAGAGTCATCACATGAAAAATCGCGAGCTTACCTTAGCGCAAAGCGTCCATCACCAATAACCGGATTTTTATAGATTTATTCCCATTCCGGTTGAAAATTAACTTTTTATTTTATATAATAAAACTCTGGCAAATCAAAAAAAATAGCGACAGATACTTACTCTATGCGCTTAATATCCTTTACTCTTATATCAAAAACATCTTGCATTTCAGCCTATGAATTAGTATATTTTTTAATTCTAAAATTTAACAGAAAGGAGGTTTGATTTTTAATGCCTGGAATCAGGGTCCGAGAGAACGAAAACTTTGAAAAAGCACTCAAAAGATTCATAAAATCTTGCGAAAAGGCCGGTTTAATGTCAGATATCAAGAAACATCAGCAATATGAAAAACCCAGCGAGCGCCGTAAACGGAAGATGAATGCTGCCCGTCGAAAGATGCGCAAGCTGCAAATAATGAACAGATAATTTGCTTTTCTTTTAGGAGTGCAAATGAGTTACCTGGATCGGCTTACACAAGATATGAAAGTCGCCATGAAGTCCGGCGATAAGGCTCGTCTCTCGGCAATTCGACTTTTACGTGGACAGATAAAAGATGCAGCTATTAACAAACAAGGCGAGCTGATTGAGGAAGAAGAAATTGCAGTTTTGACCAGCGCCGCTAAAAAACGGCGCGAATCCATTGAGGCGTTCGCATCAGCAGGTAGAACAGACCTGGTCGAAAAAGAGCAGGCTGAACTTGATCTTATTAAGGAATATTTACCCGCCCAGCTATCCGTTGAAGAACTCGAAAAGGTTGTAAACGAGGCGATTCAACAAACAGGCGCTTCATCTTTGAAAGATCTAGGCAAGGTGATGCCTGTGGTAATGGCACAGGTGAAGGGAAAAGCTGATGGTCGCCAGGTTAATGAAATGGTGAGGCAAAAATTAAGCTAATTAGCAAAATTTCTCAAGCCGGTGGAAGAGTGAATAGAGACGGGTCTTTATTCACTTTTTTCATTTTTACACCTGTTGTCTGTAAATATTGGAATTTAATATTATGACTCCATTAGATATTGGGCTTTTTATTGGAATTTGCGTGTTTGTGTTTTTGGGTATGACGCGCGGAATAAGCAAGATTTTACTCGGATTTACCGGGTGGGTTATCGCTGCTATTGTCGCATTTGTTTTCAGCAGCCAGCTTGCTCCGAGTATTGCCGATGCGTTGCCGAATATGAAACAGATCAGCCTGGTGATCGCATTTGTATTTCTCGTTGTGGCTGTTCGTATCGGATGCTACATTATTGTTTTACTGCTCAAAAAGGTACTTGGCCTGGATAAAAAGGCCAGTTTGGATAAATTATTGGGCGGCCTGGTGGGTCTGGCTCAGGGTGTAATTCTGGTCAGTTTTCTTTGCTTTGGCTTCACCTTGTTACCGCTCAGTGAGGAACTGCAAACCATGGAGAAAAAATCCGTTTTTTATCCTCAAATGATCGAGTTTTCAACTTTGATTGTTGAAAATTTTTCCCGGGTGATGCCCGAATCCAAAAAGACTGTCGATAAAATTATGAAAAAATTCAAGAATAAAACCATCGATAAGATACGTGACGATGTTATAGATACGGTTGAAAATGAGCTGGATGAATTGTCTCCTGAAGATGCCGCCAGGATTTATGAAAAAGAGAAAAAGCGTCTGGAAAAGATAGAAAAGGATGTTCGGAGAAAATAGTGGAAAGTGTTCTTCAGGCATGTGAATTCGACCGGATTCGGGAAAAACTATCCCTGTGTGCTATCAGTCCTCTGGGGAAAGAGCGCGCTTTAAATCTTGAGCCACAGCAGGAATTAACGGCCATTAAGCAACAACTTGTACAAACTTCTGAAATGCTCGATTTGTTGAAATACGAGCAGGCGATACCAGTCGGTGGTATTCTGGATATACGTGCGGAATTAAAAAAAGTGAAAATTGAAGCCAGTGTACTGCGTCCCGATGAAATCGCACGTATCTCACAATTGCTCGCTGCCGTACGCCATTTGTCCTTTTATTTTAACGAGCGTCTCGAAAAAATCCCAACCCTTGTAAAAGTCACCAAAAATTTATTACCACTGCAGAACATTGAAAAGGAGATTAATCGTTGCATTGATCTCAAGAATCACGAAATAAAGGATTCGGCATCTGAAAGACTGGCTCAGATCCGGGCCGAAATTATTCGGGTTCAGGAGGCGGCGCGGCGAAAAATTGAAAAATTATTAAAAAGCCTCAGTTCTCAGGGTGTGTTGCAGGAAAACCTGATCACGATTCGAGACGGTCGTCTTGTTCTTATGGTCAAAGAAGAGTATAAAAAAAAGGTCAAGGGATTGGTTGTTGATGAATCATCCAGTGGTTCCACTCTTTTTATTGAACCCATTGCATCCCTGGAAGACAATAACCGCATTCGCCATCTTCAGGTTGAAGAGGCAAAGGAAATTGAACGAATTCTGTACCGTCTTTCGGCAATTGTTCGGGCGGATAATGATGTCATCCGTCAAAATGTGGATTGTTTGGCGGTGCTGGATTTTATATACGCAAAAGCGGCGTTGGCGCGGGATATGCAGGGTAATCTGCCGGAAATCGTCGATCAGGAGATTCTCTCCATTGCAGGGGGACGACATCCATTACTGGTGCTCAGGATCGGCCACAACAACGTTATTCCGATCGATGTGACATTGGGGCGGGAATTCCATACCCTCATTGTGAGCGGACCTAATGCGGGCGGTAAAACGGTCGCGCTGAAAACTATCGGATTGTTGACCTTAATGGTGCAGAGCGGACTGCTGATCCCCGTCCTTCCACATTCAAAATTCGGCAGAATTTCTCAGGTTTTTGCAAGTATCGGAGACGAACAATCTATAGAAAACGACCTGTCTACCTTTTCCTCACATCTGGAAAACCTGAAATCCATTATAGAAAACAGCGCCAGCACCAGTTTGGTGCTGATAGATGAGATCGGTTCGGGTACCGATCCGGCTGAGGGCGCTGCGCTGGCAATGGCCTTGCTCGAACATTTAACACGGAAAAAATGTTTGACTGTGGTAACCACCCATTTGGGTGAACTAAAGGCGTTTGCTTTTCAAACGGAAGACGTGGAAAACGGTTCCATGGAATTTGATCCCCGATCATTAAAGCCGACATATGCTTTTCGGGTGGGAATTCCTGGTTCCAGTTACGCTTTTGAAATTGCAGCACGGATGGCGCTGGATACAGAGTTGATCAAAAGGGCAAAACAACTCGTCGGCTCTCAGAAAGAGAAACTCGAGGAATTAATCATTCTGTTGAATCAAAAAATATACCAGCATGCCTCTCTTGTCAACGAGGCGAACATACATGAAACGGAATTGAGAGGTCTGAAAAATCTATATAAAGAAAGAACTGAAAATTTTAAACGTGAAGAAAAAAGTTTAAAGAAAAAAGCGGTTGACGACGCAAAAAGTATTGTCAAGGAAGCGAACGCACTGGTCGAACGAGTGGTGAAGGATATTCGTGAAAATCAGGCGCACAGTCAGATTATTAAAAAAGCGCACCAGGAGCTGGAAA
Source organism: Candidatus Zhuqueibacterota bacterium (assembly GCA_016931775.1). Taxonomy (GTDB): domain Bacteria; phylum Zhuqueibacterota; class Zhuqueibacteria; order Residuimicrobiales; family JAFGEC01; genus JAFGEC01. Next base: position 11,188 of record JAFGEC010000206.1, on the reverse strand, counting down.
ATTACAAGAAGAATATTTCCAGGATGGAAGAATCGGTCATTTTGCCGGAACCCAAAATCGATATGCCGCTCGCAGTTGGTGACTTTGTGCTCTGGGAAAAAGTAGGGCAGGTTGGGGAAGTTATGTCGCTGCCGGACAATCAAGGCAGAATTTATATACAGGTGGAAGGTAAAAAATTGCGTGTACCTCTTGAGGAGGTAAAAAAGACTACGGCTCCGAAAAAACAAAAAACGGTGCGCATCAATGTAACCCAACCCGAACTTTATTCCGATGAAATCGACGTACGCGGAATGCGTGCCGAAGAAGCACAGGAAACTGTGGACCGATTCATCGATCAGGTTTTAATGGCGGGTTTGACGCAGGTCAGAATTATTCACGGTAAAGGGACCGGGAAATTACGCACAGCTTTGGATAAATATTTACATACACATCCCAGTGTCAAGAAAACACGCCTTGGTCATTGGAATGAGGGAAACACGGGCGTTACAATTGTTGAATTTATCGACCGGGAGTAGAAAAAAAATTATGCTACAAACTGCAATTGAAGCAGCGAAAGAAGCCGGAAAAATGATACGAGAGAACGTGGGGAATGTGCACGTCGGTCAATTTGAATATAAACTTCAATTTGACTATGTGACCGATATTGACAGAAAATCCGAACAAATAATAATCGAAAAGATCCAAAAACAATATCCCGGTCACAAAATCCTGGCGGAGGAATCGGCCAGAGCGGAAAGTGCTGAATTCCGTTGGATCATCGATCCTCTCGACGGAACGACAAATTTCATTCATGGTTATCCGGTATATTCCGTCTCTATTGCACTGGAACACAATGGTGAAATTATACTCGGCGTGGTTTACGATCCCAGCCGGGATGAATTGTTTACAGCTGAACAAGGCCGGGGCGCATATTTGAACGGAAAGCGCATCAAGGTTTCACAGAACGCCGATGCCGGCTTGTGTTTACTTGCCACAGGCTTTCCGTTCCGGTTTAAAGAGTATACGGAATTGTACCTGAAATCTTTTCAACTTTTAATGCAAAAATTCAGTGGTATACGACGGGCCGGATCCGCGGCACTGGATTTGTCCTATATTGCATGTGGGCGCTGTGACGGATTCTGGGAAATCGGCCTGGCGCCCTGGGATATTGCTGCCGGAAGTATTCTCATTCAGGAAGCAGGCGGGCGGATGACCGATTTTTTTGAACAAAATAATCCGATCTGGTCGGGTAATGTTGTGGCCTCAAATGGATACGTTCACGTAGAAATTCTCCAGGTAACCAGCCAGGTTTTTTACGGTAATATCCGGGACCGCTTATATGAATATTAAACGGCCTGTTCGTATAATTTTGTATCTGAGTGTGATGCTTGGTCTTTTTATTTATGGCAAAGTGAAAAATCCGGCCGTTACTCTGCAAATGTGTCTGAATAATCCTCAAAAATACGACGGCTGTGAAATCAAAGTCGGCGGAGAAGCAAAGGTCGCTGAATTGACTCGGGATGGTTTTACCATTGTTCAAATGGGACGTAAAGTTCCGGTTAAGGGTTGCGTTCCCAATCTTAAACCAAATGAATTCGTGAACATGTGGGTGATTTTTCACAAGGACGGGTGGCTGGAACTGCAGGAAATCTACGTAGCCGTTCAGAGACGGAGCAAAATTTATTTATCCGTTTTGCCTGTATTGCTGATTACCGGATTGTTTTTATACTATTTCAAATTTAATCTGCGACAAATTGAGATTTGTGAAAGGTAAACATGCCGGACCTGGTCTCACATGTTGTTTTTGCGTATGCGATCAGCAGATATTTTACATTTTCCCGTCGTGTACTTTTTTATACGGGCGCCATACTTCCGGACATTATTACCCGGCCGATTTATATTCTTATCCCTCAGTTATATCCTTACACAATTGCCGTTCATACGCCTGTTTTTATGATTTTTTTCACACTTTTTTTTGCCGAGTTGTTTGAGAAAAAAATCCGTCAAGAAGCCCGGATTTTTCTGTTTGCCGGGGTTTTGAGTCATTTTTTACTTGATGCGCTTCAAAAACATATACATGCAGGGGGGTACTTTTGGTTTTTCCCTTTTTCATGGAATGCCGGGAGTCTGGGCCTTTTTTGGCCGCACGAGCCTTTGAAGCTGATACCGCTATGGGTTTTTTTAATTTTGGCAGTTGAGGTCGGTATATTCTTTTACAATAGAAGAAGAAAACAAGTAAACATCAGCTCGCGATGATCGTGTACGGCGGAGTGTGTGATATACCGGATGATGGAAAAGATCACACGGTAAAAAAATAACTATTCAGGAACCATAAATTTTTCAAGCTGTTTTTGATGTTTTTTGACTTTATCCTGTACGCTTTCCTGCGGTACAATTTGCAGCCCTGCGGCTGCCAATTTTGCCGCTTTGTTTTTATCCCCCAATTCCGCCCAGCATGTACATATTTTTAAATAAAGCAGGATTTCGTTATAATGGTTGTTGTATTCCGTGTTTTGAATAGAATCGAGTATTTTTTCATAGGTTTTTATAGCGGAATGGTAATTTTGTGCGCCCAATTGGGCGTCGCCAAGCGGCCAGAGGAAAAAACGGCTTTGGGGAAAATGCTCAAGCCCCTGGTTTGCGCAAGAGATCGCTTTGACGAATTGTTTTTCTTCGATATAAATCCAGGCAAGATTGTTCAGCGCCGCCCATTTGGTCCATTTACCGTTTGTATATGCTTTTTCAATGTATCGAATACCCTCTTTTCTATAATCTGCAAAAAAGGGTAGCCAGGTTAATTTTTTTGTAATCGTGCTCCGCCAGTAGAGATAACTGCCGATACCCAGATAACAATCATAAAATGTTGAATCATTTCGAACAAGTTGTTTTAATAAACCCAATGATTTAAGCCCAACCTGAACGGACGTGAGATATTTTTTTTCACGGCCTAACTGGTAGCTTTTGTATGACAGTGCTGCGCCCCAGAAAAACAATGCATTTTGGTTTTGAGGATTCTGATGATACCTTTCTTTTCCCGCAGTAATTGTTTTATTGATATAGTCGTAAAATTCCTGCCGTTGTTCCGTGCATTCCCAATCCATCATTTTGGATTGGACAGTTGCGGCATGAAAAAATAAAACAGCGGGGTGATCGGGGAAATAAAGTTCCAGTTTTTTAAGAATCGTAAGTGCTTCATCGTATTCAGAGCTAATGCTGTGCTCCACAGCAAGTTCGATGCTCGCCTCCGGTTCCTGATTCGGATTTGGGCCAAGAGATAAAAAAATAATCAGCAGGGGGATAAACATAATATAAAAAAACCTGCCGAACGGCAGGTTTTAAATACCTTATTCAACTATGTAATAACCCGGGTCTTTTTTCTCTCCATCTTCAATGACCTCGTAGTGGAGGTGGGGCCCGGTTGATCGGCCGGTGCTTCCGACTTTGCCGATAATTGAGTGTCTGGAAACGGGTTGCCCCTGTTTAATGAGTACTTTGGAAAGATGGGCATATTTCGTTTGAATACCGTAACCATGATCGATAGTGACATATTTGCCATAGCTTTTATTGGGTGTATAACTGTTATTTACTTCAATAACTTTTCCGTCAGCTGTCGCGTAAACGTCTGTACCTCGTGCTGCGGTGATGTCGATGCCTTCATGAGGTTTTAATTCGTTGGTAAAAGGATCGCGGCGGCGGCCAAACTTGGCGCTCACACGCCCGCCTTTAATGGGGCGAATAGAGGGAGTATGACTTAATTTTTTCAAGTCTTCATTATATTCTTTTTCAATTTCATCGCGGCTATCGATAGCGAGATCCATGCGCTGGGACAGATTGTCGAGTTTCTTTTTAATTTCTACAGCTTCATTGCGGCCGTTTTGTGTGATTGCCGAATAACTGGAGTACGTTTCCTGGGCCTGCCCGCCTCGACCCAGTTTTCGAATGTCCTCGTTGATTTCCGGGAGGTCGACGAAAATTCGAAGGTCATCATCACTTTTTTCTATAAAAGCGACCTTTTGTTCAATGTTTTGTACCTTTTCTTCCATTTCGTTTAAGAGATTTTTTAATTGGGAATTCGCTTTGGATAGATTTGCGACTTGCCAATTATGGAACGCATTGGTAAAAACGTTTAATAGCATGAATACGATGAGTAAAAGAAATAAAAATGCGGCCGAACCCAGTCCTATAAGTTTTTTCCATCCCATACTTATCTGTTTGGCCTCTGAATCCCCCATTGAAAAATAGATTAATTGAATCCGTTTACCTTGCATATTTATCCCTAGAGTTGATTTTTAGTTGCCTCGCTACTGATAATTTATTTCATTACTCGTTGCCTGTCTAAACGTTTCCCGTTTACAATGCAGAAAGGAAGGTTTTAGGAGGTAAGCGCCTAAACTTGCTAAATATAAAAAGTTATTCATGTTTTGTCAAGGAAAATTTTAGAAATTGAGCGAAATCACAAAATAATTTTCAAAAAAATGTGCTAATCAGCCCAGATATTTACGCAGAACGTTACTTCGTGAATAATGTTGTAACCGGCGTAATGCTTTTTCCTTGATTTGACGAACGCGTTCTCTTGTTAGATGAAATTTTTCACCGATTTCTTCTAGAGTCATTGGATTTTCCTGATCGATGCCGAAATAAAGCCGTAAAACTTCTGCCTCTCGCTTATCTAAAGAGGACAAAGCTCTTTTTATTTCGATTTTTAGTGATTCATCTTGAAGATTCATATCCGGTGGAGGTAATTCCTTGTTTTCAAGAACATCGATCAACCGGTTATCTTCTTCATTATTGAACGGTGCATCAAGAGATAAATAAGTAGCAGAATTTCTTAGGGTATCAATAACCTCCGCTTGAGTAATTTTTAGCTCTGCTGCTATTTCGGCGGCAGAGGGCTCCCTTTCAAATGCTTGTTCCAACGAAGTAAAAATTTTTCCGATCTTGTTCAGTGCGCCAATACGGTTGAGAGGCAGTCTCACAATGCGTGATTGTTCTGCCAGTGCCTGCAGAATCGATTGGCGGATCCACCAGACTGCATAGGATATAAATTTAAATCCTCTGGTTTCATCAAAGCGATCGGTGGCTTTTATGAGACCCAGATTGCCTGCGTTAATCAGGTCTCCGAGAGATAAGCCTTGATTTTTATATTGTTTTGCTACGCTGACTACAAATCGTAAATTACATCTTATCAGCTTGTCCAGAGCATCGTGATCACCCGAACGTATCCTCTTGACCAGTGCAATCTCTTCCTCAGGGTTGAGAAGTGGTAGCTTGCTGATGTCCCGAAGATATTTATCGAGTGAATTTTCCAACTGTTTACCGTGTGGAAAAGAACCTGTTTATACCAATCATGAAACTCCAGCCAATGCTCTTAAAAGTGATAACACAACATAAAGTTATAAAAAATATGATAAATGTCAATAAAAAAGAAAAATACCCTTTTGGAAAATATATTTGTTTTTTAGAAGTTTAAGTCGAATTGTATATATTAGAGAAAATAAAAAAAACACTTGATTTTTAAAGAGTTTTTCATATTTTATGAGTATGAAAAAATTATTTCTACTATTCGGAATAGCCGTTTTACTCGTTCAATATTTATTTGCCGGCGCTGTTATTAAGGATTTCAGCGGCGAGGCGGGTATGAACAAGGTAAAACTAAAATGGGTTGTTACTGCTGAAAATAGTGTGGAAGGCTATCGGTTGCTTCGCAAGTTTGACGGTGGCATTTTTGAAGAAATTGCCTTTATTCGCCCGCAGGCAGAAGGCAGTTCTGATAAACAGTATGTTTACATTGATGCTTCGGTGTTCAAAACTGCAGGACGAACTTGTTATTATAAATTACAAATCGTCAATCTGGATAAATCATTCGTGGATTATGGACAGATAGTAACCGTCTCACCGCAAATTTCCGCAGCCAGACATACATGGGGGAGTATCAAGGCAATGTTTCGGTAAGTTTTACCCATCATTGAAAAGGTCAGGCAAAACCGGTGACTCACGTGCCTGAAATAATCTCAATGGCATGGTAGATTTTCTGAATGGTTATCTTGCCCTCTACACATTTTTTTAAAATGTGTAAGTTTATATGAATATTACGCAGATCGTATCAAAAGTTTATAACTCGTAATAGAGTCGTCGTTTTTTTATTAAAATAAAAGTTAGACTTCTTTTGGAGAGCATCAATTTGCAGACTCTATTTTCCGTTGACAAAGCCAAAAGCAATGCCGACGTTGTGCCGTTGCAGAAAAGAATTATCGCTGTGGCCGGTGGTAAGGGGGGCGTTGGAAAGACGGTTTTAACTGCGTCTATGGGAATTGCACTGGCAAAACTCGATTATAAAACAGTCGTTATTGATGTAGACCTCGGTGGGGCCAATTTACATCAGGCCTTTGGAATTTTATCTCCTCCGAAAACCGTTCGAGAATTTGTAACAAAAAAGGCGGTTAATCTTTCAGATTTATCCCTTGAAACCAGTGTACCCAATTTAAATCTTATCGCCGGTTCCGCTGGGACACTTGGTCTGGCAAATCTGCAGTATAATTTAAAACAAAAAATTCTTCGGCATATCAAAAAAATTAACGCCGATTTTATCATTCTTGATCTGGGTGCCGGTAATTGTTTCAATCAATTGGATTATTTCAATTGTGCGGATTTGGGTGTTGTTGTCGTTACACCCGAGCCCTTTGCGATTCAGGACAGCTACAATTTTTTAAAACTTTGCCTATACCGGCGATTGTACCGCTCATTCAGTCATCATCCGCAAATTGTATCGTTGTTTAAAAACGTTCTCCGACAACCGGATGCATCCATTCCCCCTGTATCAGTCCTAATGAAATCCATAAAAAAATACAGCGACTTGGTCGCTCAGCAATTTAAAGAGGCAATTGCACAATTTAAGCCTGCTCTAATTGTAAACATGCTGGAAACCCAAGACGATTATCAGGAATGCCTGGCATTGGAAATAGCTGCACAGGAAATATTAAATATCGATTTTGCATATGTTGATTATATTCGCTATGACGATACAATACGTCGTGCAATGAAAAGAATGCGTCCGGATTTGCTTATGGCCAGCGATTGCAGGGGTGCAAATGATATTCGCCGTGCTGTTAACCACCTGTTTTTTGGCAAATGCGAACCTACCATCGATTTCATCAGGCACTCGGGAAAACAGGGCGTTGAAAAAATGATACAGGAGAATCATGATATCATTTGTTCTGTAAAATGTGCCCTTTGGAATAAATGCAGCGCGCAAAGCGGAGGATACCCCTGCCGGATAAAAGCCGTCGGTTATGTCAATCAAAAGTGACAACCATTTCGAATTACAAATTTGAAATTCTGTCTTTGTTTATAATTCTTCTAATAAAAAAATAACTGTTATTTAAGGGGTTACGGCTAACACTTCTGTCCTTTTTGTTTGGCCCATTTTTTGCATTTTATCCCACCAGATAGTTGATTAAAAAATTCCCTTTGAGGGGAAAGTAAAAACATTGTGAGGGAAAGCATATGAAAAGTAACCGCAACTTGTTAAGGGAGCATTTTGTTCGGCAACATTCTGAGCATCCGTATGTGCAATCAAAAATTGTCGCTATTGGGGGCGGAAAGGGTGGAGTGGGTAAAACTATTTTATCTACGATGCTGGGCATATGTTTGGCCAGTTCCGGCAAAAAGGTGGTCATCGTTGATCTTGATTTCGCCGGTGCAAATCTACACGGCTATTTGAAAAATTCGGATAATCCTCCGTCATTAAACTGTTTTCTGCAACGTAAAATTTACAATCTAAACGAACTCGTACAGGAAACGATTTTTAAAAACCTGTATATGATCAAAGGGGTAACCAATTTTTTTACCGCCTCTCAATTCAAATATTGGGAAAAAAGGAAACTCGTGCATAATCTGTATAAAATCGATGCCGATTATGTTATCCTGGATTTGGGAGCAGGTTCATCTTTTACGATCATAGATTTCTTTTTATGTGCGGATGATCAAATTATTGTCTCAACCTGTGACTCATTAGCCATGCACGATGCCTATGGTTTTATACGGGTGGCTTTATTGAGAAAACTGGAGCACACATTCCGGGAATGTCCCGAATTTTATCGAGCCATCACTGAGTGTGGAGATTTGAACAAGGGCCGTTTTGCCAAATCTTTGTCGTCTGTTTTGGGTAATTTGACCAATTTCCCACGTTCGTGGATTTTTACCGCCGAGAATCAAATTCGGCTATTCAAACCAAAGCTTATCGCCAATATGATTCGTGAAGATGATGAACCGCACGAAATTCAAGCCCTCCGGCTTGCTGTTGCCGATATGCTGGGAGTCGGGCTGGAACTTTGGGGGAAAGTACGTTTTGATACCAACATAAGGAGAGCCGTCCAGACACTGCAACCTGCTCTGTTATTTTCAGCAAACGGACCTGCATCTGAAGATGTGGTACGGCTTGTTAACCGCCATTATATTGCGCGAGAACTTGGAGCCCGTGTGCCGCATTGGTCACCGACGGTTGATTCATTTTCCGGGGCGAATAGTGGCTATCCGTTCCGCATCTGTAATTATCGCTGTATTGCCTGGAACAACTGTCCTGAGAAAAGCGGCGGACTACCATGTAGCGTCATGAATCCGGTACCTTTAGCCAAGGCTGCAGGCTAGCAGCACTTCCTCCTCTAAGAGAAACCTCCATGTGTTCCTGGGTTGGTATCCGACCTCAACGATATGGGGGTTTCTCCTTATAACGTTATGCTGACGATTGTACCTTTGTTTTTTTTACTTTGAATGTCCAAAATACCGCCATGATCCTGAATGATCCGCTGAACGATAAAAAGCCCTAAACCCGATCCCCTTTTTTTGGTTGTATAGTAGGGTAAAAATACTTTTTCCAGAACCTCCGTATCCATGCCGATGCCGTGGTCGATAATTTTTACGCAAACTGTCCTGTCCTCTTTGTCACAACGGTCTATGTTTATTTCAATGACGTCTCCTGGCTCAGATGCCTCCATTGCATTTTTGAGCAGATTATGAATCGCCCTTCTAAATTGATTCTTGTCAAGAGCAATGAGGGGTATATCCTGACTCGAATTTATTCTTATCGATATTTTCGGAGCCTCACCTTCAAACAAACGGGCGGAATTTTTAATTATTTTGTTAATGTCCTCTTTGTGGATGTCCAGATGAGGCATTCTGGCAAACTCTGAAAACTCTTCAGCCATTTGTCTCATGGACGTAAGTTCTTCGTCAATGATTTGAAATGCGTCCCGGAGATCAGTGTTTTGCATCTGATCCTTGGTAAGTGATGACCTTATTCGTAGAAGAGAAAACTGTATCGGTGTGAGCGGATTTTTTATCTCATGTGATATCTGGCGTGCTACATCCCGCCATGCAGCTGCTCTTTCAGCTCTTTGTAATTCCTCCCTGTTCCTGCTCAATTCCTCAACCATATTGTTAAAGGATGTGACTAAAAATTTAATTTCATCCTTCGCCTTGATATCGACTTGTTGTGTTAATTGCCCCGAACCTATTTTTTTCATGGCTTCAGCCAGTTGCCTTATTGGCTCGCTTATGCCACGGGATACTGCTCGAGCTGTATAGACTGAAATGCCTGCCAGCAAAATAATGAGAAGGACAGCAAATGTCCAAATGACGCCCTGCTGTTTAAATGTGTCCCCGATAAAACCTATAGATTCATAGTTTCTCTTGGCCATGATAATGTTGTGTCTGGATTTATAGATTGGCTCGGAAAGCAAGAAACCTACGAAAACCGTCGTCGTGTCATTCAGAGTGTAAAAGGTTTCAAAAACTTGAAAAGTGCCGAAATCGTCGAAAGAGTCGGTAATTCCACCGCTTTGGATTTTATGAAGGTAATCCTGGACTTTTTCTTTGAGTGCTTCCGGCGGGTCAGGATATTTTTTTTGCATCGAATAAATGTCAAAAAGGGATTGAGGAGAAAAATTATTCAGTGATTCGTTCTCAGGCTTGAAAGTATTTGATGTCGATGGATCAATGGAAAGGAAGCGAAATTGGGTATAATCATGGCTCCAATAAATGACGCCAATATACCCAACTCCTTCTGCACGTAAGGTTTCTTCATTGATTATCTCAAAATCTTTATGGATATTAAAAAACATGGCTTTTCGGTCGTTCAACATGACACGCATAACATCGAGGGATTCAGATAATGCTCTCTGAACGCCCGGCAGTACGAGGATGTCTGTACTTTTACTGACCAGTACACTAAAAAATAGAGTGAGTGGAATTGTCGGGATGAGGATGAAAAGAAAAAAAAGGATCGCAAGACGAGCATGGAATCTTGAACGTTTTTTTGCATTTTTCCACAATATGATACTGTAAAAAATAAGAGTGATTGTTATGAATAATGTCCATATAATAAAAGCTGTCATGGCAAAATTAACCGATACGTTTTCTTTTAATTAAATATTGTACCAGGGCCTTATCAAATTCCTGGGTTGAATCCAGCAGGACATAATCAATTTTATTTTCCATGCACTTTTTTTTATAGTTTGTTATAAATTTTTGCACCAGTTTGCGATATGGGCCCCGAATGTGCCAGGGTTGTGTCGGCAGTTTTTCACCGGTTTCCATGTCCTGAAAAACGGCATTCCGTGAAAAATTAAAGTTTAATTCAAAAGGATCGAGAACATGAAATACAATTACTTCATGTTTTTTATGGCGAAAATGTTTCAAACCGGAGAGTACCTTGTCGGGCTCATCCAGCAGATCGGAAAGGATAATGATGAGACCTCTTCTTTTAATTCTCTCCGCGAGTTGATGAAAAGTGAAAGCCACATCTGTTTTTGAACCGCTTTGTACAGTCTGCAGCTCTTTTAGAATAAGGGACAAATAGGTCATGACGGAGCGGGGAGGGAGGTATCTGCGAATTTTATCATTAAAGGTCAACAAACCGACCGAATCGCGTTGGCGGATCATGAGGAAAGAGAGGGCGGCGGCTAAATATGAAGCGTATTGAAGTTTTGTCACAATATGAGAGGAAAAGGCCATAGATGCGGAGGCGTCGAGAAGGATGTATGCTTTTAAATTGGTCTCTTCTTCAAATTCCTTTACATAATACCTGTCGGTTTTGCCGTACACTTTCCAGTCTATATGACGAATGTCATCACCGGGCATGTATTGGCGGTGTTCGGCAAACTCTACACTAAAACCATGATAGGGGCTTTTATGTAATCCCGTAATAAAACCT
>JAFGEC010000205.1 GCA_016931775.1 Candidatus Zhuqueibacterota bacterium | reverse complement strand
GATGTGCTGACCTGGGTAAATCATTCTGACCACTCTTTTCCTTTTAGATTTTTTCTCAAACAGAATTATCCCAATCCGTTCAATCCGAGTACTACAATAAAATTTACTGTACCTGCGCCAGCACATGTAAAGCTCGAAGTATTCAATGTTAACGGCCAACATGTCCGCACATTGGTTGATGAAACACAGACCGCCGGGATTCATACAGTAGAGTGGAATGGCTTGACTGATACCGGAGAATGTGTTTCATCCGGGATGTATTTTTACCGGTTGAGTGTTGAGGGTATTTTTCAAGAGAGATGTGCCGTTCTCGTGCGTTGATATATGGGAGTGGGAAATTTTCACTTCCCCGACGGGAGTGTTCAAGCTGAACAGGACATTCCCCCGTCGGGGAAGGAATTTCGTAAGAGTGTAAACCAGAAGCGTGTGAGTCGGCAGACAACGATAAGTGAGCGATGATCAATGAACAATATCTTGTCTGAGTAAATGAATATCGATTTGGACTAAAATGACTATAAAAGTTAAGCCACTTCACAATCTGTTATCGAGCATCAAACTGAGAACTTTTAAATTTTTACATATTGATTTAATGATGACTTTATTTTAGACTGACTTTGACCGATTTTCCGGATTTTGTGATATTTATCTTGCCCTCCCGTGCCAGCCAGCCAAGGGCGGTTGTAATAAGGAAATCCGATACTTCGGTTTCCTTTTTTATTTGAGCAAGTGTCATCTCACCGTTTGCATTTAAAATGTGCCAGATGGCACCGGCCTGCTCACCTATTTCAGGAATCATAATATTATCCTTTCAGATTAAATATTGTCTATATCAATTGTTATTATGTAATGAACAATAAATCCAGTAAAAAAATTCAATAAACTTTATCTACTCTTATACGTATCCGGCCACTTTTTGTTACGATGAAAGAACCTGGATTTTTACTTATTAAAAACCGCTGACGATTCCCAATACAAACCGGTTGGACTCTTTTTCCAGATCATGCGTAAATTCAGCTGTAAATCGAAAATTCCTCGCGAAAAGATAAGTGCCGCTGAGAGTGGCCGTTTCATAGTTTAGAAATACGGGACAAATATTGCAAAGAACCTTGTCCGATAAATCCGATTCAACCTTGTTATACAAGGCGGTCAGAAAAAAGCGTGAACGGTCCAGTTGCGGTGAATAAATAACCTCTACGACAGTGCCCTTGGTTTTACTTTCCTCTGCAGGTTGAGCTGAAAAATACGGACTGGAATCCGTCCGCTCCAAATACTGAGCCGTCACCTCGATCGGCCCGACGCCGATATTTAAATCCGGTCCCCAATAAACAATATCATTGATTTCGGTATCCTGCTCTTCCTTACCCAAATAATAGTAACCTCCGATACTCATAAAATCGCCGATGGCCTGAATGATCCGTACTCCGAAATTTTTGTGACGATCGTTGTCAAACTTTTTATCGGCGTCGGCTTCGCCTTTACCATTACCATTCACCAACAGACCGACAATGTCGGTACCGGTTTTTTCGATGCTGTATAGCAGCATAATCCCACGGTCGTAGGTCAGATTGGTTTGGGATAATCCAATCCTGGTGCCATAGATCATATAGTCTTCAAAGGTCAGCCGCAACTCCCGTTTCATCAACGGATCGGAAGTCTGAAATTGTCCCAACATAATGTCCAGGTTGGCGTTGAAAATATTGTCAAAGTGAATATACGCATCCTCGATTCCCGCCACTTCGCCGCGTTCCGACATGTAAAAGTAGAAATAATAGCCGATTTTTTTCGTTAGTGTACCGCCGGACAATAATTTGAGGCCCCAAGGGGTTTCCAGGTCGGTTTCCACATGCTTATCCTCATCATATACGGCAAAAGCGTCAAACCGTGCCGCAACTGGAAAATCCTTGTTCAACCGCAACAGATCGTCGCCGGCGATGATGTAATCACGGTCTTTTTCTTCTTCTTCAAGGATCATGCCCGCACCGGCAAAATCATCGCCGTAGGGCTTGAGTTTGGGAAACGGGGCATGACAGGTACTGCACGAGATTTTGTAACGCCTGGCAAAAGCGGGGATGGCCCAGCTGTTTGTCGAAACAACGAATAAACAGATCATTATAATGACGGTAAACCAAGTGAATGATTTTTTCATAATTTTCTCCATCAATTAATCGTAAACCTCGATCCATGTGGTCGCCGAGTTGATGGGTAAAATCTCGCTCTCCTCCTCGGGAACACCGAGAAAATCGGCAACCGGTTTGACCAGTTTTTGATAGTTTAATTGTGCGGTAAAGGTGACTTTACCGATTGCGATATTTTCCGGCAGCTGCCAGGTAAACGTTTCGATCTTGGTCTCCCGGGGACCGATGCGGTAATCCACGCCCAGGGTTTTGGTGTTCCACTGCATTATGGTCATGACACCCTCAGGATCGAAATAGGGCATGCGGAAAATCCTGTCACCCACCGGGACACCGTCGCGTTCGACACCTTTAAAATCCGGCAATCCCTTCGGTACACCCATATCCTTATATGCTAATTCCGTGGAGCCGATGGTGTACTCTTCACCCTCAAAGCCTTTTTTATCGACAGGAATGTGGTATTTTTTGCCGTCCGCATCCGTTGCGGTTACGTGTAACCACATAATACGGTCCTCCACCGAACCGGTGGGGATTTTATGCCCGGCTTTGCCGTTAAACAACTGTACTTTTATTTCCACGACAGCATCGTATTCCACTTCCCGTTCAACCGGATGCATCCGCAGTTCAATGGCGCCGGCCAGTTTACCCGGATCATGGGCACCGTTGAACAAGTGCTGGGCAACCATATCTTCTTTTGCCATTTTGGCATTTCTCCCAAGGGCCTTGGGCATGTGGCATTGGTGGCAGGGCACACCATCCTCGCTGTAAGGACCTTCCTTCCATTCCAGTTGTGTGGATTTAACCCAAATGCCGTATGGATTTTTTTCGTTGTGACAATTCCCGCAAAATTCCGCCTGGGTGAAAATTTTATTAAATTCGGTATCGTGGTGCGGTGATACCAGGCCTTCCTTGGCACCGTACTTTTTGCGTCCAGGATTTACGATATAACTAAAATTAAACGGAACATCCCCATGAATTCCGGTTATTGTGTGGCACAGATCGCAACTTACACTTTCATTTGCGCGCGAGTTTTCGGAGGGGCGCGGTGGTGTGACATCTCCGGCAAGATATGCCAACGGCGAATGGCAACCGTTACATCCGTCCACCGGTCCTTTTAGCTCGGGTACTTTTTCTGCATGGGCTACAGCGAGATCGAAATATTCGATTTCGTCCCAATGGTGCGTATAGGCTTGGGACATCATGGCCTGCGTCCATTGCTGGTAAATATCCACATGGCAGCTGGCACAGGTCTCCGGCTTTTCAAATTGACTGTACGGGATGGTTCCTTTCTTATCCTCATCGTCTGCTGCGTACAAAAAAACGGCTGTTAAAGCGAGCAAAATAAATAACAGTTTAAACCTGCTCATAAAAATACCCTTTCTTTAATGAATTAAAATCGGGTTTTATGCCTTCCACAATCCATGCAAATTGCAGTGCTCGCGCACTTTGACAACCTCTTCATCCACCCGGAAAACCGCCTCGGGTACATCTCCGGGATTGAGGAGTTTGATGAGTATCTTTGTGGGTGTGATCACTTCGATCCATTGGATCCAGTGCTTGGCTTCCATGGGGTGAGCTACGCTTCCGACCTTGACCTTTACAACGCCGTCACTTTTTTCAACCACAGGTACATGTTTTTCCAGTGCAGCGTCCACGCTGTTTTCGTCCAGTAATGTCATCTTTTGATTGCAGCATACCATCGTTCCGCCACCAACATGTAAAACCTCAGTGGTGTTGCCGCAAACCTCACATCTGTATATATTCGTTCTTTTCATAGTAACCTCCTGCTTGTCTATTAAATAAGGATCATTCTTTTAGGATATGTACTCATAAAAAGTTGGATATCCTGCCCTCTGTTTTCTGGCTTTTATAGGCTTTTTCCCGATTTGAATGGGAATATATACTACAAGTTATGAAAAATTTTACAAAAATTCAAGTCCGTTGTTTTAGAATCCAAGCGGTTGCCTGTAAAAGATCTTCGGCCATATAGTCGGCGACAGTTTGGGCCTTGATAAAGTCCTGTTTTTCATGTCCGGTTTTCAGCAGAATGCTTTTACATCCTGCCCTGCGTCCGGCCAAAATATCCGATAATTTATCACCGACACAATAGGAAGTGGGGAGGGAGATGCTAAAATCTTTTGCCGCCTTGTTTATCATTTTAGGTAACGGTTTACGGCAATAAAGTTGAGAATTTTCAGGTGATTCGTAGCAGCAATATTTTGCGGTAAAATAAGAATTGCCCAATTGTCGGTCCATTTCCGAGTTCACCGCGCTGACCTGATCCCGGGTGATGTATCCCCGTCCGACACCCGATTGATTGCTGATGATAAACAGTAAAAAACCGGCATCTTTGAGTTTTTGCAGACTTTTTTTCGCGCCCGGCATCAGTACAACCTTTGACGGATCTCCCAGATAGGGGATATTTTTTATGATGGTGTCATCACGGTCGAAAAAAACGGCGTTAGTCATGTCTTGCAAAACTTTCCTGTAATTCTTTCGCCGTCAGTGTTGCCGTACCCAGTTTGCCGACGACAATACCTGCCGCATGATTGGCGATTTCGGCCGCCTGGACGCCCTCCATTCCCGCCGCCCATGCTGCGGTAAAAAAAGCGATCACTGTGTCACCGGCGCCCGATACGTCAAAAACCTCCCGCGCGCGTGTGGGTGTGTGGTACGGCGCATTGGGAGGGTGGAAAAACATCATACCGTTTTCACCCAGTGTGATCAGCAGATTGGGCAGTTGGTATTTTTGAACAAGGCGCTGTCCCAATTCTTCCACTGGTATATCGGCCCGTGTTTCCGGACCTGCCAGATATACGGCCTCGGAATGGTTGGGTTTTAAAAGCGATATACCAGTCCAGTCGATGGTATTTTTAATGTTGGGATCCGCCGCGAGAAATTTTTGATGCTTAATCGCCAGGGCTCGAACTTTGTCTACCAGCTTTTGGGTGATAAAGCCTTTTCCGTAATCTTCGATAATGATTCCATTTACATTTGGTACGATTTGTTCCAGTTTTTCAAAAAGTTTAAAAAAGTCACCTGGCGAGTGCTCGAGTTTTTTTTCCCTGTCGACCCGCACAACCTGCTGATGGCGCGCAATGATTCTGGTTTTAATGGTTGTGGTATAGCCTTCGACGGCCAGCACACCATCGGTTTGTATATTTGATGTTTTTAATAATTCTATCAGCCTTTTGCCGGTTGTATCCGCACCGATGATTCCGCAGATTACGGATTGAATGCCGAAATCCGCCAGATTACGGGCAACATTTGCGGCGCCGCCGGGATAAAAGGATTCATGGGTTACATGAACCACAGGCACAGGGGCTTCGGGAGAAATACGGTTGACCTGACCCCAGATAAATTCATCCAGCATCAAGTCACCAACGACAAGTATTTTCAGGCCGCCGGTTCGTTGTAGAAATTTATTAATATCTTGAAAGGAAATGCTCATCGTCTCGGCTTTCCGTACGGTCGTTGTATTTGAAGAAAGAATCAGGGTACAAAGTCAGCACGATCTGCAAAAATACTGATGCCCTCCACTGTTTCCAAAACGCTGTCGAAATGGAACGCCACGCCGGAGGTGTAAACGTAAATGGTTTCGTCGATAATTTCCTGTGGTTCTCCATAGGCGTTGGTTACATCGGTTAACGAACTGCCGATGCCGATCATCTGCTCCGTTAAGCCGTCGTAAGGGGCCTGGAGGTAAATATAATTTGTTTGTTTGCTATCGGGTTTCGATACCAGAGTCGATGATATGGCAAATTTAAAGGTCAAGCCCTTATCGACGTATTGTGCACGCAGCCGGTAATAATCCTTGCTGATCTTGTCGAATTGTAAAATTTCAGGTGCACCATGCACTTTTTTAATGGTGCCGTAATTGCGTCCGATATCGATTTTGGCTGCTCCCATGCCGGGGAATACTTCAATTTCCCGTTCGAATACCAGATTGACCTGGACGGTGGCAAAACCTCCATTGGACTGGAACGTAATTTCATCTTGATAGATACCATAGTTCAACTGAGACAGGTCGGCAACGAGTGTCACCGGCGTGGGAGCAATTCTTGTGGTACCCGCCGATTGGGATACGGATACCCAGTTTGGAGTGGATATTACCTCCCAGTTCAGCTCTTTGCCGCCTCTGTTGTAGATGCTGATATCGGTATCCAGGCGGTTACGGGACAGATAGATGATCGGCAGCCAGACAAAGAGAGTGGGAGAACTGTTGTCGTATTGAATGAGCATTTCAAAAGAACCGCCATTGGATTCAAACTTGACCACGCCGCTGACCTTTTCTTCGGCCACCAGATCCCAATCGATATCCAGGATCAGGGTATCCGGCCGGTGGGTGATTTCTCCGGATGTTTTGGAAATCAGCAACCAGGCCGGTTTGTCAGTGATTTGCCAGGTCAGGGGTTCGGTGCCGCTGTTGGAGATACTGACTTTATCATAAGCCGTATTGCCCGTCAGTTCAAAGTCCGTGCGTGATACATGAATTTCCGCCGGCTGCAGTACGGAAACCGGCGGTTTCTCCGATTCCTCGCTGCAGCTCAAAACCAGCATCAGGAAACCGGCGAGCGCTAAAATAATTATTTTTTTCATGACTTTCTCCTTTACTTCTGGAGTTTTTGTAATATATAAAGACTGGGGCGTTATTAGCAAGTAAAATTTTGGGAAAATTATAGAAACGTTGCTGTGGCGGATTGTATTTTCTCAAAAAGAACTGAATGAGAGTATTAGACCGGCGAGGTTGTGTCAAGAGTAAGGAATATCAATCTAAAAAAAATAATTTTTATTTCCGAGAGATATGGGGCTTTCCCATCTTTGCAAGATTTTAACTGCCCCTTGATTTTATGCTTGATTTTTTCATGTTTATTGATTACAATTTTTTAAAGGGATAAAAAGGGAATCAGTGTGGGAGCTCAAGGGTGACAACCGAGTGGACTTTTTACCCCCATGTGACTGTATTTATAAAAGAATAGTACGTTAAAAAAATATCTGAGTTGTCACATGAACTGCTTTAATTTATGAAGTGACGGGTTAGGATTTTTTATTTTATCTGGCTTGTCTTAAGGATCGAATGCTGTTTCAAATTATAAGGAGATATAATTATGAGTGAGGATAAATGTGGTGGTAAATATCGAGAAGTGGATCCACCTGCCGGAAGCGTATCCAAAGGTGGGCAAGTTAAAGGGCACTTTCCACCCGTGTTTAATAAATGGTACAAGTGTACGATATGCGGTGCGTTATTGGGTCCTGGTGAAATAGATTGGAATACATGTAAATGCAACTGAAAATGATAGTTGACATCGGTGATGTCAATAATCAGTACACTTGGTTTTTACGTATAAAAAGTTATTTGTCTTTCGCCGGAAGATCTGCCATATACCATAGTGACCTCCTATATATGATCGCTTTTTTAATATTCTATCACCTTTTCAAAATGTTGATAATCCTTGATCCGGTTCCAATCACCACCCCAGCTCCAGCCCCGGCGGGTGAATGCCCTGTAACAGGATCCATCTCTGTGAATCAGACCGGGTATTTCCGGATTACGCTTGATGTATGGACGGCCGTTCGGGGGCAATGTTCGGGTTCCATTGCGATATACATACGGATTCATCACCGGATTGATGTCAATGGCAATACCGTAAGCGTGATTGGATAACTCGTCACCGAACGTGACCGTTCGGCAATTAAAGGCAGACGTATTGTTGTCCGTCATGGATAGATTATCGTCTCCCCGATAGATATCGATTCGTTGCATTTTCTCGATGAAAAATTTCCCTTCAAACAGCTCCTGAAAGATATCCAGCACCTCAAGGGATACACCCCGGTGTACGATCAATTCCCCGGTGTGAATGTTGCCGTCCATGCCCCAGTGGGTCAGCCGTAAAAAGGCAAGATTTTCGGGGCCGACCGGACAATTATCCCGCCAGGAATTGGCGTACACCTCTTTCAGTATGTGTTGCGGTATCGGTCCGAACCACGCAGAATATTTTTTACTGCTGTCGTCATAGCGGATGAGGCAGCTCGAGTCAGGCGCGCTTGCTTCCGGCGTCCTCACGATAACGATGGTTAAATTTGTATTCCTGGCTGTGATATCGAAATGAGTACCTTCACTCAACTTAAACGTCAGGCTGATAACTGACGGCAGGTTTATCCAGTCCATTCGTTCAAGGTACCGTTTTTCCGTCATTTCCGGCAGCGGCAGATCGAGCAGGTTTTTACAGTCATCGAAATAAACGGCGTAATTGTTGTTTTGAAAATATTCATAGCGCGGGAAAATGTCTCCGGAGTAATAAAATTCCAGAAACAGTGAATCATTCCGGGTAAAAAAGTCTGTTCCGGTGAGAATTCCTGCGGCAAATGCAGAGTGGGTAAAAACACTGGTGACCAGTAAAAGTGCAAAAAACAGGCGGTTTATCAAATTTTTTCCTTTTTCCTATGGGCAATTTTGAGCAGGCGTCAAAAAGTGGCTGTTCACCCAACCGGTTACCCCGTTGTATTGGATTTTCATCCACAAGTATTTGCCGACGGTTTGGGTTTGGTGCATATTTTTGACACATTTCCCATTATAGGGAATCGTGCCGACCTTGGTGCTGCGGTAATCCGCTCGAATGCGGATATTGAGAACATCCCAGCTTTCAACCTGGATGACATCGTACCACTCGTGTTCGTGCTTTTTGATCGGTGCTGCGGGTTTGGCTTGTACCGCTGGTTGTTGCTGTGCGGGTTGCTGCTGAACGGTTTGCTGCCGGACCGGTGGTCTAACCTGCGGCTCAGTCGGTGGAATGGCCGGGGTGCCTGCTTCCTGCCGAGTTGAAGCCGTTGGCGGTATTGAATCGATGGCATGCATTCTTTTGTAATTTTCCCAAAGCGCTTTTATGCGCGGGTCGCTTTGATCGACAAATTTTTCAATCCGGTCACGGTATACCCTGACCTGTTCTTCATTCTGTGCCGATGGCGTCGTTTGCGACTTTTGTTCGGCATATTTATAAGAGCTCAAGTATATTTCAAATGTCTTTTTTTGGTTTTCAAACGCATATGCCTTTTTTTTGCCGTTGTAAATGAAAAGTGATAGGATGATCAATGCTGTTGCCGACAAGGCGATAATCAACGGTATTTTATATCCTTTGGGTTTCTGTTTTTTGGATTTAAAAGTACGCTTCCATTCATCAGAATTTGAATTTTCCTCTTGCTGGATTTCTTCCTCATCCTCATACGGTTCCCGATCTTCTTCCAAAAGCTCTACGATCTCCGGATGCTCGAATTCGGCAGCAAGCATGGCAGCGGTTTTCCCGCTCTGCGTTTTTATATCCGGATCGGCATTATTTTCAAGCAAAAGCCGTGCAATATCGAATTTACCGTCCACTGCCGCTTGCATCAGCGGACTGATACCACTGTCATCACAAGCGTTGACATTGGCACCGTTTTCCAAAAGTAATTCAACAATACGGGGATCACCTCGTACGACAGCTGTCTTAAGCGGCACCAGCCGGTTTTTAGAAACCTCGTTCACATCGGCACCGGATTCGATCAAGAACTCAACCGTATCAGCCGGTAAATAATATACCGCTTTACATAAAACCGAAATGCCATCATCTCCATGGGCATTCACGTTCACACCCTCATCGACTAATTGTTCTACAGCAGGGATATCCTGTTCGATGATGGCCTGAAAAAGAGCAAGTTCCAGATTCGCGTTCCTGTCCATATCCTAACACCCCTCACAGATAATAAATTATAATTTAAACTCGACGGGCACTTCCAGCCAAGTTTCTATTTCCTTGTCTTTTTTTATTGCCGGTTTCCAGTCAACAGCTTCTATTGCCTCGATGGCTGCCTGGTCACAATCTTCGCTCAGTGATGTTACAATTTTTGTTTCTAAAATCTCACCCTTATCGCTGATATGAACATTGACAACCACTTTTCCTTCCAGTTTGGCTCTTTTTGCGGAGCGTGGATAATAAAGTTCGTCCTGTATCACTTCCATACCATCGATTGGTACCGGGGGTTCATCCCATTTTTTCGTTGTATCCTCCGGTGCATACTTTTCAAAGTACTTGCCCACCGTGTCGCCGCCTTCGGTTTTGGCTTCCAGGTCCGCACCTCTTTTTACCAGAGTGTCAACCAGTGCTTCGTGTTTGTATTTAGCCGCCAGTAACACCGGTGTCCAGCCTTTTTCCGATGCGTGGTTGATGTCCTCACCCTTTTTCAGCAACAATTCCACAATTTCCAGATATCCTTTGGATGCTGCATAATTGATGGCGAGTTTATTATATTTGTCCGCAATTTTTATTCCGGAACCGTGCTCCAAAAGATAAATAGCAATTTCAGGGTACCCATAATCCAATGCGTATATCAATGCATTCTGATTGAGAATGTTAACCTTATTAACATCGGCTTTTTTTTCAACAAGGATTTCCACCACATTTATATGGCCTTTCCGTGCAGCGTACATGAGTGGTGTACAACCTCCGAAATCCATTTCATTAACGTCAACGCCATTTTCAATCAATATTTGAACGATTTCCGCCTTACCACGCTCGGCTGCTTGATGTATAATTTTTGCGCCGTTTTTCTTATCCTCCGGATTGATGTCGGCGCCCTTGGATATTAGCAATCTACATATTTCCACATTACCCAGAACCGCTGCCGTGCTCATGGGGGTGGCATTCAATTTCGACCTGTGGTTGACGTTCGCACCTTTTTCAATTAAAAGTCCGGCTGTCGTTTTATCTCCTTTTTCAATGGCAAACAGGAGGGCTGTTTCGCCAAGGGAGGTTTCGGCTCGAATATCGGCACCGTTTTCCAGCAGCAAGCCGGCTATCTCCGGATGCCGGTTTTGGATGGCGTACATAAGTGGTGTATAGCCGAATTCAGTTGTTGAGTTGATATTTTTTTCGTCTTGAAGCAGTGAGCGAACAGATTCGATATCGCCGTTCTTGCATGCTTCCAGCATCTCATTGGCGAAAAGAGGCGTAAAGGCCCGGAACGTAAAAGATAAAACGAATAAAAAAATAAAACGCATAGGTATCCTCATTGAATTTGTTACTGTCAAAGATATTGATATTTCAGAGTTATTACAATAAAAAAATGAATGATTTTTAGTTTAACGCACCTGTATGTGTAAACGGTTCCATTTTTTATCTTCCAAAGATATTATAAACTGTTATATCTTTTCCAGTTTATGGCTGTGAGGCAGACACACGGGTTTAAAAAGCCTTGGTATTCTCGGCTCTGCACTCTAAAAATTAATTTAGAATACACTTTATCTTCATATTTACTTAACAAAGATAATGTATATTTCGTCGTACAAAATGGAGGTAAATAAAGATGGCATATATTATACTTGATGATGGCGGACCATATCCGGAAGAATATAGTTCCAACTATATTTACTTTGATGAGAAGAATCCCTTGGATATGGACCGTGCATTGAAAATTTTAAAACAGCAAAATGATCCGAGGTTGTTCTCAAACTCAACTCAAACAAAGGAAAAGATATACTAAATACAACCTGAAAAACCATCGGAAAATTTTTAGTCGAAAAAATTGGACAGTTCTCCTAATATAAAAACAGCGATTTATAAAATCGCTGTTTTTTTTAACAATGAATGCCTAATGCTTATTCAGCCAGGAAACGGCCGCCTGTCGTTGGTCTTCAACAGTTTTGAGTGAATTCGGCAGTTTTTTCAATTCCCAATAGATCGTATGCTCGGTGGACTGGCCGGCACTTAATCTTGCAAAAGGACTCAATAACTCCAGTTCGGTGTAATCGCGTGATGTATATACTTCGGCACTGCATCCGTCATCGGGATATTTCTCTCCCGGTTCATAAGTGAAAAATTCCGCCATGACCACGTTGCCGATAATGGCGGCGAGCCATTTATCGCCGTCCGCACCGGCCTTTTGCGAGTTGACCGGATGTGGGATAAAGATACCGACGTTTCCTTCCTTGCTGAAATTATCGGCCGCTTGTCCGGACCATGTCTTATAACCGCTGGAAAATATACTGCTTGTGTTCAGCGAGAACAAAGTCTGCTCCGGAGGATTGATTTGGGTAACGTTCCAGATGGTATAGGAAATGGGTTCCACTGAGCGTCTTTGAGCCTGTTTGACCTTTTCGATTTTTTGCTGGATGGTCAGACGCGTACTATTATTTTCCAAAGTAATTGTTCTGATGGAACGCGCACCGCAATAATCACTGACCGGACTGGTGATTTCAACGCCGTTTTCCAGAATAACTGCCGTATGCTCGCCGCCATCGAACCAGTGATCCGGAGGCCAGTCATGGCCGTTGATAGCCGGAAATTGACTTTGTTCGGTAGGCCAGACTTTATCACCACCGAAATTCGCCCACTCCGTCTGGCCGTTCTCCATGTACATTCCGTTAGAGGGCAGGGTTTTTCCATAAAATTGCGGATTGTTCCACAGTACGTTATCCCCGCCGATGAGGCCGTAATACATAATCCGGCCGATTGCCGGTACCACAACGATCTTGACGCTGTCGTTGGCAATCTGGATGGAATTCGGCCATCCCTGGTAGGTGATGGTAGTAACACCCTTTGTGACTTTTTCCGGCTTGGTTATTTTATCATCTTTTTTGAACTTTTTACAGTTTGAAATCACAACAATCATGACCAGTATTACCAATATTAAATTGTATTTCATATACTTCTCCTTGTCAAAGTGATTTTAAAAATTCTATAACTTTGTTACTGTCGTTTTGCACGTCCACACTGGTATTTTTGTAAACGATTGTTCCTGTTTTATCGATGATGAACGTCCAACGAGCTGTTGTGACATCTCGAACCAGTGTTTCGGTTTTACCGTCAATCTCCTTTTCGATACTTCCGCCGTCACTTAAGGGGACACCATATTTTTTTGCGATTTCACCGCCCTTGTCCGATAAAAGGGTGAAATTTAACTGGTGTGCCTGTTTGAACAATTGCAGATTTTTTACCGCATCTCCGCTGATGCCGACTACCTCAATATCCAGATTTTCCAGATCCTCTTGAGCATCGCGGTATGCGCAAGCCTGGGTTGTGCATCCTCCGGTCATAGCAACCGGATAAAAATACACGACCAGATTCTTTTTGCCGATAACATCTTTGGAACGCCAGGTTTGGTCCTGAGCATCCAGTGCTTCAAACTGCGGCGCGGGATCACCGATTTCCGGTGGTTTGGCGGCCTGAGGCTGGGTTTCGGTTTCGGTTCCCCGGCAGGCGAAAATGCCGGATAAGGTGACGATTACAAGAAACAAGAACGGCTTTTTCATGGTAACCTCCAATCGTTGACAAATAAATATATTAAAAATAATATCTTTTTGCAAGTTTTCATCGATTGAAAAGTGATTCTTAAATAAATGGGCCGAACCATCCCGTGTTGAATCCGCCAAAATCTCCTTTCCGGTTTTTATGCATTCAATTAATGAAATTCTGTCGATGCAGGTAATTGCCTTTTCGTTACTCGATTTGGTTTCATTGCGCAAAATTTGCGCCATTTATTGCAATCATGAACAAGATTTTGATTAAAACTTTAAAATTCTCTTGACATGAAATTCATGTTTTTGTACCTTTCTGTTGCCTTAATCGTTTTCGTGACTTTTAGGACGCCGAGTGGTACATTTGCATTTCAAAATTTTATTACAAGGTTTCTCATATGTGTGATGAACCTTTTTATCTCTGCACTTTTATATCTCCTTAAAAAAATACAATATTTTATTTGATTTAATTTAATCCGCAAATTATTTTACAATCAAAAACTTTAATAAATGGAGAAAAGCCGTGAAATACAAAGACTTAAAAATTCATCTGGGCTTGCTGCTCCTGTTGTGTGTGTTTTGTAACTTTGTTTCCGCTGCGACGACGGGTAAAATTGCCGGCAAGGTGATCGACAAAGAGTCAAGAGAGCCTATGGTCGGAGCAAATGTTATGATTGAGGGCACAAATTATGGGGCGGCCGCCGATCCGAACGGTGACTTTTTCATCATCAATATTCCACCGGGGCGTTACAATGTGATTGTATCCATGATCGGTTACAGCCGAACCAAAATGCAGAACATTTTGGTCAGTGTTAATTCAACGACCAATCTAAATTTTGAACTTTCAATGGAGACCCTCGAAGGCCAGGAAATTATTGTAACCGCTTCTCCCATGTCCTTTAAAAAAGATCAGACCAGCTCCGTACGCAATGTTTCGGCGGATCAGATCGAGGTTCTGCCGATTCAGAACATGCAACAGGTCGTCAACATGCAGGCCGGAGTGGTCAACGGTCACTTTCGCGGCGGGCGTTTAGACGAAGTATCATATCTTATCGACGGAGTACAGGTGGACGAATCATTTGATGGGGTCGGCAGTACGGCAACCATCGAGAACGACGTGATCAAGGACCTTGAAGTGATTACCGGTACCTTTAACGCCGAATACGGCCGGGCTATGAGCGGTATCGTCAATGCAATTACCAAAGACGGGGGAGAGGGCTTTCATGGCTCCTTTAACGGATCATTGGGTAACTATTATACGCCTCATACTGATCTGTTTACCGGATTAAAAGCCGGTGAGGTTGCCCGAAATCAGGATTACAAGTTTCAGATCGAAGGGCCCGTTTTTCCAAAGTTTTTGAGCTTTTTTGTCAATGTCCGTTATCAGAATAATAAAAACCACCTGAATGCCATCCGGCGTTTTAAAATGGATGATTACAGCAATTACGCTGCCGATGATCCCGCCTTTTGGTTTGATCTGCATAACGGTGACAGTTCATATGTGCCGTTAAATAACTCAATCAATCGGTCGATATTTGGGAAACTGTCATTCAGGCCGACTCCCGGTTTAAAACTGGCGTTGATCTACTCAAATAACGACGACGATTGGGGCGGTTACAACCATAATTATAAATACGCTCCGGATGGAAAAGCCAGAACGTATAGAAAAAACAGCCTTTATTCCTTTCAATTGAATCACACCATAACCCCACGCATGTTTCAGGAATTGAAATTATCTTTAACAGACTATTACAGCGGTAATTATTTGTATGAAAATCCGCTTGATCCGCGATATATCCATGATATCTATACGGGGGGAGGCGGGCCCGGTTTCCGCACCGGTGGGCAGGACAAGAACCATTCCGAGCGTTATAATAAGGAAGTCACGATTAAGTACGATATCACTTGGCAAGCTCATAAACATCATAGTTTGAAAATCGGCGCACTGGGAATTACACACGAAATCGATAACAATGATTATGACATTCAAAACAAGTATAAAAACGAGTCGAATGTATACGATAATTATTTTGATTTAGAAAAAAATACCTTTGTTTATCCAAATTATGCGCCGGAGATATTCGGTGATTCCTCCCTGTATGCCGAGGAATATGTCGTCAAACCGAATGAATTTGCGGCCTATTTTCAGGACAAGATGGAATTTGATGAGATGGTCATCAATATGGGTGTGCGTTTCGATTATTTTGATCCCAATACCACATATCCGTCCAACCGGCGTAATCCCGCCAACCAGTTGAGTTATCCCGACAAACCCGAGCAAACGTCGACAAAATTGGATGCGGATACTAAATATCAACTCAGCCCCCGGTTTGGTTTGTCCTATCAACTGTCGAATACGGCATTGTTGCGTTTCAGCTACGGCCATTTCTTTCAAGTGCCGCCCATGTACGCCATGTACGCCAATAATTCACAACTGGTGGCACCGACGGATTATCAAACCCAGAGCGGCAATCCACAGCTGAACCCGGAAAAGACAGTCAAATACGAGGTTGGTTTGTGGCAAGAACTCATGAAGGATATGGGGCTGGAAGTGACATTGTTTTATCAGGATATCTATGACCTGTTAAGCATGAGGGTTATCAGTACATATAACCAAATTCAGTACGGATTGTATACCAATAAGGATTACGGCAACAGCAAGGGGCTGGAAGTCAAATACGATAT
>JAFGEC010000204.1 GCA_016931775.1 Candidatus Zhuqueibacterota bacterium | reverse complement strand
TTCGGTGATTTTGCCCCGCATGTTTTTGAATTTTTATCCGGCTGCGATCTGGGTGGATTTAACGTTTTACGGTTCGATATTCCGTTTCTACAGAACGAAATGACCCGCGAGGGCATTCCGCTGGAGTTGAATGATTTCCGCATTGTGGACGTTCAGGTCATTTTTCACAAAAAGGAGCCCCGCGATTTGTCGGCGGCCTTGCGGTATTATTGCAACAAGGATCATACCGGTGCCCATGACGCTCTGAGTGATGTGCGCGCTACCGCCGAGATACTGGATGCCCAGCTGGGCAAATACGATGATCTGTCACCTGATCTCGAACAGTTACATAAATACTGCAACACACAGGACGCCCGCTGGGTAACACAGGACCGCAAATTTTTCTGGCGCAATAACCAGGCGGTGATCTCGTTCGGTAAACACAAGGGCAAAAGCCTGCAATGGCTGGCGGAACACCAGGCCGATTATCTGGCCTGGATGAGCGACAGCGATTTTCCACCCGAAACGCGCGAATTGATCCGGAATGCATTGAACGGTATATTCCCCCAAAAACCGGAGGACGAGGATTGACAAAACCGGTTCTGACCCTTTTACTGCTGAGCGGTATTTTATGGGCGACGGATAAAAAAGACACGGCGGTTTATAGACCCAATATTAATTTTTACGGCAAACAGGATACGATTCTGTCGCTGGATTTTTCCTCGAAAAAACCCCTGCGGGAAATCGACGGTTACAATCCGGCTTTTCACTTTCCGCCGGTCCGGCAGGATACGACAGGCACCTGCTGGGCGTTTTCCGCCACTTCCTTCCTGGAATCGGAAATCTACCGGCAACACGGCAAAAAAATCCGACTCTCCCGGTTGTTTACGGTTTACTGGGAATACGTGGAAAAGGTGCGCCGTTTCGTTCAGCAGCGGGGTGAATCGCTGGTGGTCCAGGGTTCACAGCCCATGGCGGTGCTGAAGCGAATGCAGCAGTACGGCGCCGTACCCGCCGATTTGTACACCGGACTGGTAAACGGCAAAACAAAACACAGCCATGGTGCGCTGTATAAGGAAATAAAAACGTATCTGAATTATATCAAACAAAACGACCTGTGGCAGGAAGAACAGGTTCTGGCCAACGTAAAAATGATCCTGAACCGCCATCTGGGCATACCGCCATCAACTATAGCGATTAACGGCACGAATAAAACACCAGTAGAGTATCTGATGCAGGACCTGCAACTCCCCCTGGACGATTACGTTGCTTTTGTGTCTTTTATAAAATTTCCGTTCTGGACGAAACAGCCGTTTCCCGTGCCCGACAACTGGTGGAAAAGCACAGAATATATCAACATTCCACTGCCCGATTTTTATGCCGCTGTTAAATCTGCCATAAACGACGGATTTACCGTTGTGCTGGCGG
Organism: Candidatus Zhuqueibacterota bacterium; assembly: GCA_016931775.1. GTDB lineage: Bacteria > Zhuqueibacterota > Zhuqueibacteria > Residuimicrobiales > JAFGEC01 > JAFGEC01. Next base: position 6,245 of record JAFGEC010000204.1, on the reverse strand, counting down.
GGGATATGTCCGAACCGGGCAAATACGGGCCGACGGATCTGGCTGTGGTGCCATCCTATGATATTCCCTCCGCTTATATCAATCAGAATGCCCGGGAATTCCGGTTTTATAATAAAACATCGACGGACGACCACAGCATCCATCTGGTGGGTTATAAAAAATATGCCGGAGAAGACTGGTTCCTGATCAAGGATTCGGCGGCCAGTGCCTTTAAGGGTCAATTTAACGGCTATTTCTTTTTCCACGGCGATTATATCAAATTAAAAATACTGGCATTCTGGGTGCACAAGGATGGTGCCGCGGGTGTGCTGAAAAGATTCGCCGATAAAAACCAAAAGGACTAAAAGGTGCACCGGCGCGGTCGAAAATTGGTTTGCTGTTTTATTCTTCTTTTCACATTCAATCAATGCAACCGAAAACAGATCCCTGCCGGCTATCCCGAATTTACCATCCGTAATGACTATCGTGCAGAATGGAACCAATTGAATATCCCGAGGGAACTGATGTTAAATTATCAGCTCGAATCCATTCAGGACACCCTGTTCCTCAATCCGCATATCCCGTATATTACAAAAGCGCAGGATTCTGTCATTTACGGATATCCCTATAACGCACCCCCGTTTTTATGGCAATTTCCCAGGCTGAGCATCAAAAACATATCCGGCGTGGAGCAGGTAAAAGCCACTGTTATCCGGTGTCAGCCGGTGGAAAAGGCTGTGTTTTATATCCGAACCAATCAATTGGAACCGGATTCCATTGGTTTCTGGATCTTCAATCTGGCAAGTCAAAACAAATTTATCCTCAGTTTTGGGCTGGCGCCGGAATCGGAATGGGCGGACATTTTTCCGGGCCGCCGCCCCAAGCCGTACCGTGTGATCCCGGATTCCACGCCCTGTTTTATCGATCTGCGGAATCGGATTGCCGATTTTTTAGGTACGGACATGCGAATCATCGCGTTTGGAGAAATATCCTCTGCCGGGCAAAAGACCGGTTTTAAAACCCGGGTGTGGCTCGAAAAGGAAGAGTGCGGTATACCCAATCTACCGTTGCCCGAATGCAACCGGCTTTTGCCGCAACAAAACGGTAAATCCGACGTATTGTTTATCAAACACATCAGCAGCCCAAAAATAGAATTCCAATTATGTTCACAAAAATGGATGAAATACTTGCTGCTGTTACAATTGTTAAACAAAGAGGGTAAAGTTGTATGTAAAAAATATATAAATGCGGAAATTTTTGTACCAAAAAGTTTCTCAATTTTGTGACCTGGATCAGAAGGGAAACGACGCAGAAAACGTTATATGTGCAGTGTTTTATGGGAGAATGTATGAAAAAAATTCTTTTAATCGCTCTGTTGTTCGTGTCCGGTTGTGAGATCGACCACGGACTGGGGCCATTAAAATCTCGAATTACCGGAAAAATTTCCTTTGTCAATGAGAATTTTAAACCGGATAATATCGATGCGCTGCGGCCGATTGCCGTGACAAAATGGGATCCGGAAAATTTCAGCCTATCCGATATTGTCATTGCCAATACGTCTGTAAACATGAGCAAAGAAAATCCCGATTACTACATTCCGGCGCCGCTGGGCTCCTACGAGCTGGTGGCTATTGTGTACCGGAAAAAGGGACAGGGCTGGAATTACACGCAGATTCTCGGTTTTTACGGATTCGATCCGGTCACCTACACCGGAGAAAGCAAAATCGTGACCTTGTCAAAAACAAAACCCATTGCCGGGGAAATCGACATCGTGTGTGACTGGACCTGGGCCGTGGGTATAAAATAAAAAAGGACATTATGATAAAAAATTGTTACAGAATATTTTTCGTTTTATTCATTACCGCTGCCATGCTGAATGCCAAGGTGACCGTAAAAATTTCCGGCACCATTACTGAAAAAACCTCGGGTGATGCGCTGCCCGGAGCCAATGTTTTTATTCAGGACACATTCTTGGGTGCCAGTAGCGACGAGAACGGCTTTTTTGAAATCAACGGTATCACACCCGGTAACTATGTTCTGCGCGTATCGTTTATGGGATTTAAACCGGTACGGCGGCAAATCAGCATTTCCCCGGATCAGGACCTCGTGATGAATTTTGAGCTTGAGGAGACCACAATTTTAACCGAACAGATCGTCATCACCAGTTCCCGGCAGCCGGAGAATCTCGCATCGGCAGCAGCCAGCATCAGTGTGCTGGAAAAATCCGATATCCAACGGCGCAACAGTTATAAACTGGACGAAGCGTTACTGTCAGTGCCGGGAGTGACGCTGGTCGGAGAAAACATCAACATCCGCGGCGGTTCCGGTTACAACCGTTTGGGCGGCAGCAGGACGCTGGTGCTTTTGGACGGGATTCCCATTCTGACCAGCGATCTGGGCGCGGTGAACTGGAACATCATTCCGGTTACAGAGGTGGAACACATGGAGGTATTAAAGGGCGCCGCCTCTTCACTGTACGGCTCGGGTGCCATAAGCGGCGTGGTAAATATACTCACAAAACTGCCATCGAAAGGCCACAGTCTGTCGTTCCGGCAGAGCTCCGGACTGTATGATGAACCGTCGGTGCCGGAATGGAAGTGGACGGATAAACTGCGTTATTTTCACCGCACGGATGCCAGCTACTCCAATTCCATCGGACCGGTAGGCATGCGGCTGGCGGTCTCGCACCACCAATCCACCGGTGACCGGGAAAACGGCCTGCTCGAGCGCTGGTACTACACCGGAAAGCTGCATTGGCAGCTGCCTGACCATTCCACCTTGACACTTTTTTCCACCTACAGCCAGGAAGACCGCGAGTTTTTCCTGCAGTGGTGGGAACAGGACCATGCCCTCAATGTCCCACCGCCGGAACGCGGTAACCGTTACCAGTTGGACGGATTTGTAAGTTACGCCGTTTACCATAAACTTTTTTCCCCGACACTCTCCACAAAACTACGGGTATCCTATAACCAGCAATTGGTGGGCATTCCCATTAATGTGGCAAACGCCTTTACACCGGCCATCGGATTGAGCGGTGAAGTTCAGATAAACTGGAAGCCGCATCCCAATCACAGCATTTCAGCCGGTGTGGATTACAAACGCGATCAGGTTGAATCTCTGTATTACGGTGGGCGTGAAGCCAACGGTATATCCCCATACATTCAGGAAATATGGAAGTTGTCCGAGCTGCTGCAGTTGAACGCCGGCGTGAGACTGGACACCTATACCCTGGTGGGAGATTCGGTGGAACAGCAAATCAGTCCCAAGATCGGCGCAAGCTGGCAGCCGATTTTCGGCACAATTTTTCATTTTTCATGCGGCCGTGCCTTCCGGGCGGCGACGGTGGTGGAACGGTTTATCTCTGCCGGGTCGAAGGATTTTAAAGCGCTGCCCAATCCCACACTCAAACCGGAGCGTTCCGCCCTGTTCGATCTGGGTGTGCGGCAAAATATCGGTGAACGTGCGTTTGCAGAAGTCACTGCATTTTCCGCCGATTACGAAAATCTCATCGAACCGGTGCTCAACATCGACCTCACCGCCCAGTTTATCAATTTTTCCCGCGCCCGCATTCAGGGCGTGGAAACGATGTTTCGCTGGGATGTGATACCGCAGTATTTTCGACTTTTGACAACAGCCACATGGATGGATCCCCGCGATATCGACAGAAAAGAACCTTTATTATACCGGCCGCGCTTTATCGGCTATTTTTCACCGTCGCTGTCATTTGGTGCGTTTTCCCTGGAAGCGGATTACCGCTATATGAGTCGTCTGGAAAAAGTGGCCGTGTTTCCCCTGGATGAAAGGGTGCCCACAAAGGTCTGGGATATCCGGTTGATGTACAAATGGAAAAACTATAAACTGCAGTTTGATATTCGAAATGCGTTAAATTATAACTATACGGTGTCGGAACGCGTACTCGGCGAAATCCGGAATTATGCGCTCACACTCAGCGGAGATATCTAGAAGAAGGGAAAAACCATGAAAATAAAAATATTTACACTATTGATACTTTTTTTCACAGCGGTGCTCTTTGCCCAAACCAAAACGGTAGATAGAATATATACGCCGATTGTCCAGACCGTCAGTGAAGCCCCTTTACTCAACCTGGAATATGAAAAATGGCGGGCTTATTCTTACGACAGTGTTCAACAAATATGGACACAGGTTGCATTTCAAGTTGACAATGTAAATGACGAAGGAAAATACAACACAGAGGTTGAAGATCCTCCTGTACTCGATGATAATGATGAAATAGTATTGATGCCCCAGGATTTAGGGGATAAAGCGCCGTTTTCGAGCTGGATCGGCGATAAAAACAAAAACAGAATTGAGCTCTTTTTAACTGATCCCTTGGACACGTTAAAAACCGGCTGGATTTACCTTTATTTCGATGGAGATAATGGTACCGCCGTACCGGATTATTTTTCTCCGGCCACGGTATCTGCCGAATCACCTGCGGCGGATACCGTTCATTGCCGGTATTACACACTGGGATTCAGTGATAACGGATGGATGAATTATCTGATACTGCCGCAAACGTCGAAAACCGATCTTGTCGACAGGCTTAAGCTACGCCTGTCGGGCGAACCGATTTTACCTTCAATACCGAATTTTTTAATCGACGAAGATGCCCTTGTCGCCAAAGTGGATGACAAAAACGGCCCGGTGGATTTTCGCATTCATCCTGTGCGGTCATTTCATGACAGGAGAGCGAAACTTTTTTTTCCATTCGAATTACCTGCCGTGGACGCCGACCACCAAATCCAATATTTCCCCTATTCCATGTACATCGGACTCATCGATTTCAAGGTGAATCCCGGATTAATAGCATTATTCGGCCTGAAAGCCATGCGCCAATCCCTGGACTTGTCAGAAGAAACGTCAGGTATGACTTTTTATTCGGCAAACAATACACAGGGTTTGCCGATCGACGGACAAATCGATACGTTTAGCGCAGAACTGGATACCACGCTCACATCACAATGGCTGATGGCAAGCGGCAATGCGGGTACGATTGTGCTGATCCTGGGTATGCTTCAAGTGGAAAATTCTGTCACAGCACTTTATTATCACGATAATAATACAAATGTCACTCTGGATGAAACCCCGGATACCGGCGATCAAGAATCATTCTCCGATATGGGATTATGGATCAAATCAACCGGTGAAGGATTAAAAACCGGTTCTCTGACCATGATATTCAGCGCCTATTTTATCGACCGACCGAATTTAACCACAGAATTCGGACAGCAGTTGATGGATCAGGCATTAAATCCGTTGACGCTTGCAGCAGAGGAACAAATATATGTAGAAAGCGGTGTTTTGTCGAACAATAACGTACCGCAAAAATACGCTCTGCACCCGGTTTATCCCAATCCGTTCAGACATTCACTGGGTCGGGTAAATATAGAATTTGACGCAGCTCTGCCAAATGAAAAGTTCGATGCGGTCATCTATAATCTTTTAGGGCAAAAGGTTGCCGCCATCCAAAATATTACCGCACACAGCGGACGCAATAAAGTAACATGGAACGGACGCAATAAGGACGGGCAGCCGGTGCCGGCAGGTATTTATTATTTAAAACTTTATAACGAGAATGTAACGCTTTACGATAAAATGATCGTTCTGGATGTATTTTAGTAACCTTCCGGTTATCTGTGAGGCCGTTCACTTTTTTTGATATTCAGCTTGAATTAAAGGCGGAAATTATATAAACTATAAGAATGGAATTTAAACTCGACATATCGTCACGATCCTACGTCGTCGACAATCCCGGCCTTATCTCCACACCGCAATTGCTGGTGTTTGAGGACAGGGTTGATGATAATATTCAAAAAATGGCGGATATTCTGGGCCCGGATTTTACCCTGGACAGTTTGTGTCCGCATGTCAAAACCCACAAATCCATCTGGGCCACACATAAATTAATGGATGCGGGTGTTTATTTTTTCAAAGCGACAATCAATGAAGTGGAGATGCTTATCACGGCGGGAGTAAAAAAAATATTTATCGCCTACCCCCTTCTGCCGGATTCGGCTCAAAGGGTGGCAAAATTGATGGCGGAACATCCGGAGGTTGAAATTTTCATCCAGATCGGCCACGAGGATCATATCCCGCCGCTATTGGAAATCGCAAAAAAGCGGAATATCGTATGGCGTTATTACATCGATCTGGATGTTGGGATGCACCGCACAGGAACAGAACCGGCAGCGGTCAAACAACTGTATTTGTCTTTTCCAATGGAATTTGCCGGTATTCATGCGTAT
>JAFGEC010000203.1 GCA_016931775.1 Candidatus Zhuqueibacterota bacterium | reverse complement strand
TGGGCGGTGCTGGATTACTGGTTAAAGAATAAAAAAGGTGCGGATTTTTTATGTTTTGATTACGGACTGGTCGATTACCACGATCCCCACGCCTATACCCAGGCGGAAAAAATGAAACTCACCAGACATTTTGGTGAAATTGTCCGTCAGTTACGGGAAAGAACCGACCTGCCTATCGTTATTTCTGAATTTTACGGCGGATCGGATGTGGATGATCCCGATTTTACGGCTGCCAATCACGCATCCTGTTACCGGCACGCCATTATAAACGGTGCCTCTCTTGCACTGGTCTGGAATCCGGAACAGGGAGAAATCGAAAATTATTTGTTTACCGACACCGAAAAGTCCGGTGGCGGCCGGCCGACCCCACATTACGATGTATTTCTGGCTGTTCGGGATTTTTTTTCCGATGGAACTCAGCTGGTCGAAGCTGTGAGCAGTTCTGAAGATGTGGAGGTTTTATCATCGGCGGCAAAAACCATGCTGATCAATAAAATTGATGGGGCGGTGAAGGTTTTTGTCAACGGACAACTGGTCGATCTAAAGCGCTACCAGGTAATGGTAATGGATACACCGGCCGGCACCGGGATAAACCGCCGATCCGGGGTCAACGGGACGAGTTATGTACGCGGGACGGAACTTTTCGTTACCCCGCCCCGGTTTGGGCAGATTGGATTTTGTCTGTATAATATTCGCGGCAGGCTGGTTGCTTCGTTTTTTCGCCAGGGAATCGCAGGTAAAGCGATGGTGATCCAGTGGCCTGTGGAAACTAAAATACTATCATCCGGTGTCTATTTTATAAGTATTCAGGGTGCCGGATTATCCGAAATGAAAAAGTTATACTATATTAAAAAGGGAGAATTTTAATGCCAGAAAAGAAAAAACCGGAAATGGATGAATATTTTCAATCTATGATGGATCAGAGGCTGCTCAAAGCGCGAACACTGACTATTTTCGGTGAGATCAATCAAAAAGTTGCCAGTAATATCACTGAAAAATTGCTTATCATGGCCAACGAATCCGATGAAAAAATAACCATTTTTATCAATTCTCAGGGTGGTCATGTAGAAGCCGGTGACACGATTTACGATATGATACAATTTGTGGAACCGCGTGTACGGATTATCGGCACCGGATGGGTGGCCAGCGCCGGTGCATTGATATATGCCGCCCCGACAAAGGAGCGCCGCCTCTGTCTGCCCAATACGCGGTTCATGTTGCATCAGCCCAGCGGCGGTGTAATGGGTCCAGCTACTGATATCGACATTGAGGCGCGTGAGATTATTAAAATCCGTAAAAGGCTGAACGAAATTTTTGCAAAACAGACCGGCCAGTCGCTGGAAAAAATTGAGCAGGAAACGGAACGTAATTTCTGGATGACGGCCGAGGAGGCAAAAAAATACGGCCTTGTGGGTAAGATCATAAAATCCATCAAAGATCTGCAATAATCCGGCCGCGGAACAGAATATGAGTGATTTATCCGTTGCAATTAAAGCGGCGCAAATAGCCGGCTTTTTTATCAATAAACAGTACGCACGTGTACAATCGGCTGAGATCAAGTCAAATTTCGAAGGGCTCGTTACCAGGGTGGACCGGGAGTGCGAACAGATTTTATTTGAAAAATTGACTGAGCACACGCCATACCGCTTTGTCGGTGAGGAACACGGATCGCGGGGTGAATCATCGGAAAAATACTGGTGCGTCGATCCAATTGACGGCACCAGTAATTTTTTTCGTAAATTGCCGGTTTTCGCCGTGTCCATTGCCCTGGTTAAGGGGGACCAGGTGCTGCTCGGCGTGATTCATGATCCGGTTCAGGAAAAAACCTGGTATTCGGAAAAGGGGCGTGGTGCGTTTGTGAACGGGAAACCAGTTGCGGTGTCGCATAACCGGGAACACGCCAAATCCATTATTTTTATCAACCATGGTTATTCCCGTCATGACCGGTTGCGCACGGCGGCGCTCACCAAGCGGCTGGGGCTCGATTTTACAATTCGCATGCTGGGCAGTACGGCAGTTGAATTATGTTATGTGGCAAACGGACAGGCCGATGCCTTTATATGTTGCGGCGATGCCCTATGGGATTATGCAGCCGGGATTGTGTTGGTAGAAGAGGCGGGAGGAAAGGTATCAGATTGGACAGGCGGCCCGGTGGATTTCAATAAAAGCTTTGTTTTTGCCTCAAGCGGAAACTTTCATGGGGATATTCTGGAGGAAATCGAGGATTTACAGTCGTCTGAATTCTGCTAAAGATATTTTTTACTCTTTGTTTAAAATACATTTGCATGTCTGCCTTTGAATTGTTTATATTGAATAAAAAGGACAGGGCATGAAATTTATATTTTACCTTTTATTGGCGCTGTCTTGTGCCGCCGATGCCGGAATCGCCATCGTAGAGGGAGAGGTACGTGATGCGGAAACCGGCCGCGCCTTGGATAACGTCACCGTTTTTTTTGTCGGCGGCGTCGCAAAACAGCGGACAGACCATAACGGGCGTTTTTCCCTTGAGATTGACGGTAAAGGAGTTCAATCACTTTTGGTTCAACTGGACGATTTCCAGACCGTTATCGAAAACCTGAAAATGAAAGCTGGACAACATTCGCGGCTCGATATCCGCATCAGCTCGACGGAAAAAGACGGGACGGTGGCCATATCTTTTCGCCTGGTTCCGCTGTTTTCCGGCGAGGATGTCTTTGCTTCAAGGGAGATGCTTGAGAAATTACCGGTGGAGAATGTTTTACAATGGCTTGTTTTGCAACCGGGCTTTGTGCAGGGTCATTTGCGCGGCGGCCGGGCGGATGAATTGAACCGTCAGATTGATGGATTTGACGTGATCGATCCGTTTTATTTTCGCTCCGCTGCCGTGATGCCGGAATTGGAAACGCTGGACGGGGTGAGTTTAAAAAGCGGGGTGAGTCCCGCTGAATTTGGTGGTGCGCTGGGCGGTACACTCGCTATGCATACACAATCCGAGGCCGCACGACATTTCGGCCGTTTTGGTGTCCGGTTGGGTAATTATATAACTTCCCACGATGACAAGTTTATCGGTCTGTCATCATCCGATATCGACCGGAATGTCGATTTTCGTGCAACGGCCGGTGGGCCTATCGGGGGTGACAAATTTGGCTATCTGGCAAATCTTCGTTATCAGCATAATAATAACCATTTGAACGGCATCCGTCGTTTTTTTGTGGATGACTATAGTGATTTCAGCAGCTCAAATCCCGAACAGTGGTATTCCGAGCATAACGGCGATAAAACATTTATTCCCATGAATAATGAAATACGGCTTTCAGCATTGGGAAAATTAAATTTTCGGCCCGGGGATCGTTTGAAAGCGGAACTCTTGTTTTTACTCAATCAAAGCCAATGGCGAGATTACCGCCACATGTTTAAATATAATCCGGATGGTTTGCCAACCAGCCATCACCGGGCCTGGATGACCGGTCTATCCGTCGATTTCAAACCGGCACGAAATATCAACTGGCAGACCCGTGTGGCTAAAACCGCTTTGTATCGAGGTTTATACGTATTCGAAGATCCGTCCGATGCCGGTTATGTGCACGACGGCTATTTAAGCGACAGTGGTGCCGGCTTTTACACCGGCGGTCAGGATAAAGTTCACGAAAAACGCACGCTGGATGTCCTGCAGGTCAAAACCGGATTGGATTGGCGTTTAAAAGGCACTCATTTTTTAAAGGCCGGTATCGATTACAAACAATATACGCTGGATAATGAAGAATCCGATATTGTCAACCGGTTCTCCGGCACGTCAAAAGCCCAACAGCGCCGTTTTGACAGCGAACGGCGGAAAATGGTTTATTTGAACTATGATCCGTTGCTCGACGGGGACGGAGAATTTTATACTTTTGAACCTCTTGAAATCTCCGCTTTTATGCAGGATCGTATTGAACTCGAAAATATGGTCCTGGAGGCCGGCGTTAGATTTGATCAATTTGAATCCGGCGGTTTTTATCCCTCCGATTACAGCGATCCGGCCAACAGGACTGTTTTCGGAAACAGCGTTCGGAAGAAGGTAAAAGCAAAAACAAGATTCAGTCCCAGGGCCGCGGCGGTGTTTAGTCCCCAAAGCACCACGCATATCCGGCTCGCATACGGGCATTTTTATCAGATGCCGCCGTTTTATACATTGTATGCCGATCCGGATTACCTGGGTGCGTATACCACCTATTCAAATGTACTGGGAAATGCCGATCTCGAACCGCAGAAAAAGATCGAGTACGAGGCCGGCGTGCAACACGAGATGTCAGCGTTTCTTAACCTGCGGATGACGATCTTTTCGCGGGAATATTC
>JAFGEC010000202.1 GCA_016931775.1 Candidatus Zhuqueibacterota bacterium | reverse complement strand
TGAATATAAATATACTTCTGATCTATAAAAATAGTCATTTAATAAATTTGAAACAAATGTTTTTTACCGAATTAGTAGGCCTTATAACGATTTTTTCAGGGGCGCGAGCGTCAGGGAAAACCGGTCCGCCAAACGATTTTTCAACTCAAAAATTCTCTCAAAACGCACCGCTGCTCGCGTCACCTGCAAAAAAATGTTATGCCTATTTTGCGACATAACCTCACTACGAAATACCAATTTATTTCACTCGTCTAAAAAGATAATTGCCTACCGTCTTTTTATATCCAATTGCTTTTTGGTTCATTTCAAATTCTTCTATTTTCGGATGTTCTTGTTTTTTGGGAACGAAAAATAAATCGAGATTTTCTGATGAGTATTTATATTTACCATTACGATGAGTTATTGTTGCGATTAATTCAAAATCATCATCCAGGAAAGCCATTGTTGCGTCGGCATGGCTATTGTTTGCGAGTAATAGTCCATTTATTTTTAAAAACTGTTTGCAGTATTTTGATATAATCCCCGCATATTGGGATATGAGTAAGTCAAAACTTTCAATTGGCAATTCAAGTCTTTTTCTATAGTCGGTAAAAAGGAATGAAACTTCGGGATCTTGAGCATATATCTTTTCTGCTGAAATGAATTGCACAACTCTTGGATCGGCAAAGAACTTTGGAGTTCTTTTATCTGTATCAACATACACTGTTTTGGGAAAAACGAATGACGGCGTCATGTGAACAAAGCTGCCTGGATACAAGACACTTTTTATATTATAGAGTTTATTTAACGGCAGAAAAAGATTGAGCCGTTCAAACTGCTTATTGACAAAATGCTCTTTGTAAAGTTGTATAGGATCAAAATTGCTCATAAAGAGTATACTGCCTTATTTTCACAGCAAATATCAAAAGTACTATTTGGCATAACATAGTTATTAAACACCCACCCCTTTTTTTACATTCGAATAAACGCGTCAAGTGTTTGTTATTATATTATTTGCAGTAAAATTTATACTGCGTTTTAACCCGCCACCGCGCCAAAAAAAATTATGTCTATTGGATAAAAAAATATATACCTTTAAAAAATTGTAAAGAATATAAATGAGAAAATCAAGCGCTTCTTTAATGAACATATTTGTTTGTTGTATCCGTGGCACACGAAAATTGCCTGTGAACCCAGCTCCCGACAAATGAACCGATGCTATAAATGAAAAGAATAAATAACCGGTACATCTCGAAATAATTCAACGGAGCGAGACCCCGGAAGTGCCGCTTTGCGGCACTGATCCCGCTCAGCGGGATCGCGAAGTCCGCGGAGGATCATCCCGCGTCTTTTGCAAACGCGGCTGTATGTCCGAAGAAATAAAAAAAACCGGCAGATAACTATTCTTGCGCCCCGGTATAAGCGGGATAGTCGGAGCGGTCCATCATCTCAAAACGGCGTATGAATAGAACATGTTTTACCGTCCTTACAAAAATTCACCGGGCGGAATTAATGTGTGCCGTGAATACCGCACCGCATCCCGTATCGTTTTACTGAAAAAGATGCGGGGTAAACTCTTGTAAATATTCGCGCCAGTTGATCCATGTATGGCCGCCGGATGATTCTTTGTATATGACGTCAAATTTATGCTTTTTGAACATTTCCACGGTTGCTTTGGACGTTTCGACCAGAAAGTCATCCGAGCCCGTTGCAAACCAGAAATACTCGAGGCCGTCTTTGAGTTCGGCGTATTCGAGCGTTTCCAGGTGACTTTCCTCCCAGCTTGGGCCCGGGTCTTGCTCAGGCGCACCCGGCCGTCCGCCGGTTATTCCAAAGATACCGGAACTGTAAACGCCGATAAATCCATACGAAGCCAGATCGGAAAAGGCAATATCCAGTGTATGAGCACCACCCATGGACAGGCCGGCGATCGCCCGGTTTTTCCTGCCGGAGAGAACACGGTAGTTATTTTCAATATAGGGTACGATGTCGGTTTTGAAATCGACCTCAAATTCTTCAAGCCATGATGAACCGCCGCGGCCGCCACCGAAGCTGAACGGCCCGGTGTGTCCTGCCGGCATGACCACGATCATCGGTTTTGCTTTGTTGCCCACGATCAGGTTGTCGAGAATAAAACCGGCCCTGCCGACGGTCGACCATGAATCATCACAATCCATGGCACCGTGCAATAGATAAAAAACCGGATATTTTTGTGCATCTTTTTCATATCCCGGTGGGGTATACACATGCATACGGCGGTGTCTTTTTAAAGATGTCGAGTAATAGGTCACCTCCGCCACTGCGCCGTGCGGTACCTGATTGGTATCCATATATTCCGCGCCGTCGATGTGGATCAGACTCCAGGTATTGGCATTGGACTCGCTGGTTTTAGGATTTTTGGGATCGATGACGGAAACACCGTCCACATTGATATTGTACCGGTATGAACCCGGATCGACAGGGCCGACTGTGACGGACCATATGCCGTTTTCGGCCTCGGTCATTTCCGCGCCCCGCATGAGGCCGGGCATATCACTGCTGATCAGGCGTACTTTATCGGCTTCCGGTGCGTAAATACTGAATTTTACCTGACCATCGGTTTTGATACGCGGCGACATCAGCGTATCACCGGGCGTCGGTGTCCAGCCTCGAAAATCCTGCGCAGCGGTCGTGAAAACAAAAAGAAGTAATATTGAAAAATACACGATGAGGAAAATTTGAATTCTTTTCATGATTTGGCACCTCCAAAAATTATTTTTTTAATTCGTAAATCGCGACACGCGGCGATAAAGATTTGGTCAGCTCTTCCACAATCAATTCCTTCGGCAGTCTGAATTTTCCCTCCTGTCTGATATCCAGACTCGAGGCGCCGATCTTTACCCGGTATTTGCCTTTCTCCGCAATCCATGCGGTCCTTTGGGTATCAAACGAGGCAATGTCTCTTTGACAGAGTATGAACGTGATAACCTGCGATTCTCCTGGTTGCAGCAGTTTTGTCTTGGCAAACGCCCGTAATTCAACCGCCGGCTTTTCAAGTTTACCATCCGGCGCCGACAAGTATAGCTGAACGATTTCCTTGCCGGGTGTTGTACCGGAATTGGTTATGGTTATTTTGACCGGTAACGGGTCACTGTAGGTTTCCGGGATAACCGGATCGCTGTAAGTGAACCGGGTATACGACAGGCCGAATCCGAACTCGAAGGCCGGTTTTACGTCGAATGTGGTGAAATAACGGTAGCCCACATAGATACCTTCCTCGTATATCACACTGTCCGGCTTGTCCGGCGGGGAGCCGGGAAAGTTTTTTGCCGAAGGAGTATCTTTATAATCCACGGGAAAAGTCGACGCCAGTTTTCCGGAGGGATTGACGGCGCCGGTCAAAATGTCTGAGACCGGATAGCCGCCTTCCTGACCGGGTTGCCAGGCGAGGAGAATGGCGTCCGCTTTGTCTCTCCAGCTGGCCGTTTCGATCACGCCGCCGATATTCAGCACCACAACGACTTTTCTGCCCGTTTTATGAAACGCGGCTGAAACGGCATCGATTAACTGTTGCTCCGCGTCCTCCAGGTTAAAATCGTTCTCCGGTTTGCGGTCTGCAAATTCACCCGAGTTCCTGCCGATAGTTATGAGCGCGATATCTGCGCTTTTGGATAATTTTCCTATTTGTTCGATGGGAGGGGGCATCTGCGGAACCGGCGGCCGGGGTGCGAAAAAATTTCTCGGTTTCGGTAACTTGGCTTTTGTTTCCCGCATGTATATGGTGTAGGTTTTTTTCAAAGAATCATCCAGCACATAGCCTGCCTCCCCCAGTGCCTTTTCCAGCGGTATGCTGTAGGCTTCATTGACGTCACCGCTGCCGGTACCGCCGGTTACAAATTCATACGAGGAATTACCGAAAAGAGCGATGTTTTTGACGTCTTTGAACGGTAAAACAGTGTCCTGATTTTTTAATAAAACCATACCTTCCGCCGCCGTCGTACGGGCGATTTGAGCATGGGCCTTTAGATCAGGATTATCCGAATATTTATAATTCTTGGCGGCCGGTGTTTGCAGTAACACGTCTAAAATTCTTTTGACGTTGGTGTCTAGTACTTCCAAGGGTAATGTGCCGTCATTTACAGCTTTGACGATGGCAGAGGTTTGTTCAGGCCGCCCCGGCATAAGCAGGTCGTTGCCGGCCTTCATTTGTGCAACAGGATCCTTTCCTCCGAACCAGTCTGTCATGACAAATCCCTTAAAATGCCAGTCGTCCCGCAACACTTTCGTCAAAAGGTCGTGGCTCTCCGAGGCGTATAAACCGTTGATTTTGTTATAGGAACTCATGACCGTCCATGGGCCGGCCTGCGTTACGGCAATTTCAAAACTCCGCAGGTACAACTCCCGAAGCGCTCTTTCCGAAACGATCGTATCGATGCTGTTTCTGTTGGTTTCCTGATTGTTGGCGGCAAAGTGTTTGATACTGGTGCCGATGCCGTTTGATTGCAAACCCTTGATCATGGCGGCTGCCATCCAGCCGGAAACAAGAGGATCCTCGGAGTAATATTCGAAATTTCTTCCGCACAGTGGATTGCGGTGCAGATTAAGGGCCGGCATCAGAATGATATCCACACCGTATTCGAGCACTTCGGTGCCGATGGCCTTTCCGGCGGCTTTAACCAGCGTGGTATCCCAGGTGGAGGCCAATTGTGTGGCAATTGGGAAAGCCGTTGCATAGTAAAATTTGGTGCTGTCCTGGTTGCGAACCGGAGAAATTCTCAAGCCTGCGGGCCCATCGGCGACAACCATCCCCGGTATACTCAAATGAGGTACCGCAAAAGTGCTGCCAGCCGCGCCGGCGACTTTATCCGTAACCTGTCCCACAACCGGTGCGTCGTTGCGGGGCATACCGGGGAAGCGCATCCCCATTCCCACCACCAGTTTTGCTTTTTCTTCAAGCGTCAGTTGAGAAATCCATTCATCGCTGAGGGATTTAAAATCCGTCGTCTGGGCGGTCAACAAAACCGGCAGCATTAAAAAGCAGAAAAGAAAAAATATTTTTTTCATTTGTTCAATCTCCCTTTTCAATTTCAATAGTATTTTCGGGGATTTTGAGCGGCGAATTCTTTACAAACGGTCAAAAACATCCGGTATCAATTTTTTAGCTCACATGTCAAATTCCAATTTGGTTTTTGTGCATGTTCTGTATTTTGAAATCAGGTACAAATAACATATAATGTCAGGTCATGGATTGTGTGATGCCCTTCAGGTAATCGCAGAGATTGACGATTTGCTCATCTGTGAATAACGAGATTAATCTTTGCTGTACCGGTTCGACGGCTTTGACCATTTTTTCGAATAGCCGGCGGCCTTCGGGCGTCATGGAAACACTGCGAGCCCGGCCGTCGGTGGGGTGCTGGTCGCGTGATACCAGTCCGTTTTTCTCCAACAGAACCAGCATGGCTCGTATGGTGTTGGGATCCGATGCGGCGAGTGCGACAAGTTCCTGCTGGGTAATACCGTCATTTTCGGAGAGACTTACCAGGCAGACAAACTGGTCGGCAGTGACGCCGAATGGCGCCAGGTGCGCGTTGGTTTGCCGGTGCATTGTCAGGTAGGCCACCCGTAAGGCCATTGGAATTTGATGTTTGTTATCCATGTCCATGCTATGATTAGTACGTATACGTAATATAAAAAAGAATTTTTTTTTTGTCAAGTAAAAGCTTTTCAGGGTATCCCCCAAAATTTTGTTTATATCAATAAACAAATCAAAACAGTCAACCAGGATTCTTCACTTCTTTAAATTTCTTTTTAACCTCGCGTGGAACAGCAGTGGCACCAAAATATAAACCGGTCAGTTTTGTTTTAAGCATCCACTATTCCTGTTTTGTTTTTTATAGAATTATAATTAAAAAACAAAGGAAAATATATAACTTTTGACATTTGATTCCCTTTGTGGCTCCGTGCCTCTGTGCGATTCATCGCACGGAGGCTCAGAGGCACAGAGGTGTAAAGCAGTAGATAGTTTTTATAAACAGGACAATAAAATTCTGTATATATAATTGCTTCAAAATAATTTTTTCACAATGAACTCAGTTTTTAAATTAATATAAATCATAATATTAAGAGTGATTTATATTAAAATTTTGGGGGATACCCTGAAAGTTTTTGGGGAAAGTAAAATTTCAGAACGGTTTTTCATATTTATTCTCGTGGTCGCGCGATTTATCTCCGCAGCATGTGGAAAATATCCAGATTCCGGCTATAATAAAAGAACATTAGCTCACTCGCTGTTTTGCAATCCCTTAATCGGTTTTTCAAGTTTATCATTGGATTTTTTAATGAACATCCCGAATATTGTAATACTGAAAAACGCGATGAGCGATCCGAAAAAATAACATAGAATATCGGCCGGATCCGAATTCGGATACTGCCAACATTCATAAAGTGAAAAAAGAACCGGCGGCGCGGATACCGAAAAGAGCGGACCGAACTTTTTGTGTCCCAGGAAATTGTAGAAAAAAGTCGTGAATTGTGCGGTTAAACCCAGATCGGCGAAATGCCCCTGTATCCAGTTAAATTCGGTTAAACCCAGCAGGTTGCCGAATTTAAAAGAATCTCCGAAAAAAATAAAGATGATAATGACCAGCGCCTGTCTTTCGATAAATTTTTGCAGCCGTTTGGAAAGAGAAGATTTTAGGGATGATAAGAAATTTTTTATGTTTTCCTTATCAGTTAATCAGTGGCTAAAATTTCGTACAATTTACCCACTCGAAACATTGTATAATCATGACTGTTAAATTACAATGTTGAGAAAATAGGTGAAATTTCTAAAATCAAGTCCCCGCAGCGCATTGGGGGAAAACGACTCTTACCTGACAAGACTCATCTTTATAAACTCACGCTGATTTTCGCTTTGCAAGACACAAATGTAAATTCCGCTTGAGAGAGGTATCCCATCATCTGTTTTCCCATCCCATACCAAAGTGTGCGAACCGGCCTCCTGAACACCACTGTAAAGGGTCCTCAAAAAACGGCCGTCGATAGAGTAAATACTGAGTGAAATGTTTTCCCTTGCCGGCATTTCAAACCGAATTTTCGTTTCAGGATTAAAGGGATTGGGATAATTCTGCTGCAGCACAAAATTTTGCGGCGGCAGGATCGTCACCTTTAAAACGTCCGAATATTCAAAAGTGCCGGATAAATCCACCTGCTTTAACCGGTAGAAATAGTCGCCCGTTGATTCGACACGGTCCATAAATCGATAGTCTTGCTCCGCAATTGTTGTGCCGTGACCTTTGACAATGCCGGCATCGTTAAAATACCGTCCGTCGCGGCCTCTCTGGACGATAAAATGTGAATTGTTGGTTTCCGAAACGGTATGCCACGTTAACACGACATTTATTTCATCGACCTGGGCGGAAAAAGCCATCAGTTCCACCGGCAGACTGTATACCGTTGTCTGAAACGGCAGGTTATGTACTTTGATTGTGACCGGCGTTTCAAACTGAAAAGCCGAAATATCGGAAATTTCTATACCAAAGGTGGGATTTACTGCACTCAGAGGATCGCTTTTTTCACAGGCAATATACAACAAACTCTCTTCATTGTTTATTGTCAATCCCGCCGTAAACGACATCAAACACAATCCGTTTTGAAAAAAACCACGGGCGATTTCGCCGTCCGAAGCCGGATCAAAATTCCCATCGCCGTTGTCCAGATATACGAACATATTTTGGATATCATTATCCGAACAGGTGCCCAACTTTTTCAACAGCAGGGAGTGACATAAAGCCGATCCGTAATTTGTCGCAATATTCAGGCGGGCCAAAAGATCAACATCATTTATCGTAGCGTGTTCGGATTTTGGCAAAATGGAGACAAACTGGTCTATACTCTCGGTGTGAAATTTTAAATCCATCACCCGGTTACCGTCCAGGTCTTCATCCGGTTCCGGTTCGCAGATGTTGAGTGCGAAATCATAACTGCCGTACTTGTTGAGATATTTGATCAACAGACTGTTTGGTCCGGCTTTGATGCTGACCGGCACCTTGTCCAGTACCAGCTGGTCGACGGGATATGAGCGGCTACCGATTCGTGAATGGACCAGTTCACCGTTGAGAAAAATTCTTGTGGATTCGTCTGTACCCAGCCATATCTCCGCCTCCTGGTCTGCCGGTGCGGTAAACCAGGTAAAGGCATAAGAAATGACATTTTTTTGTCCGCCAAAATACGCATCGAGATCGATACGGTCGTCGAAAAAATATATGGGCTCCGACCAGCCGTCAACACCGGCAACCGCACAATAGTGACTTTCATCGCCCAGAAAATCATAATCCATTAAATTGTAAAGACCGCTTATGGGAAAGGCCGGACTGAGCAGCCAGGTGCGGTTGCTCTGGCCGTAATCCGAAGTAAAGAACGGATCTTTTGCCAGCGGTTTTGCCAACAAATCCACGTCACGGCCGACGACATGGATAAATGCCGGATCGTTTGTCCCCAGTCCGACTTTTTCCGCCAGCGTGATGTGGGCCACATCGTCGGGATTATGTCCGATCAGTCTGGCTCCCACGTTGTCAACTGCAACAGGATCGGTACCGGCCATAATGGTGTTGAAACGGACCTGATTGGTAATATTTCCGTCTTTGTCGCGAATACACGTTTTACCGCGTTCCAGCGTCACCAGAGCATCCACCACGACCAGATCGATGCCGGCTATGCTGCAAAGGTCCACAACTTCCTCATCAATCCAATCCCGCGGCAGATCGGCACGGTGTATGAGTTGGGTTGTATAGTTATTCTGCGGCACACCGCCGGTTTTTGAAAACCCGTATTTTGTACTGGGAGCGATGCCGATCTGGTTTTTTAGAGCATTTGTAAGCTGGGCTTTGTGCGTTTTTAGTACGGGTACGGTGATATAAACATCGGCTTCTAAAACGTCTTTGTGCATCCAGTATTGACCGTTGTGAGGTGATGCCGTACCGCCGCCGGGCACATCGGCCAGAACAAGGTCCTGCCACGGATTTTCCGGCGGCGATCCGTTTAAATTATGAAATTCAAAATCTATCCCTGCCAGGTCAGGATCAGTCAACAGGTCCTGATAACCGGCGATGTCCCACAATTTTTCCCATCGCGGAACGGTGCGCTTGGAATAAGCCAGTTCGTAATCCATCTCCCTGGGACTGCCTTCTCCCACAATGATGGTACAGTTACCGCCTGTGTGCTCATGGATGATTTTAATCAATGCCTTGACCACACGAACATCGGTCACCTCACCGGAACCCGGCGGTTCGGGATCGACGATATTCGGTTTGATCAGCACCTTATCGCCGGGGTGGATGATCCAATCCAGTCCGCCCAGCAAAGCCAGTGCTTCACGCACCATGGCTTCGATCTGTGAATAGGATATACCGGCATCGTTTGTGGCAATCGGCTCCGCCAATGTCTCATAATCGGAAGGAACCACCGCTACCTTGGTCGTTGCAGCGGTTATAGCGCCGAATTGATCTTCGGGACAAAAAACGCCCTGGATGAGTGTTGTTTTCAAGGCATGGCCAAAGTCCCAAATCAGCCCGCCCAAAACCAGTGTGAAAAAAATTGCGGTTAAAAGATATTTTTTCATGTATATATAACTCCAAAACAAATAAACCTGATATGACAATTGTAACAATTTTAGTGCCAAAACCTGCAGATTTTTATTGCATATAAATATAGAAAAAATATGAACGCCATGCCAGGATGAATTTGGACATTTGTGACCAGTGGGGCTATTTTGCCTCATTTTTCGGCAGTTGTCCCAGGTGAGCAATATCTTTTCTTTGGATTTTCTTACTACCCCCACAGAGGAGTATTACCAGTATCTTATCATCTTGGCCAAAATAATCCTGTATCCCGGGCCAAAATCAATTCTCAACTCTTTATATACCAAACACCCGGACTTTGAAATACACTCAAATCCCGGGTGTTTATGAATGAATCTGATCCTGAATATGACTACTTTAACATGTCCTGCACCTTCTCCGTTATCTCACGGAAATTGATCTTGCCGCTGCCCAGTTTGGGCATTTCCGGGATGACCAAAAAAGTGTTGGGAATTTCGATGGGCGCCAGCATTTTACCCATTTTTTGAATCATCTCCTTTTCGTTCACTTTTTGAGTCACCGCGGCAATCAAACGCGCACCCTTTTTAGAATCCGGTACCTCCACGATACAGCACTCAACGCCTTTGGGTAACACCTTTTCCAGTGCATTTTCCGTTTTCACCAGCGAGACCATCTCGCCGCCGATCTTGACGAACCGTTTCAGTCTGCCGCGGTGCCATAAATATCCATCTTCATCCAGAACGCCCATGTCCCCCGTATCGTACCATCCGTCCTCGATGCGCAGGGAGGTTTCTTCGATGTCGTCGAAATATCCCTTCATCACCAGATCGCCTTTGACGAGTATTTTCCCCTCATCACCGGCCTTTTTTGCTGCACCTGTATCGATGTCGGCTATCCTGACATGCACACTGGGAAGCGGCATACCGATGGAACCCGGTTTGTTTTTACCCGGGATATTTACCGAGACCACCGGACTGGTTTCCGTGGCGCCGTAACCCTCGAGCAACTCGATATTGTGTTTACTGCGGTATCCATCACGCAGAGAATCCGGCACCTTGTCCGCACCGGCCACAATCAGCCGGAGGGTTTCAAAATCTCCGGGTTTGGATTCGCGCAGATAGCCATTGAAGAAAATCGGTGTGCCGGTAATAATCGTTGCTTTGTATTCCCTGATCAGGCTGGGTATGGTTTTGTAATCCAGTGGATTGGCGTAGGTAACCACTGTCATGCCCAGCGTCACCGGTACCCAAAAATTTGTGGTGTACCCGAAAACATGAAACAGGGGCAGAATGGCCATCCAGACATCCTCGTGCGAAAGGTCGAGTATTTGCACCACATCACGGACGTTCGCGCCGATGTTTTTATGGGTCAACTGTACGGCCTTGGGTTCCTTTTCACTTCCGCTGGTAAAGAGAATTACGACCACATCCTCGATATGGGCCTTGGGCAGAGATTTAATGACAACGCCGGCGCCCATTTTGGCTTTGAGCGCCGCTTTTATTTTTTCCAGTGCCGACAGGCTCTCCATAATGTCTTCTAAAAAGATCATACCCGGCACTGTCGGACAACCGATTTTTTCACACAGCCCCTTGGATGTAATGATGGTTTTAAAGCCGCATTTTTTCTGCGCATATTTGCAGTTGTTTTCCGCTCCTGTGGAATAGTTGATCATGACAGGTACTTTGCCTGCCATTATGACGCCAAGTACAGCCAAAAAACACCCGGCAGAGGTCGGCACCATTACGCCGATGTACCGGTCCTGTTTTTTGCGAAATCTGTTGGCGAGGATCAACGCTGCAATCAGCGCCCGTTCGTACGGTACATCTTTTCCGGTGGTTTTGTCGATAATCGCCAGCTTTTTTGCGTGTTTTTTTGCCGTTTTGATAAACTCGTGATGTAAAATCATAACACACTCCCCTTTGCTGAGTGAAAGGATGACTGTTATTATTTTAAGAGAATTAATGAATTTTTTTCAGTTAGTCAAGGGATTTTTGCTATAAATGGATCGATTTTTTGACATGACAGATTTACATACCGGGATCTTTTTGTCAATTTGATAAATCAGGTCATTCGTAAGATAATATCATTCACTGTTAAGAGTTATATTTTTAATCAACGGGTTGTAGAAAAGAACCAAAATCACGTTTGATATCACCATGTACGTGTATTCAGATTAAAACCGAAATGTCATGCCCAGTACCGCAATGCGGTACGGGTATCCAGTTGTCATGGACGATACGGGACCGCACAATATAAATGAATGCGTATATTCATCTATTGACTTTTATAAAAAACATATTAATGAACAGATCAAATATTTTATTTACAATAGCATAATAAATTTGGGGGGATACCCTGCTGTTATATGTGAGTAACAGGGGGGGGCTTTAATAGGTGCGACGCATCGTTGCATGATATTATGCCTATATTTTGAATATCTCACCCACCCAAAACGGAGATGCGTCGCACCCTCCCCCCCAAGGGATGACATATTACATCCTGCTTCATTTAACTGTTGTCAATTCGCCAAAAGAATTGTACATTATTTTTGATAGGTACCTGTTTTAGGATTGACAACTGGATTAATTGTAAATTGATTGAATATCTATCAATGTCATTATTAAGACAAAATATCCTGTTGTAATGGGCATGGCCGTCAACCAAAATGAGTACTATGAAATTTCTTTTTACTGGACGCTTTATTGTTATCTTGATGCTGTACGGAAACGTGAAACAACAAATCCAATTATTGAGAACTGCCATGACAATGGATTTTAACACTTTAGGATCTGCAAAAAAACTTGTATCATTAAGTATTTGTTTATAAATTAATTATATTTATTTGACGGGATCAATCCCGCACTGCGGGAAACAGGATAAGAGTAATACTGGTTCTTGTTTTGGATTTTTTTTCCGATTGAATCATCATATTGATCCTGTTGATCCCGCAATACGGGATTGATCCGGTGAAAATAAATACATTATATCAAAGGTCCCGGTATTTCATTCAGGGTAGGTCTATAGGTGATTAAATTTAAACAGATGTTTCTTTGAGGTTGACGGATATGCGCATTACGGATATATCCGGTCAATTTTTTACACATTCAAATCCAGAGCGAACAAAATAAGAGTTGTACAATGAATCTCAAACGACGAAATTTTTTTAAATCAGCGTTTTCCGCCTCTGCTGCGGCAGTGCTTCCCCTCGCTTCTTGTCGAGCGCCGGCTGTTGAATCCATCAATGCCGAACTCGAAAAAATTCTCCAAAAACCTGTCCTTAAAAAACAGTTTTTCCCTTCACCTGTAATGATCGAGTCGCTGGAACTGCTGCGGTACCGGGATAATTTCATCTGCCGGGTTCGCTCGACGCAAGGTGCCGAGGGTATCAGTGTCAGTAACAATATGCAAATGCTATCCCTTTACCCGATATTTGTCAACCGATTACAACCCTATTTTATCGGCAAGGATGCCCGCGAGCTGGACAGGCTGATCGAGGAAGTGTATGTTTATCAGAGTAACTACAAACTGCAAAGTTTGGCACTGTGGGTACCCCTTGCCACTATTGAATTCGCCGTCCTCGATCTGTTGGGACGCATGGCCGGAAAGAGCATCGGTGAATTGATCGGCGACATATTCAACAAAAAAGTGGCCGTTTACCAGGCGAACAACTTTCGCGGAAAATCCGCGGAAGAGTCTATAATGCTCATACAAAAAAACGTGGAGGAGACAAAAGCAAAAGCGCTGAAATTCAAAGTCGGCGGACGCATGAGCCGGAATGCCGATTCCCCGCCCGGCCGGACCGAAAAACTCATTCCACTGGTGCGAAAGTTTTTCGGTGACGATATGACTATTTATGCCGATGCCAACGGCTCCTATACGGCGGACGAGGCGATTCGCATCGGCCGAATGATGGAATTGTATAAATTCGATATGTATGAAGAACCGGTGCCTTTTGACTGGTTCGAAGAGACCAAACAGGTGGCCGACGCGTTGACCGTTCCCGTTGCCGGTGGTGAACAGGAATCCAGTCTTTACCATTTTCGCTGGCTCATCGGAAACCGGGTTCTCGATATCGTTCAGCCGGATATGTTTTATTTTGGCGGTATGATCCGGTCCATGCGGGTCGCGTTGATGGCGCATCATTTGGGACTGCCGTGTGTTCCGCATATTTCGGGATCCGGATTGGGCTATCTATATATGATGCATTTTGTGTCAGCGATACCGAATGCCGGACCATATCACGAGTTTAAGGGATTTAACACGGCCATTCCTTTCGAGTGTTCCACATCTACCTTGACCAGCGAAAACGGCGTGGTCACCGTCCCAACCGGCCCCGGATTAGGGGTGGAAATCGAACCCGGCTTTATTAAGAAGCACAAATCCGTTGGTTGAAAAATAAAAGAGCAAGAATAAATGTCGCATAACAAAATGACGCCTTATAGGATCATGGGTTTTTGGGTTGCCGTCGGGCTTTTTATTTTGATGATTTTGCTCCCGGCACCGCAGGGACTTGCGACAAACGGCTGGCGTGTAGCGGCTGTCGGCATTTTAATGGCGATTCTCTGGGTCACGGAATCGATTCCCATTCCGGCCACGTCGCTGCTTCCGCTTTTGTTTTTTCCTTTATTCGGAATCGGAACAATCAAGGATGCAGCGGTTCCCTATGCAAATCCGCTTATATTTCTGTTTATGGGTGGATTTATTATTGCGATCACCATGCAAAAATGGAACCTGCATCGTAGAATTGCGTTATCCATCATCTCTTCAGTGGGTATGAATCCCCGCTCCATCATCGCCGGATTTATGATCGCCACAGCATTTTTGAGTATGTGGGTGAGCAACACGGCAACGACCTTGATGATGCTTCCTATTGCACTATCCATCATCGAGGTGACGACCGGGAAAACTAAAAAACAGGATAATTTTACGCTTGCATTGTTGCTCGGTATTGCCTTCTCAGCCAGCATCGGCGGACTCGGGACATTGATCGGTACGCCGCCCAATACGCTGCTCGCCGGATTTATGCGTGATACATATCATATTCATATCGGTTTTGCGCAATGGATGATGATCGGAGTGCCGCTTGTACTCCTGGGTTTACCTTTAAATTATATGGTTCTGACCTATCTTGTTTTTCCCCTGCGGGGGAAAAAATCCGGTCATGGTATGGATTTTATCCGCTCAGAATTGGAAAAAATTGGACGTATGTCACCGGCTGAATGGCGCGTCGCCGGTATTTTTATTATTGTCGCCCTTTTGTGGATGTGCCGGCCGCTGCTGAGTCCTGTTATCCCCGGTTTGTCAGATGCGGGCATCGCCATTTTGGGTGCATTGCTGACCTTTATGATTCCGTCCGGAATGGGCGATGGCGAGTTTCTGCTGGATTGGAATTCGGCTGAAAAACTGCCCTGGGGTATTCTGCTGCTGTTTGGTGGCGGGCTCTCCCTGGCATGGGCAATCAGTACCACCGGTCTCTCGATCTGGCTCGGCGGACAATTGAGTTTCTTTGAAAATGCACCACTGTGGTTACTGGTATTTGCCATCGTTTGCGTTATTATACTTCTGACCGGCTTTACCAGCAACACCGCCACAGCCGCCGCCTTTTTGCCGATTTTGGCGTCGGTTGCGGTCCATATTGACGTACATCCGTTGATGTTGACCGTACCGGCTGCTATTGCGGCCAGTTGTGCCTTTATGCTGCCCGTTTCAACACCGCCAAATGCCATCGTTTACGGCAGCGGCAGGATCCATATTCTTTCCATGGTGAAAGCAGGGATGCTATTGAATCTACTGTTTGCCGTACTGGTGACGTTTTTAACGCTGATTCTGGTTTCGCCGGTTTTCGGGGTATGATTTTAATACAAATAACAGGAGAAATGTTTCAATATAATATTCGACTCTTCCCGGCCGCGTCTTTTTTAATAATCAAAACATCAATCATCGAATAATTTTAATGGCAAATCAGTCAGTTTATTCGTTCTTGAACAGATGTAACGTCATTGCAGAAAAAACAAAAATAGTCGTAAAAAAATAGTAGGGAAACCATAGGGATCCCTGAAGAATATTATTTTCATAAAAAAGAAATATTACAACCATGACCGGGATTGTAAAACCCATGGTCAAGGCAGCCGCAGAGCTCATATTCAATTCCTGTTTTTCGTCACCAAACTCGTTACTTTTTTGGACCACCTGAATGGTTGCATAATAAAAATTCATGAGTACCCAGGGCATGACAATTGCCCACATTAAATGAGTTTTGATGATCCAATGGGGCCATAAGAGGGTTGCGATCAATCCGCAAAAACCACAAATCATCCCAACGATACAATATAAATTATAAGACCGCTCTGTCGGCCGCATTTTTTTCGAAAATCCGGTCTTTGGTACGATGAGAAACAACAAAAACGATAAGAGCAATAAAGAACCCACAAAAATTTTGTTAAATATTTCTAGGATTGTGTTTGTTTCAGGGACGACAGATTGAACGGCATCCGGCCCTGAGGTATTTAGAACAACAATTCCTGCAAATAACAGAATGAAAAAAAACCAAATGGCCCACCTGACTTTTTGACCTGTTTTCATGTGACTTTCTCCTTATTTAATATTTTTTTCTATTATCTTCTTCGTTATCATCCTCTACGATATAAAAAATTTCTTCCACGGATTTGCCGAAAAATTGAGCCAGTTTTAATGCCAGCAGGGTTGATGGGACAAACCTGCCTTTTTCGATGGACAAGATCGTCTGACGAGTGACACCGACTGCCCGGGCCAGATCTTCCTGCGATATTTCACTATGATCGAAACGGCAGCGTCTCAAGTTATTTTTCAATTTCAATGGATGAATTCCTTTGTTTAAATATGATTTTGAAAATTAATCCAATGTAATCTTCGCTTAACATTTTGTATATTATTTCTAACTAAATGTAAAAAATAATATACTTTTTGTCAAGTATTTTTTATATTATTTCACTCGTGTTCGGTTACCGCACCAAATTTATATACCATAAC
Source organism: Candidatus Zhuqueibacterota bacterium (assembly GCA_016931775.1). Taxonomy (GTDB): domain Bacteria; phylum Zhuqueibacterota; class Zhuqueibacteria; order Residuimicrobiales; family JAFGEC01; genus JAFGEC01. The sequence goes on along the minus strand of JAFGEC010000202.1, from coordinate 4,958 downwards.
ATAAGGTTTTCTTAAATCCATGTTCGATGTTCGGTGCGGTTCTGACGCATTTTCACCTGTCTTTGGCGAGAATAATGACAGAACCGCACCCTACAATTGCTGTTTTGCCTTTTTATAAAGTCAGCGGAGCAAGATCGCCCGTTCCGCAATGCGGAACGGGAAGCTTGCGATCCCGCTTTGCGGGGGGAGGATCATGCCGCGACTCAAAACGGAGGCTAAAATATTTGGCGGGCAAGGTATACAAGCGGGGTATGGGGCCGACTTGGTTCACAAGCGGTATAGCCGGAGCCGTTCAAAAAAACGCTTTATAAAAATGCATTTTTAATGTTTGAACCCCATGTAATATGTGAGTAACAGGGGGGCTTTTATAGGTGCGACGCATCGTTGCATGATATTTAGCCTATATTTTGAATATCTAACCCACCCAAAACGGAGATGCGTCGCACCTTCCCCCAAGAGTGACATATTACAACCCCATCCATTATTGCCTTGCATTACAAAACGAGGATTGCTATATTAAAACCTCAAGTTAAACTCTGCAAAATACGGACACTGCATGGTACCTAAAAACCTCCTCAAAAAGCTTGTAAAAATCTGCGGCAGGGAAAATGTGCTGTACAGTCCTACCGATTTATACCTGTATGAATATGATGCCAGTATGGAGCGCGGCAAACCCGATGTTGTTGTATTTGTGACAAGCGCACAGGACATTCAGAATGTGGTGAGGCTGGCGGTTGCCGAAAATATCCCTTATACACCCCGGGGATCGGCCACCAATCTGGCCGGCGGTTCGGTGACGCCCAAAGGCGGCATCGTCATTGAAACGGCGCGGATGAACCGGATTCTGGAGATCGACGAGGAAAACGGCGTCGCCGTTGTGGAACCCGGACTCTATAACCTGCAACTGCAAAATGAACTCGCCTCGAGGGGATTTGTATTCGCCCCGGATCCGGCCAGCCAAAAGGTTTCGACGCTGGGCGGCAATGTGGGTATGAATGCCGGCGGACCGCATTGTTTAAAATACGGTGTGACCGTCAACCATGTGCTTGGCCTGGAAATGGTTTTACCGGACGGTGAGATCGCCCGGTTCGGGGGATATACACAGGAGACACCGGGATACGATATTGTCGGCTTTATGAACGGATCCGAGGGAACCCTCGGAATTTTTACAAAATTATTTCTTAAAATGATGCCTGCGCCGGGTGGTGTGGAAACGCTGCTGGCCGATTTTGACGGCATCGAACAGGCGGCCGGTGCGGTTTCGGCCATCATCGCCGCCGGGATTGTGCCTGCAACACTGGAATACATGGATCAAACGTGTATAAAAACCGTGGTTGCCTCCCTGAACGTGGATTACCCGACCTCCGCAGCGGCGGTGCTGATTATCGAGGTGGATGGTCCACAATGGAGTCTGGCACCCCAGGTAACAGCCATCGAAAAAATTTTAAAAAAACTTGGTGCCCGAGTGCGGTCAGCACGGGATAATACGGAACGCGATGCCCTGTGGGCCGGCCGGCGTGGTGCACTGGGAGCGATGACAAGATTAAAACCCTCGGTTGTCGTTTTTGACGGCACTGTTCCGCGCAACAAACTGCCTCTGGTGCTGGTTCAAATCGATGATATTGCCCGCGAATACGGATTGTTTTACGGTACGTTGCTTCATGCGGGTGACGGAAATATACACCCCATCATTTTGTACGATGAACGCGATGAGGAGGAAACCCAAAGGGTTCACGAAGGATGCGATCGAATTATGCAGTTGTGCGTGAACGAAGGCGGTACCATAACCGGCGAGCACGGTGTCGGTATTGAAAAAATACCTGCCATGAAATATTTGTTTGGAGAAGACGAGCTAGAGGTGATGAAACAACTCAAAGATGTTTTTGATCCCCAGGGACTCTGCAATCCCGGAAAGGTTTTACCGGCATGAAAGAGGCGTTTAAAAACATATCCACCCACTTTTCTCTCCAGGAGGATGAAATTTCCCGGTATGCGGTGCGCGGGATTCGGCCCATGGCTGTCGCACATGTGGAAAATACAGGCGAACTTTGCCAGTGGCTCAAAGAGTGCTGGCATCAACGGGCAAAGGTCAATGTGTGGGGAGCCGGCGGTTTTCAGGAACTGGGTGGCGCACTCACCGCTCACGATATTACCGTCACAACATCGGGACATCATAAAATCGTGGATTATGATCACGATAACTTTACCGTTACGGTGAAAAGCGGATTGTTGTTGGGCGAATTGGCGAATACGGTCAAGCAGCATAATCAATTCCTGCCCTATAATCCGGCCACAGGTGCCGATAAAACCATCGGCGGCCTTGTCGCTGCCAATGAATACGGTTCCTTGTGTTTTTTTTTCGGCACGGCGCGCGATCTGGTCCTGGGCTTAAAGATTGTTCTTGCCGATGGACGGCTGGTACGTTTCGGCGGTAAAACCATGAAAAATGTTGCCGGGTACGATTTGTGTAAACTGTTCATCGGATCCATGGGGACTCTGGGCGTTATTGATGAAATCACCTTGAAATTGTACCCCTTGCCTCAGGAATTGATTCGTTTTGAATACTCGGCCGGGGATTCGGATGCCTGTCAGGGTTTTCTGAAAAAGATATACCGCTCCAACCTGCCCATCTGGGATGTGGTGGCCGATAGCCGGCTTTTCATCCGTTTCACGATCCCGACGCTGGGTATCGCCGGCAAGGATTTAATAGATAAAGTATCCAGCCAGCTGGGAGAAACATTGCAGCATTCATCCTTTTCGATGCGAGAGTATAGCACCGGTTGTGATGATTTTTTTAAAAGCAACAGCGACACTCTGGTTAAATGGATCGTGCCGAAATCCCGGGTATCCGATGTCTTTGCCTATCTGAACGGGCAGGACGGGGGAATGCCCAGTCTGGCTTACCCCGGAAGGGGAGTCGTTTTCACACGAATTACCGGTTATGAAAAAACGGAACAAATTGTAAATTTGTGCAAAAAATTCCGTGACCACGCCAGGAAACTCGACGGCCGGTTGAATGTTTATCGTGCGGATATACCGGTCGTTCAAAAGCTGGATGTTTGGGATGTGGATCAAAATACGTTGTACTGGTCAAAGGCTTTGAAAAAGGAGTATGATCCGCAGGGTGTCTTTGCCTCAGGCCGGTTTGTGGGAGGAATATAAGGTGTTATCGGATCAAACGTTAGAAGCGGTTGTACAATGCAGCAAGTGCGGTTTCTGCCAGCCAACTTGTCCGACATATGCCGTGTCGGGCCTGGAACATGAGGTGGCCCGCGGCCGTCATCAGCTGGTTCGAGGCCTTGTGGAAGGCCGACTGGAATTGGACAAGAACTTGAAAACTGCTTTGTTTCAGTGTTTGATGTGCAATGCATGCTATACCAATTGTTTCCCCAAAATTAAAACGGATGAGATTATCGCTGAAGTGCGCAATCTCTGGATCCGGGAGAAAGGCCAGCCGGCTTTACAGCGTTATATTTTTCACACCTTGTTGCGGCACCCGGAATTACTGGGCCGGTTATTAAAAATGGCGTCATTCGGTAAACGCAGTGGAATATCCGGTTTGGCTCAGGTTTTGCGTTGCCTGGGATGGTACGGCAAAAATATTGCCAATGCGGAAGGGCTTTTGGAAAGCATCCCCAAATCGTTTTTACGCGAGCGGTTGGCCGCTCAATCCTTGATACCGGAAAAACGCCGGGGAAAGGTTGCCTACTTTGTCGGCTGCGGCATCAACTATGCCCAGCCGGATGTGGGTTATGCAACCGCACAGGTTATGAACAAGCGGGGATTCGAGGTGGAGGTGATCGATAATTACTGCTGTGGATTGCCGGCTTATGCATACGGCGACCTGGATTCAGTACGCTGGTTTGTCGAGAAAAATATCCGGATTTTTTCAAATCTTCAAGCGGATTATATTGTAACGGATTGCGCCAGCTGTACATCATTTCTCAAGGAGTACAAACGGTTCGTGCCGGAGGATTCGGAACAGCAAAAAATTGTTAAAGATTTTACCGGCCGGTTACGGGATATGACAACCTGGCTGTATGAAACCGAAGATCTGGCCGAATATAAAACCGGGGGAAACACACAGACTGTGACGCTGCACGATCCCTGCCACCTGAGTCATTATCTTCAGGAAAAAGTCGCACCTCGCGAAGTTCTGAAAAATATACCGGCAGTAGTTTATAAAGAGCTTGCCGAATCAGATTTTTGCTGCGGCGGTGCCGGTTCATACAACATCGCCCATTATGATGTGTCCATGAAAATTTTAAAGCGTAAAATGGCGCATGTAAAGAACACCGGAGCACAGGTTCTAGCCACGGCCTGCCCCGCCTGTATCATACAGATATCGTACGGTGTACGTAAATTTAACGCTCCCGTTCGGATTAAACATGTGAGCGAACTGGTATTGGAAAACAGCGAGTAGGATAATGTTATGTCCGGAGATTTATTAGAACGCCCGCTGGTCCTTACCAGCCGCGGTGCCCGCCTTGCCGGTATGCTGCACGAGTCAAAATCGAGAAAATTGGTTGTTATGTGTCATGGCTTTATGGGCAATAAAATCGAAAACAAACGGTTGTTTGTGGATGCGGCGCGGGTTTTTGCCGAATCCGGATTTTGTGTACTTCGATTTGATTTTTACGGATCCGGAGACAGCCAGGGTGATTTTGCAGATTCGTTAATTACGACAAATATCGCCAACTTGTCCGATGTGTTAAATTGGGCCCGTAATGAAGGTTATGAACGAATTGCCGTCTTGGGCTTGAGTATGGGAGCTGCGACCGCAATTTTAACGTGTGCGGATACACAGGTGGATGCGCTCGTTGCCTGGTCGGCCGTACCGGATATGAAAAAGCTTTTTACATCTTATCTGGAAAATTTTCATGAAATTGTGAAAAAAAATGATTGGTTCGAATATGAAGGCTGGCAGATCAAAAAAGAATTTTGGGAGGATGCCGCTC
>JAFGEC010000201.1 GCA_016931775.1 Candidatus Zhuqueibacterota bacterium | reverse complement strand
TGGCGCCGTTATCCTTCCCGGCGGACTTGAACCGGACCAATCAGCTCTGCAAAAAGCGCGGGAGAAAAATATTCCGGTATTGTCAACAGAGTTGACGACTTTTGATATTGCCGGTAAACTTTACGAGCTGGGTATTCGAGGCAAAGAGTGAGTTTATCATGGTACAAAGCGGATTTACATATTCACACCGTGCTGTCTGCCTGTGCGGAATTGAGTATGGGGCCGCGGGATATCGCCGAAAAAGCCTCGGCTGTTGGAATGGACATAATTGCCGTCACCGATCATAATTCGGCAGAGAATGTGGCTGCTGTTGTTCAGGCGGCTGAGTCTGTGGCCTTGATGGTTATTCCCGGCATTGAAGTTTATGTGCGGGAAGAGGCACATTTGATCTGTTTGTTTGAGAATATGGATAAAATTAATAATTTTCAGGATTTTATTTACAGCGTTTTACAGGAAGGTGAAAACGATGTTTCATGGTTTGGCTCACAGTATGTATGTAACAGTCATAATGATATTTTAGCGGAGAATAAAAAAATGCTATCCATGCCGTTAAAGACGTCGATGGAAAAAGTGTGTGATCGGGTCGCTCAACAAGACGGCATCGTTTATCCCGCGCATATTGATCGAAAATCTTTTAGTATTTTAAGGGTTTTAGGATTTATCCCGGATAATTTGCCGTTTTCAGCGATTGAGATATCACAACCTTTGGATGTGGCCAAACAACAATTACGGTTTTTGAGTAATACAAAATATACGATCATCCGCGCATCGGATGCACACGATATCGATCATGTGGGCAGTGCTTTCACATCGTTTTATATACAACGACCTGTTTTTTCCGAACTCGTCCTGGCGTTACAGGGACGAGACGGCCGGAAATGCGCTGTGGACAATTAAAAAAGGCCGGAACATAATGCGAGAACTTTCATTACATATCCTCGATATCGTCACAAATTCCCTCGAAGCCGGTGCCGACCGCATCATTCTTTTCATTGAGGAACTTGCGTCAGTAAACCGGTTCCGGATTGTCGTTCATGATAACGGCAGGGGAATGAGCCAAGAGGCGGCACAACAGGTTCTGGATCCGTTTGTGACGTCCAGATCAACACGCACTGTGGGTTTGGGATTGCCATTGCTGAAAATGGCGGCAGAACAGAGTGGTGGGTATCTTGTTATAAAATCGACAGTTGGAAAAGGCACGCGTGTGACGGCAGATTTTAAAAAGAACAGTTTGAACCGCGCGCCCCTGGGAGATATCGCTGAAACCGTGATGAATCTGATCATCGGAACGCCGGAAATACATTTATGCTACATACATAAAACCGACAAGGGTGTTTTTATTTTCGACTCGTATTGGATACTGGCCCGAATGGCGGAACAGAATATAACATTATATGAATTAACAAAACCGGTAAAGGAGAGAATTTTATCCGGTTTACAAAAAATTAATTCTGTTGGATAAATAAGTATAAAATTAAATAATATAAAACAAAGACAACAAGGAGGATAATCGTGAAAAATTTGGCGGATCTCCGCAAAATCAAGGAAAAAGCAAAAATGGAAATGGCTTCGCGCGAAAAGAATGTAAAATATCGCGTTGTTGTGGCCATGGGAACTTGTGGTATCGCCGCCGGTGCCCGGAATGTTATGAGCGCACTGGTGGATGAGATTGGTACACGCAGTTTGAAAAATACAGTTATTACGCAGACCGGATGTTTGGGCTATTGCGATCAGGAACCGCTGGTGCAGGTATTTGAGCAGGGTAGACCCTGCATAACCTATGGCAAGGTCACACCGGAAGTTGCACGTAAAATAGTCGCTGATCATATTGTCGGCAACAAAGTTTTGTCGGATTATGTATTCAAGCAGAATTAAACAGAGGAGGTACACAATGTCAGATTTAAGCCGAGTGGATAAAATTGTGGCGGATTACAAGGAACAAAAGACTCCTCTCATTTATATTTTAAAGGATGTTCAGGCTGAATACGGACATCTGAATGATGAGGTTCTTACCAACGTGGCAAAAGCCACAAATATCCCACTCTCGGAAGTTTATGGCGTTGCGACGTTTTATAGTCTTTTTACAACGGAGCAAAAGGGCAAACACATCGTGCGCTGTTGCAACAATGCGCCATGTCATGTGAAAAAGTCCAAAGATGTGCTGAATAAAATTAAGGAATATCTCGGCATCGAGGTCGGAGAAACCACACCTGATAACGTTTTCACGCTGGAATTTACCAGTTGCCTGGGGTTGTGTGCAGTCGCCCCGGTCATGATGATCGATGATGAGGTATATGGCAATTTGACGCCGGAGAAAGCAGTGGCAATTTTAAAAGATTATAAATTGAAAGGTGTTTCAAATGCATAGATTACATGTTTTGGTTGCAATGGATTCACACACAATTGCCCAGGGCGCCCGTTCCGTCCGGGATACACTGGTAAAAGAGCTGGCCCTGGCTGAATTGACCGATGAGGTCAAGGTTGTGGAAACCGGCAGTCTGGGAATTTACAATAAAGGCGTTGTGTTGGTGATTTTTCCCGATAATGTTTATTACGCCAATGTGACGGTTTTGGATGTGACGGAAATAATATCCGAGCATTTTAAAAAAGGCCGCGTTGTGGACCGGTTAATTTACAAACAGGCTCCCGCCGACCAGGATATTAAAGTCGATGAACTGGACCCACGTTTCGGCAAGCAGCAGCGTGTGGTGCTGAAAAATGCCGGTGTCATCGATCCGGAAAGCATTGAGGAATATATCGCCCACGACGGTTATGAGGCATTGGGCAAAGCTCTGACGGAACAAAAACCGGATCAGGTTCTGGCAATCGTCAAGGATTCAGGTATTCAGGGCAGAGGCGGTGCCTTTTTCCCCACAGGCGTCAAATGGGGTTTTACTGCAAAAACTCAGTCTGATGTCAAATATATCATCTGCAATGCCGATGAGGGGGAACCCGGCACTTTTAAAGATCGCTTGATTCTTGAAGGTGATCCTCATGCGATTATTGAAGGAATGGCGTTGTCCGGTTATGCGGTAGGCGCCTCCAGAGGATTTATTTATATTCGCGGTGAATATAAAATGTCCATCGCCCGCATGCAGCGTGCCATCGAGCAGGCTCGGGAGCATGGTTTGCTGGGCAACAATATTTTTGATTCCGATTTTGATTTTGATATTGAAATACGTGAAGGCGCCGGTGCCTATGTTTGTGGTGAAGAGACCGCCCTGATTGAGTCCATCGAGGGTAAGCGGGGAGAACCGCGTGACAAACCGCCGTTTCCGGGAGTTGTCGGATTGTGGGGAAAACCCACTGTAGTCAACAATGTGGAAACTTTGGCTAATTTACCGCAGATTCTATTGAACGGTGCCGGATGGTATAAAAAGTTGGGGATTCCCGACAATCCCGGAACCAAAGTGTTTACCATGGTCGGCAATATCAATAATCCCGGATTAATCGAAGTGCCTATGGGGATTACGTTGAGGGAAATTATTTATGATATCGGCCAGGGTATCCCCGACGGTAAAGGCTTTTTATTCGCGCAGTTGGGCGGCACAACCGGCGGTATTTTGACCGCCAAACATCTGGATCTGCCGCTGAGTGTTTCGAGTTTGCGTGAAATCGGCGCAGGTATGGGCTCCGGTGCATTATTGGTTGTCGATGATTCCCAGTGTGTCGTGGATATGGTGAAAAATTTTGTTGAATTTTTCAACCATGAATCATGCGGTAAATGTACATTGTGCCGTGAAGGAACCGGCCGGTTGCTGGAAATCCTGGAAAAGTTATCTGCCGGAAAAGGTAGCGTCAAAGACCTCTCGCTTATCAAAGAACTCTCAGAAACCATGATGAGAGGGGCTTTTTGCGGGCTGGGTCAGGCTGCACCCATACCGATTCTGGGATGCCTGCGTTATTTCGAACAGGAATTTATCCGGCATGCCAAGGATAAGGTTTGCCGTGCCGGAGTTTGTCATCTGGAAACGGCAGCTGAAATAAAAGCGGCATAAGAAAAAACAAGTTTTTTGATTAACAGGAGGAAAAAGTGGATAATATCACTTTAACAATAGATGAAAGACAAGTGACTGTACCGCAGGGAACAACTCTGTTGGAAGCTGCGGAAAAGATAAATATAAAAATACCCAGATTGTGTTACCATCCCGATCTGCCGCCGGTTTCCGC
>JAFGEC010000200.1 GCA_016931775.1 Candidatus Zhuqueibacterota bacterium | reverse complement strand
TTTGAAAGGAGAAAACATTTTTGGTGTTTCAGGTTATAAAGAGCAGGACATTGCTATGGATTTACTTTTAAAAATGCAAAAATAAACATTCAATAGATCAAGTTTTCCCTCCGGAGATCATAATCCGTCACCCGATCCCATAAAACCGGAACAATAAAAAACAGATTTTTCGTAAAGCAGGGATTTTTTTGTCAAGACTTTATACTCTTTTAAAAAATTAATATAATAGCCACAACCGGGAAATACAACAGAATAAACGAGTATTTCGGGACGTCGAATCCTCATTCAATTGGACTTTGGCATTACGATTGATGTAAAAGAAACGGGGCGAGAATAATTTGACACCGGCAGCTTGTTAAATGCACGGTATAACATCGGCACCCCATTCCGGCCCCTCCCTTTTCGGGAAGGGACGTCGCAGACAGTATTTCCTTCCGCCTTTCTCCACCTGCGATAAGAGAGAGCCCGGAACAGGGTGTTACATATTTATTGACGGTAAAAAATCTATTTCATGCACCTCCAGACGAATCATCTCGAAAAGGGTAGCGATAAGATTTTTATCTTTTCCATAAGTGTATGGATTATAATATTCCCATACAATCCTGTTATCCGGCGTCACTTCAAATGCCCGGCCGAAATCCGATTCTGTTATCAGGGTATTGCCGTTCGGAAGCCGCTGGTTTGATCCGCAGGTTCTTGAAAAAAAATGGTTTTTTTCGTTGCCTCGGTAAGCCCACAAAATATTCTGTGTAAACGGGTCAAATTCAATCACTTTTGAAAAGCCATACTCGCCCTGATTATCAAACAATAGAAACGCACCATTTTTCAACAGTGTAGGTTGGTGCTGCATTTTCCAAAGTCCATTTAACGCCCACAGCACTTTTTCTCTTTCCAGATCAACGATCGCAATGGTATGAAAATTACGCATGGAAACCAGTGCCAGCCCCTTTTTAAACAATGGATTCATATACGCCAAACTACCGTCAAAAATTTCAACGGTATTTGAATGAAAAGAATCCCCTTCACGCATCATATAATTTTCCACAATAGAGGCATAATCACTTTTTAAAAACGCCTCCAGAAGTGATATACGTTTTTTTTCGACGCCGTTTTGGTCGTAAACCGCAATAAAATCAACGAGCATTGGGCCATCAAGCTTGTAATTCGGATGCGAATCGATGGTTTCCCGGACCAAGGTATAAATATCCCCGTTTTCCGCGACAAAAAGATCGTGATGTATCCGGTCGGTGATTTTCCAAATAACATCCGATTCCTTGTTCAGTTTCACCATACCATATCCGGAAAACATGGTCAGAATATCCCCATTAGGAAATAAATACGCACGGCGCCAAAAGGTTTTTGCTTCGGGTGGTTCATCTACAGAAAAAGGCTCTTCCCAGATTTCGCTAAAATCTTTATGCCATTCATACAGCTTTTCACCCTTCATGTTTATTAAAAAGGCTGCGGGTTTATGGCCCGACAGATATAAATTCAAGCCTTTAAAAACGAGATGTTCATTATACAACGTAACGTTCTTTTTGTCCGTAGAGGGTGCCGAGCCATTTAAATAGGGTAAAACCATCAACCGGGACAACTCTTTTTGCTGTTGTTTGCTGAGCTGCTGATTGTAAACATATTCTTTATTGTAATTCCATCTTCCGGCAGCCGGACGGCTGTGTTTTTTCTTGGCGGCAAGGACGATGGCGTAAAAATCCTTTACGATTCGATGCGGCCACCAATTATACTTTCGTGAAAATTCGCCAAAAAGGTAAAAAGCCACAGCGATGAGTACAAAAAAAGCGGCGCGTTTGTATTTTAAGCCTTTCGACATATGCAAAAAAATATTCTCCATTAAAATGAAAAGGAACCTGAAACTCGATGGGTATTTTCAAGATCATGATTGATAAAAGCATAATCCACACTGAATCCAAAGAATTTTAATCCGGCGCCCGCAGAAAAATGTTCGTTGTAATAACCACCTCGCAGCGCAAGAACTTTAAAAAAACCGACTTCACCACCCACATGGAATTCATCGTAAAAACCGAATTCCTTGTCCAGCGTAATGGTGAATCTGGTTTTCATCGTCTTGAAAAATTTAGAAGCAGCTATTCCGGTTTGAATACCCGTCTTTACCTGATCCTTGTGTTTTGAGTTTGTATTCCACGCGATAGTGGTTCGGGTCAAATCACGGGCCTGTACGCCTATTCCGATCCAGGATTCGGGCTCTTGAAAATATTCTGAAAGGCTGACGATACGAAAAATCGCACCTGCATCGAAACCCTGACCCGTTCCTTTCCGGTCATCCAGATTATGCTGTATATATTTTCCGGTTACTCCAAATGATATTTCCACAGGTAAAACATATTCTGTAAATCCTCCGCCTAAGATCAGGTCCAGGTATTCCGTCCGGCCGAACGACACCAAAAAAGCATCTTCATTATCGGCAAAATAGCCGATCGGTTCTCCAGTGGATCGATATTTGGTATTGGTTAACCGGTCGAATCTTGTGCCCTGAAGCGCTGAATATCGGGGGATTTCATCAATCCCAAGACGGATCCATCCGAGACCAATAGAGGTTTTTCCATCAAAAGCCAACGTTGCACATGCTGAATTATATTGCGCCAATCCGCCGAACATCGGGACGTGATCCAGTTGCAGGGACAACCGGTAGCGGTGAGCCAATCCGGCTGGATTCCAATAAAACGATGATGCATCACCTGACATGGCAACAAAAGCACCGCCCATAGCCAGCGGTCGAGCACCTACACCGATACGTAAAAAATCAGCTCCATATTCTCCGGCAAAAGTTAATTTTGTTAAAACAAATACAACAAACAGGATAAAATATGCAAATTTATCTTTAAACATATATTCTCCAATAAATCCTTATTTCATGGTCCATCGCTATTCCAATTTGGCCAATTTTTCTATGGTTTCTATTTTCTTGTCGCCTTTTTTGGCGGTAAATTTCAGGTAATACACACCGTT
>JAFGEC010000199.1 GCA_016931775.1 Candidatus Zhuqueibacterota bacterium | reverse complement strand
ATCCTGTACGACAACATGAAAACCGCGTTTGTGTATTCGCACGTGGAAGAGAAATGGCAGCCAAACAAGCATTTGCTGTCCCTTGCCCGGCACTATGGCTTCACGCCCCGCCGATGCCGGGTCAGACGCCCGCAGACCAAGGGAAAGGTCGAACGCTTCATTCATTTCTATGAAAATAATTTCTGGATTGAATGGAAACGCAGGGCCAACGGGCTCGAAGAACTGAACGAAGCCGTGCTCGGATGGATTGACGAGATAAGCACGAACGCCATCGGAGGCATAGGAGAAAGCCGCAAGGAACGTTACGAACGGGAGAAATCCCATCTCATTCCATTGCCACGCGCCGCGTTCGACTGCCGAAAGAGCAGTAAGATACGGGTATCTGGTGAGTCCCTGGCCAGGGTAGAAGGCAACTGGTACAGCGTTTCGCCTGAATATATCGGCAAAGAACTGACGGTAAAAATCGATCCCATGGCCGCTGCTGCCGAGTTGTCCCTTGAAGACAAGATAATCCACAGTTTCCCTCTGGACCGAGAGAGGAAGAACCAGCGCTACTACCAGCCCCATCATCGCAAGGCGCTGTATGCTCTCTGGAGAGAGCAGCAACGCCCCAGAAAGCGCACAGTGAGGAAAAGACCGGAGGATGTGCCCATTCGCTCGCCACAGCTCTATGAGCAACTGTTTGCGTCACGGGAGGCGGCGTCATGATGGAGCGTACGGAAATGATCATGTCACGCATGGAGGAGCTGGGACTCTCGTTCATGGCCGCGGGGCTGGAAAGCTTCCTTTCAAGCCAGGTGAATCAGGATGCCCCTCTCGCCGAAGCAATCAGCGAACTGGTTGATCTGGAATTGATTCCCAGGAAAGAACGGATGGCTCGAACGCGCCTAAAAGTATCCGGAATCCCGTCTGGGAAAAGCCTTGAAGAGTTCGATCTCGCCTGGCTCAAGGGAGGACTGACGCAGAAGAAGTTCGCCGAGCTCTCGTCGCTGTCGTTCATCGAACGAAGGGAAAACGTGATTCTTCTTGGACCAAGCGGTCTTGGCAAGACACACCTTATGACTGCGCTTGGACAAAAAGCCTGCCTTAACGGTTTCACCGCGTATTACATCACCTGCCTGGATCTTCTGGAACGACTTCATCGTTCCCGCGACCAGGGAAAGTTGAAGCAGAAGCTCGTGTGGTTTGGCAAGCCTCACGTTTTACTAGTGGACGAGGTAGGGTACGAGAATCTCTCGCCAGAACAGGCGACACTATTCTTCCAGCTCATCAATACCCGGTATGAACACGGATCGATTATTCTAACGTCGAATAAACCTTTTGGGAAATGGGGCGAGATCATGGCGGATGACGCAGTCGCAACGGCCACGCTGGATCGGCTACTGCATCATTCCCATGTTATTACGCTAAATGGAAATTCATACCGGATGAAAGACCGGATGAAAATAGGAGTCGTTGACTTCTAAAATTTTTACCGAAAGTCTGCAATTTGATTTTGGTGAAAAACTGCAATTTCATTCCGGTGTTGACAACAGGTCAGAATTCGTATACCGTCTTCATCTGGCGCGAGTGACTCTTTTAATCTGCTAAGCGATTCTTCCCAGAATTCTGGATTAGGCATTTTTATTAATTCAAGGTCCTTTTTCAACGCGTTGAAATCGATGCTTCGCTTGTGCTTAATTACCTTGTCTTTTACTTCAGTGGGTATTTCCAACAAATTACACAATTCAGGTATTGTCATCTATTTATCCTTCGCCAAATAAATTTGCCTCAAATAATACTATATTCAATTAATTGTTCAAAAAATGAAATCATCAAAATATATTTCAAGTGGAAATGGCTGTTTATAAATCATTTTCTTAGTGCTCAATAATTTACTGTGAGTCTGTTATCTCGCGACGACTGTATCAGTATCCCATATCAACCATGTTTTCTGAGTAATTTTTGAATATAAAATATATGAAAGAAACAAAGTAAAGAAATCCGCAATCGGTTGGGCTAAAACTAGGCCGAATTGCTTCAAGGTTAAATTAAGTATGATCAAGACCGGAAGAAAAACTAATCCTTGCCTGGATAATGAAATGATTAGCGATTCTTTTGCAGCGCCGATAGCCTGAAGCGAAGATGTGAAAACAAACAATATTCCGATTACTGGGCCAGTAAGTAATAATATATTCACATATTTTACGGCGTACTTATAGACTTCAGCAGAATCGATAAAACTTTTTACAATGCTACCTGCACACAGATAACAGATTAAAGTTAAAATGGTTCCCAATAACAGTGCATAGGCAATAGATACTTTCATGATGGATATAAATCGTTTTTTCTCTTTAGATCCGAAACTGTACCCAAGGAGTGGCTGGATCCCTGTACCAAGACCGATTTGCAACAACACTACGATCATTCCAATTTTCATCGCAATACCCATTGCAGCTATCTGATAGTCACCATACGCAGAGAGGAAATTATTGAGAATTACATTTGAACAACTCATCAATGCATTATTCAGGGCTACTGGTATGCCTATCGCCAAAATGTCAGACATAATGTTGTCCTGTAAGGTAAAAAGAGCGGGGGATATGGAAAGCGATGTGTTCCCACGCCATATATAGACGATAAAATAAGTGCATCCAGCCATATTCCCTATAAGTGTCGCTACAGCGGCTCCTCCCACACCCATGTTCATCCCGAGGATCATTATTGGGTCAAGCAAGATGTTTATGAAGGTGCCTATTATCATACCGAACATGGCTGTTTTGGATTTCCCTTCTGCCCGGATTATGCTGCTGAATGCTATCGACATTATGACAAACGGTGCACTTGGCGCAATAATGTTTAGGTATTCTTTGGCATACCCGATGGTTTCAGTGCTAGTACCAATAAGCGTCAGAAGAACCGGCATCATTACCCAATACAATACCAAGAACAGGATGCCAACAAGAATAGAAGAATAAAAGCAGAATGATGACACTCTTTTTGCTTTTGCAACCTTCTGCTCTCCTAAAGTCCTGGAAATGACAGATGCGCCTCCGATTCCTATCATATTCCCTGCGGCCATGAACAGAAGGAATACCGGTATTGTCAGGGATATAGCTGCAACTTGCATCGGGTCTCCAGTTTGACCCACAAAGTAAGTATCCGCGATATTGTACACGAGAGTAACTACCATACCCATAATCGCCGGTATAGCGCTTTGTAAAATTGCTTTCGGTACAGATGTTTCTTCAAAAAGCCTTTTATCGAGTTCCAAGTTATCCTCCGGATATTAGTGTGGTTATCTCATACCATTCTTGTTGAATCGCAGCAGATGTAGCAGCGTAAATTTTCAACACTGAAATTTTCTTTTACTTTTTTTAACGCTACTTGAAGTGCTTCTATTTTTTCATCCTCTATATGTACGATGAATAGCGAGTTTTGTTCAGGCCAAACGGCTGAGCCTTCCCGTCGGCCTTTTCTTCCACGGCCGAAGACAGGGGAAAGCAGGGTAAATGCTTCTTTATGACCAACAATTCCCAGTACCGCGATGATTTCTTCCTCGATAGCCTTATTACTTATTATCTCTACTCGTTTCATATGTTTTCCTCTATTCTTCCCATTAAATTTCTTCGAGGTTTCCCATACCTATGAGAGTCCTGTCATGTATTGACATCCGTTCATAGATAGCAGACTCATCTTCGACTGTTTCTTCTGCTTGCTTTTTTTTCCTGTTAATTAAAGAGTACAATACAGGAGTGACAAATAAGGTCATAATGCTGCTCATTGAAAGGCCGCCTACAATTGTTTTTCCTATAGCTTGAATCGTTTCAGCTCCTTCTCCGGGGAAAAATCCCAAAGGGACCATCCCGAGTATAGTAGTAAGACTGGTCATAAGCACCGGCCTCAGACGGCTTGTCCCTGCTTCCAGGCAGGCATCTTTTACTTTAGCTCCCCGTTTTACCAGTAGATTTGTGTAATCTACAAGTACGATACCGTTGTTTACTACAATCCCCATTAAGACGACCATTCCTACGATGGAGAATAAGCTCAAGGTATCGGCTGTCAATTTATAAACAAGTACGACTCCTATTAGCATTAAGGGGATGGAGAAGAAAATAATGAACGGATCAGCGAAAGACTCAAATAGACTTGCCATGATGCCGAAGACGAGAATTAGTGCTGTAATTGCGATAATTAAAAGAGGACCTGTGAGATCCTGAATATCTGTCTGTTCGCCGCTTATGTTTATACTAACACCGTCGGGGATTATATATCCAATATCCAAAAGGTTTTGGATTTGTGCATTAACAATGTTTATTTGAACCGTGTCCTCTATGTCAGCGGTTACGTGCACAATCCTTGTTTCATCTTCCCTCTCAATGCTCAACGGCCCCTCAGCCAGTTCATAGGACACAAAATTTGAAAGCGACACATAGTCGCCTGAACTATTCAGAATTGAAATGGAGTTTATTTCTGTAAGTGATTTACGATCATTTTCCTGTAATTTTAGGATAACGTCAATCTCTTCCCCATTATGCCAATAAGTAGCCGGTGTCGTCCCGTTTAGGAGGGAAGATAAAACGGCACCAATCTGTGATGATTCTACACCCATTGAAAGGGCCCGTTTCGTGTCTATCTTAATTCTGTATTCGGGGTATCCTTCTTCCATGGATGAGGATGGGTCAACAATTCCGGGGATATCGGTACTTAATAGTGATTTAATATCGCCAGCAGTTTTCGTTGCCAGATTTATATCATCCGAACTTATCTCGATATCAATAGCATCGCCGGAACCGAAGTGTCTTCCTGAAGAAAACTCAAACTCAACGTCAGGGAGTCTTTGAAGAAATGGCCTAAGCTTTTCTTGAATCGATGCTGGTGTGTCGACCTGATCTTTTGTGTCAGGTAAAAGTATTGTCAATGAGCCTCGGTAACCTGATGCTGTTGATCTCATTCCTCCGGTGCCTGCTCTGAGTACAATATTAGTGTACCCTTTGATAGTTGCTTCTACTTCGTTTGAAATACTTCTAAGCACTTCTTCGGTCTTGGAAACATGTGTTCCTACAGGCATGGTAATGGATATTTGAATTTGATCATCTGCATTTGAGGATGGTTGAAAACGGACTCCCATTTGGGTGAGTTGTATAAGTGAGAAAACCAGAAGTAATGCGGTCAGGGTAAGTATCAGGAATCTGTTGGACAAAGCGAAATGAAGACTTTTTTTATATGAGGTTTCCATCGTACGAAAGCTCCGTTCCATCAATGAGTCGATCTTTTTTAAGACCCTGTTTTTTACTGTTTTCTGCCGTGCAGTATGAATTTTTAAATATGAGCTGCTTAAAGCCGGAACGAGAGTTAAGGCGACGACTAATGAAGCGACCAGTGAAATAACTATTGTAAAAATCATATCCTGAAATATTTGTCCAAGCATTTCAAGCTCGTTTTTCCAAATGATCATAGGAATGAATACGCATAGTGTTGTCAGGGTTGAAGAGACTATTGCATTTATCATCTCGTGAGAACCTAGGATTGCTGCGGGTTTAATTTTAACTCCACGTTCACGGTATGAGAATATGCTTTCAAGAATTACAATGGAGTTATCCACTGTCATTCCGAGTCCAAGGATAAGGCCTGTGAGAGAAATCATATTCAATGTAACATCGAAGAAGTGCATGCATAATAACGTCGTAAGTATCGACACTGGGATAGAGATTCCAATAATCAGGGTACTGCGAACGTTTCTGAGAAACAAGAATAAAATAATCATTGCCAAAAGAGCACCCTGTATTGCAGAGGTATATACTTGGTTCATTATTGAACTGATCATTGTGGTATTGTCATACAGAATTTCAATTGTGATGTTTTTTTCTATTCCGTCGTTAATGGAAAACAATTCGGTCCTTACATGTTCTGCAATTTTAACTGAGTTTGAATCGCTTTCCTTTACAATGGAAATTAGAACTGCTTCTTCGTTATTAATTTCAACGATACTGTCTCTCTCTGCTTCGCCAAGATACACATCCGCGATATCTGATAGATAAATCGGTTGAAGGCTCCCGTCATTTGAATCAGAGCGAACAGCAACAACTGTATTCCGAATATCTTCCAGGCTGCCAAAGCTCTGGTTTATTCGAAGGTTATATTCCATACCATTCTGAACGATATCACCTGTCCCCTGAACTGTATCCGCACCTGCAATTGCCGCCTGTACCGAAGAAACAGTCAATTTAAATGCTTCGAGCCGATTGAGTGAAAGATCGACTCTGACAGCTTTTTCTACCCCTCCGGTAACTTCGGCTGAAGCTACACCCTGTATCCTTTCAAGACGTGGAACGATGTCGTCTTCCGCTATGGTTTTTAAATGTTCGGGTGAATCATCTCCCTTAACAATTAATGTCATTATGGCTTCTGATGACGGATCAAATTTCATTATCTGAGTGGAATCGGCGTCATCTGGAAGGCTGTTACGAATTCTTTCGAGATTGTCTCTTATATCATTGATAGCTTCATCAAGATCAGTGCCGTATGAAAACTCCAAGCTGACCTGGCTTCTTCCTTCTGAAGACGAAGACGATATCTGCTTCAAATTTTCAACATTCGATAACTGTTTTTCTATTTTGATTGTTACAGAATCTTCCACTTCTTCAGCACTGGCACCAGAGTAGGTAGTTACTACAGCGACGATTGGAAAAGTCGTTTCTGGAAACATCTCGACTGACAGGTTTGGCACTAGGAATATGGCCATGATCATCAATACCGCTGTAAGTACGAGAACGGTGACGGGCCGACTAACTGATAATTCTGATATATTCATGTATTTTACTCCACAATATTGACTGCATCGCCGTTCTTTAAGGTTGAAAACCCGCCCGTAATCACTTTGTCTCCGGCCGCAAGTCCTGAGCGAATTTCGAGGCGGCCATCGGAACTTTTACCTGGTTCAACTATACGTTCAGCCGCGGTTTCTTTAGTTTCATCGAATATAAAGACGAATGCTTCACCTTTTTTGTCCTGAACAGCTTCAGCTGGAATTGTTATTGCGTTTGAGTTTTCGTAAAGATGAAGGGATGCACTGGCATACATTCCAGCTTTTATGTCTGGATTCGATTGTACAAATTCCATTTCAATTCCAATCGTCCTAGTGGATGTATTCAACACAGGGCTTATTTCAACAATTCTCGCAGGAATTATCGTATCCGGATATGCTTCGAGAATTACATCGGCTTTTTGGCCGAGATAAAGGGAAGCTATATATTTTTCCGGAACCTTCAATCGTAGCCGTAGATTTGTAAGGTCTCCTACAGACGCGATGGCTGTAGACGTTGTGATTGTATTACCAAGGTCGACTGGCAGGTCAATTATGCTACCTGTAATAGGTGAATGTACTGAGTGCAAGCTGTAATTTTTCCCGGGAACTGAGGGGTCTATATGTGCTATAAGCTGTCCCTTTGTTACCTTCTGTCCTGGTTTTACATATAATTCATTTAGCTCTCCGGCGACATCGGAGGTGACCGATACTGACTGTGCACTAACAATGTCGCCATACAGCTTCAAATATTGAATAAATATTCCTGTTTTCATTGTCTCAACTTGAACATTGACCTTTTTACTCTCACCATTCTCATTTTTCGAGTTTTCTCCGGGGAAATCAGACATTCCACCATTTTGCCTCCCCATGGATTTTCCTCCTGGACCGGATCCGTTCAGAGCTCCGGAACCACCCATTGCAGGTGGTCCGAATGACGCTGTGTTGTTTTTTATGCTCAAACTGACTATTATTCCTAAAGCGAGAATGGCAATAATAGCCACCAAGATTATTTTTACTATTCCATCAGAGTTAATTCTCATATCCGTCTCCTCTATTTAACTGGATTATCAAAATATATTTTTGCCTCGATACAACTGTTCCTGTGATTATCAAATAATCATATGCTCTTGACTTCTATCCATGGAAAAACCTTGTTCCCCAATGCAAATCGAAGATTCAGTAGCGCTGACAAATAGTCATATTTACTGGATAAAAGTTTCTGTGAAGCACTTAATACTTCTTTTTGCGCGTCTTCAAGCTCAAGAAATTCAACGGTACCCTCGGTATATCCCTTTTCTGTCATTTCATATGTTTTAGTGGCAAGATTTAGATTCAGCTCGTTCAGTTCAATGTTCTTTTCACCCGTTCGTATTTGTTCAACAATATTTAAAATTTCTATTTCGGCTTTTGATCTGACTGATTGCAGATTTAACTCTGCTTGCGCAATGCTCACATCCAGATTTTTCAAGGCCAGGTTTTTCTTGGATCCTGGTATAAAACCATCCAAGGGTAGGCTAATACTTATGGAACCGGTTAGAAGATCAGACCATTGTGCATCGCCGAGTGAACTAATATTTTCTGTTGTTATTGATGAATTCCAGGTAGCTCCAATCTTGATTGTTGGACCGAGATTGCCAGCTAATGCTGAATTTTTCTGACTTTGCAGAGTTTCAATTTCGTTTTCTAATTGTCTTATATCAAATCGATCGTTTAGGTTATTCTGGATAAGTTCTGATTCAATCAGATTAACACTCGCTATTTTCAATTCTCCATTCAAGGAGATTTCCTCATTCGCAGTCATCCCAAGCAGATGAGCGAAGTTTCGTAATTGGTTTCTGTATTCACTTTCTGCCGCTTCGATTGTTGGAATTGTTTTTGCGTAAGACATTTCAGACTGAAGTTTAGAAAGTTCTGATATATATCCGTTGGAATAGTCAGATTCAGCCTGTAAGAAACGTTTATAAGCGATGTCTTTATCTGTTTTAAGAAGCTTCAAGTTGTTCTCAAGAGTTAATAGATAGTAAAATGCCTTTTCAACATTGATTGATAATTGCGCTTCAATAGATTCGAGAGTCAATGCGGAGGATTCCAAGGCAAGATTTTTTTGCTTTATTTCCTCGGAGATTCCGGAGTTTAGTCCAAGCGAAATCGATGTACCCGGACTTATTGTATTGACAGTTGTATTTGATGTGCTGGTTCCCGATCCTGATGTAGTGCTGAATGCTGCTGATACGGCTATTTCTGGGAACAATGTATTCCAAGCGTTTTTTTTCGCTTGTAAATCCGATGCGTATTGAAGGCGGTTTATCTTCAATGAAGTATTTTCTTTGTTTGCGAGATTAAGGCATTCTTCCAATGTTAAAGATATGGGATTTGCCGCGACTGAAGCAAAGAGACATGTTATCATCCAAAATGACGTAATTGCAGTTTTCATTGTATCACCATCCAAAATATATTACTAAAGAACATAAACGATTCGAGTTTCCAGGATTAGTGAAAAAATTCAGGAAATTTGTATGACCGCAGTAATAAATAAATAGGAAATATTTCACTATCGAATGTTTTATAGGAGTGATAATATAACAAGGTATGAAACGTTCAGAAACACAGGCAACACTCCGTTTGACCATTCTTTCTGTTTATTTCCTTATCAATTTACCTATGCACCTTGGTACTTTCTTTCGTCGGAATGAGACAGGAGTATCTAAATATTCCGCTTTTTGGTTACTTGGCGGATTTTTACTTATGGGCGTGCTAGAGCTGTTCGAATGGATTAAGTATCGATATCGGTACGATCAAAACAGAACAGTTCCTTCTATTCTTTTTGTTATCCGTATATTCGATCTATTCTTGATTATTTTTATATCAAATTTACCGCTTGATCATCCCGGTTTGTTTTCATTTCTTCCTCTCCTCGCATTTTACGGCTATTTCTTGAAATCAAAATATTTTTCCTTCATGCCGGTTGGCATTTCCATTGGATTTATTCTTTTCTCAGAATATTGGATATCTCAAGGTAGCCCACTGCCATTTCAGATACGTTTTGCATTTATAACGTTCAAGATTTTATGCGTATTTCTATTTTATCTTTTGGCGATTTTCTGGAAGAAAGACCGTGATAAAAGCGATGAAAATTATCTTATAATGCAGGAACTTCATTCCACTGAGATACGTCTTCGGGAATATGCTCAGAAAGTAGCAGAAATGTCAGTATCCGAAGAAAGAAGCCGTATTGCCAGGGATATTCATGACAGTATTGGGCATGCATTAACAGCTATACAGATACAACTCTCCAAAGCCGAAGCGTATTTTCATAAAGAACCGGATGAAAGCTTGAATGCAGTTCACGCAGCCCATAATACTGCAAAGGATGCTATTGCTGACGTTCGAGATTCGTTAACCAATTTGAATCAGGAGAAAGTAGACTTTCAATTGTTTGAAAAAATCAATGGCATTATTGAACAGGCAAAAGGAGCATCCCATATTGTATTGCATGATATTCGCGGAGATGAGGAAGGTATTAATTTTGCAGTTAGGATGGGCATTTTTCGTTGTATCCAAGAGGGAGTGACGAATGTATTAAAACATGCATGTGCGGATACAATTGAAATTACGCTTGATTTGCAAGCGGAACAGATTCAGCTTATATTGAAAGATAATGGGGTGGGGTTTGATAGTGAGGAGTTATTTCGTAAAGAAACTGATCAAACAGCCATATCCTACGGGCTATTGGGTTTGAAAAGGAGACTGGAACTAATACGAGCTCTGCTTGAAATCGACTCGTTACCTGGGAAGGGTACTGTACTTAAGGCCGTGTTCCCACGAGATCCAGTGAAGCTTATAGGCGGTATTCTATGAAGAAAATAAAAGTGCTTGTCACCGATGATCAGCAGTTAATCCGTGATGGTATATGCTCGCTCCTTAAGCTGGATGAAAATATCGAACTTGTTGGCAGTGTAGCTAATGGGAAAGAAGCGATAGCGGTAGTGAAAAATACACAAACGGACGTAATTCTCATGGATATCAGAATGCCGGTCATGGACGGGATTAGCGCTACCCGCGAGCTTGTGCATATTGGGTTCGGTGGAAAAATTATTATGCTGACTACCTTTGATGATGAAGAATATATTATCAAAGGATTGCAAGCCGGAGCTATCGGGTATTTATTAAAGGACATACCAACTGAGGATCTGGTTCGGGCTGTATATCAGGCGTATAACGGTACCTATCAACTCTCTCAGGAAGTTATGCAGAGGCTTCTCGGAAAACTGTCTAAAAAGGAATCAATGCTACCCGATGATGAAAAAAAGAAGGAAATTGAGTCAATTCTTTCTGGTCGTGAACTTGTTGTTTTTGCATGTATTGGGCTGGGTATGAATAATAAAGAGATTTCAGAAAAATTGTTTTTATCAGAAGGTACTGTGAAAAATTATGTTTCAGATATTTTTACTGCATTGAATTTAAGAGATAGAACTCAAGCGGCATTGTTAGCTCAGAAGTTGCAATTTACAATATCGTGATTAGTATTTCTCTAATGATTCAGGTTGATAAGCAAGAGAGATATTTGTATCCTTAAAAAAAATCAATATTTTCTCCTGCAAAGTAGTATTGGATAATTAACCGTTGCTATATACAATTGTGTACCGTGACAATTTCGTGACAATCCTGTAGATACATATAACGTTTTTAGTGTTGTAGTGGCAAAAAAGCCTTCCATAACACTATATAGCGCATATAGCACGGGCATGAAACGTCGACACGCAAGGGGTCGATGGTTTGAATCCATTGTCGCCCAACATAAGCCCTTACAGGGTAAGGAATTAAAAGACACCGTTTTTTAGCGGTGTTTTTTTTGTAAAAACGTT
>JAFGEC010000198.1 GCA_016931775.1 Candidatus Zhuqueibacterota bacterium | reverse complement strand
TAGCCGGAGCCGCCCATAAAAAATTATCGAACAAAGAGCCCAATTGAGGGGTATCAATTATCGTCATGAATCACTGTTTCCCGTTCACAATTCATTGAAAACGCAAAACCCGCCTTCTGCCGATATTGTATAAAAAAACAAGGAGGAGATCGTGCACGAAATCAAAACCGTGGTCATCGGTGCCGGATTTATGGGGCCGGCACACACCGAAGCTTTGCGCCGGCTGAATGTGAATGTATCGGGCATCCTGGGCGTCAACAACGCCGAGTCAAAACGGGCGGAAGCCGCCCTGGGGCTGAAAGCTTATGAGAGCTTTCAGCAGGTATTGGACGATTCTTCCGTAAACGTTGTCCACATCACAACCCCCAACCGGCTGCACTATCAAATGGCCAGGGACGCCCTGGCGGCCGGTAAACATGTGTTGTGTGAAAAACCTCTGGCCAATAACTCTAAAGAATCGGCGGAACTGGTCAAAATAGCGGCTGACTCAAATCTGGCGGCGGGTGTCAATTACAACATGCGGTTTTATCCATTATGTTTGGAAGCTAAAAAAATGCTGCGTTCCGGGGAACTGGGCCGGGTGTACTCAATAACGGGCAGCTACGTGCAGGACTGGCTTTTATATCCCACAGATTATAACTGGCGGGTCCTTGCGGAGGAAGGCGGTGAGCTGCGCGCGGTGGCGGATATCGGCACCCATTGGCTGGACATGATTTACAACATCACGGGACTCGAAGTAGAATCCCTGTGTGCGGATTTAAAAACCGTCCATCCGGTACGCCGGCGTCCCAAGGGCGAAGTGGAGACTTTCAGCGGCAAAGTACAAAAGATCGACGCCACCGAAGCCATCGACATCACCACCGATGATTGCGGCAGTATTATGTTGCGCTTTACGGGCGGTGCCATAGGACATTTATGGGTGTCGCAGACCACGGCAGGCCGGAAAAACTGCTTACGATATGAAATTGCCGCCGAAAAAAACGCACTGGCGTGGAACAGCGAGCAGCCCAATGAACTGTGGATCGGGCACCGCAAAACGCCCAACCAGTTGCTCTTGAAAGATCCGGGATTGTTGTCCGGGGAAACCCGCAACTATGTTTCCTATCCCGGCGGACACAATGAAGGCTATCCGGACAGTTTCAAGCAATGTTTCAAGGCGTTTTACACGGCCATAAAGGCAAAGACCTATAAAACAAAACCGGATTTTCCCACGTTTGCTGACGGGCATAAGGAGATACTGTTGTGTGAGGCGGTTCTGGAAAGCCACCGTAAAGGCGGATGGATTAGAGTAAAGAAATAAATCGGCGGATATAATAACCTGGCTTGTCATTGCCGGATTGATGAGATGCAGAGCTTCCCGAACGACATTGGGACTGAGATCTAAAGCCCTTAATTCATCCAGAACAAGATGAATCACGAACCGGATGGATGAGACGGATACTGTAACGCTAATATCCATCGATTTTAAATGCCAGAATATTATTCTGAAATAGAGGAATAGAAAAGTATGATAAATTGAAAAAAAATTAATACTAAAACGCCAAAGTTGTTAACTTGCATAATTGACCGGATCAACCGGATAAACAGGATCAGGCCACAACAGGTTGTATTGAATCAACAAGACTGGATATGCTTTTTCAAAATTTCTGAATTATAATACAAAAATTAGTAATCATTATCCTGTCGATCCTGTTGATCCGGTCAAATTTTAAAAATTTTACTATGAAAGATATATAAATATGACTTTTGATACAGCTCCAAAAAGCACGGTAAAGAACCTTTTATCCAAAAACAGGAGGACACTATGAAACTGGGAATTTGCAGTGCCATTTTACCGGATTTATCCTTTGATAAAGTTTTGAAATTTGCGGCAAAAAACAATTTTTCCTGTGCGGAAATTATGTGCTGGCCCAAAGGAAAGGCTGAACGCCGTTACGCCGGTATAACCCATATCGATGTGGCGGCTTTAGACAAGGAAAAAATCAAAAAAATTCGGGACAAGGTTAAAGAAACAGGGGTGGAAATCAGCGGACTCGGTTATTATCCCAATCCCCTGGCACCCGACGAGGCGGAAGCGAAGGTATACATCGACCACATTAAAAAAGTCATCAAGGCTGCGCAGATGCTCGATATTCCGGTCATGAACACCTTTATCGGCCGTGACTGGACCAAAACTGTCGACGACAACTGGCCGCGGTTTAAAAAGGTATGGCCGCCCCTGGTCAAATTTGCAGAAGACCACGATGTGAAAATATGTATTGAAAACTGTCCCATGTTCTTTAGCAACGACGAATGGCCCGGCGGAAAAAATCTTGCACATACGCCCGCCATCTGGCGCCGAATGTTTGAGGAAATCCCCAGTGACAATTTCGGTTTAAACTTTGATCCGTCGCACCTGGTCTGGCAAAAAATCGATTATCTGGAAGCCGTCCGGGAGTTTATCGGCAAAATATTCCATGCTCACGCCAAGGACGCCCGCGTCGATCAGCACCGTTTGAATCAGGTCGGCATTCTCGCCAATCCGCTTGAATTCCACACACCGAAACTCCCAGGCCTCGGTGACGTGGACTGGGGCAAACTGCTCTCGGTTCTCGGCGATGCCGGATACACCGGTGCGGTTTGCATCGAAGTGGAGGACCGGATGTACGAAGGCTCGCTGGAGCTGCGGGAAGCTGCCCTGGTTCAAAGCGGACGTTATTTAAAACAGTTTATGCCGTAAAATAAACAAATACTTTGATTATGTTCTTTTTCTGCCGGAAGACGCGCATTATACAGACATGTGCGTCTTTTGGTAATTGTTTTATTTCTCAACCGAGTTTTTCAGTCAGGCATTTCTTTAGGGACTGTATCAAAAATCAATTATCGTTTTGAAACGGAATGATGAAACACGGAAGAATTGTCACCGTATATATTCAAAAAAAGGGCACAAGATGAAAAATCGATTTAACCTTGGGCTGTTATTATGTGTTTTTGCAATTCTTTTTCTCTCCTTAGGGTGTGTGCAGAAAAAAAAACAAAGCTCCGGCAGCTCGCCTGTTGATACCGCCTGTATCGAAATGAATCATTTAAAAAATCACGTCTACGAGCTCGCGGACGATAAAATGCAGGGACGGCAAAGCGGTTCAGAAGGGGCCCAAAAGGCGGCCCGGTATATCGCTGAACAGTTTTACAGGGCAGGACTAAAAGGTATTTTCGAACAACCGGATCCGTACTTTCAAAAATTCCGAATGGAGCGAAAAAAAGCACAACTCTGCCGGATTTATAAAAACGACACCGAATTGAAAAACTGGCGGGATTTTATGGAAATATACAGTGAATTTGAAGGCATAAAAAACATACAACTGGTTTTCCTCGGTTACGGACAAAAAAAAGATTATGAGAACCGCGACGTGCAGGGCAAAATTGCAGTTATTTTAAGCGGCAAGCCTGGCAGCAAAAAGAGCGACCGTCAGCTGGATATAAAAAAAACCGACATGGCGCGGGATTTTGGTGCGGCCGGCATCATCATCATTCCCTATGAAGAACAAGAATTCTCGGAATATATTCAAAAGGTAAAACCCTATATACCATCGACTCGTTATTATCTGGCGAAAAACAGTGAACAAAAATTATCGGCTCAGCGGAATATCACGGCTCTCAAGACACCGATGGCCGGGTTATTGGGAATGGAGCCACAGGATTTATACAAGCCCGAATATATCGGGCATTCGGTGAATGTGACCATGGAGTCCCTTTTTGAGCCGGACACTCTGCTGAGCACTGAAAACATACTTGGAAAAATCAGTGGGACGGATTCACCCGAACGGTATATTATCCTGACGGCGCACTATGACGGACGGGGTATGGACGGCCGAACGGTACTGAACGGTGCAAACGATAATGCAACCGGTGTAGCCGCCATGCTTGAGCTTGCCCGTTGCTTTTCGGCTGCGGCACAAGCGGATCACCGGCCAAAATGCAGCATTATTTTTATGATGCCGGCTGCAGAGGAATTGCTGGCATTGGGATCATCTTTTTATGCGAACAACCCGGCCGTTCCACTGGACCACACGATGTTAAATATCAACATGGATCCCTTGGGGCGAGAGGATGTCTCAAATCCGGATGTAAAAAATCACCTGTACATATACTGTTCTCCGGATTTAAATCCCGATATCGTTAAAATAAAACAGGATATTGCGGAAAAATGGTCAAACCGCCTGGACATATCGAAAAAAGAGAATTATCAGGGATCGGACCACATCAATTTTGAATTAAAGGGAATCCCGGCGATTGCACTCACAACAGGTGACTGCGCCGATCACCACGGCCCCGGTGACGATGCGGAAAAAGTGGATTATGAAAAACTGCAGCGGGTGACCGAGCTGATATATGAATTGGTGTGGGGCATTACCGGCGATTAGGGGATTGAATCAGATAAATAACATGACTCAACCAAGGATTATTTTTTAAAAAACCTGCGATTCGGCAATCAAATATGTTGTTTATCGTACAAAACGAATTTTTGAAAATCAAAACTCACTCTTTGTTGACATAAACACTTAAAAAAAAAGGCCCCCTTTTGAGGTGCCTGTTTTTCGTTATCATATTTTTATAAATCAATTATTATTAGCAACCGATATACACCGATTACGCGGCCTGTTCAATCTCCTTTTTCACTTCTTCCATATCCAACTCCCTCACCTTGCCAATCAGTTCCTCCAGCGATTCCGCCGGGAGTGCGCCGGGTTGCTTGTAAAGCAGGATGTTTTCACGAAAGATAGCCAGGGTGGGAATAGATTGAATTCCGAATGCAGCAGCCAGGTCCTGTGCTTCTTCCGTGTTGACTTTGGCAAAAACGATGTCGGAATGTTTTTCCGAAGCGTCTTCAAAAATAGGTCCGAACATACGGCAGGGGCCACACCAGGTTGCCCAAAAATCTATTAAAACGATATCATTATTTAAAAGTGTACTTTCCAGATTATCCATTGTTAAATTTTTTGTCGCCATTTCTTTTCTCCTTTTTTGAAATTTAAACTCATTTATTAGATGAAATAATTGGTAAAAGGATTTAAAATTCTTTTAATTTCAAGTTTTTTTTTTTATCTTTGTTGACGGCTATTATGGCGGATAATTATGCGGACGAAGAAGCACAAAAAAAATACTCTTGTTAACATAAAGGTTTTTTATGCCTGAAGATTTAAAATACTGGACAATATCAGCTGAAAAATGCCTGTCGACTCTGGGTGTATCAAAGGAAAGCGGACTTTTTAATGCCGAGGTACTGAGAAGACAAAAAAAATACGGAAAAAATAAACTCAAGGAGCCAAAACCGAAAAGCGGGTGGTTCATTCTATTTGAACAGTTTAAAAGTTTGATCGTCGTGCTACTGGGTATCGCCGTGACCCTCTCCTTCCTGTTTCATGAATACGTGGAGGGTTGGGCGATTTTTGTCGTCATCTTTATCAATGCACTCATTGGTTTTTTTACCGAAATACGAGCTGTCCGTTCCATGGAAGCGCTGCGTAAGCTGGAACAGGTGGACGCACGGATTCTGCGTAACGGTGATGATTATACTGTTGCCGCACAGGAACTGGTGCCAGGCGATATTGTCCTGCTCGAAGGTGGAGACATCGTTCCGGCGGACATTCGGTTGGTTGAGGCGTCAAAGCTTCAGGTGGATGAATCGCCGCTTACAGGGGAATCACTGCCGGTGGAAAAAGACATCAAACCACTTGCTGAAAGTACACCGCTGGCCGAAAGAATAAACATGCTGTATAAGGGAACGGCAATCACTCGCGGTTCGGCAATCGGTGTTGTGGTCGCGACGGGTGCTTTGACCGAATTGGGTATAATATCAGCTTTGGTGGAAGAAGCGGAAGAAGAGATGACCCCCCTGGAGAAACGTCTCGATCAATTGGGCCAGAAATTGATCTGGTTGACGCTGGTTCTTACGGCGATCATTGCCGTACTGGGCATTTTTCGGGGAAAAGAGATATTTCTCATGATCGAAACAGCCATCGCCCTGGCTGTTGCTGCCATCCCTGAAGGTTTACCCATCGTGGCAACCATAGCACTGGCACGCGGTATGCTGCGCATGGCAAAAAAGAACGCATTAATCCGGCAACTAAGCTCTGTAGAAACCCTGGGTGCAACCAATGTTATCTGTACCGACAAAACCGGAACTCTCACGGAAAATAGAATGTCGGTCTCTCAAGTCATCATTTCCGGCGGCTCTATTTTTGCGGACAAGCACGGATTTTTGCTGAACGAAAAGAAAGTGGAACCTCAATCAAATCCGAACCTCGAAGAATTATTGCGCGCCTGTGTATTGTGTAATAATGCGTCGATTGCAGAGGGATACAAAAATATCGGCGATCCGCTGGAGATCGCGCTGCTGGCTGCCGGCAGCCTCGCCGGCCTGGGTAAAAAGGAGCTTCAGGCAAAGTATCCGCGCATTCGTGAGGACGCATTCGATTCAGAAAGTAAGATGATGGCCACATTTCACCAGGATGGGAAACAAATATACGTTGCAGCAAAGGGTGCGCCTGAGAGCATCCTCAAACATTGTTCCCAAATAAAATCGGATGGAAAAGTCAAAGCCATGACATCCCAGGAACGGGAATATTGGTGCAAAAAAAATGAAAAGATGGCCGAAGATGGTTTACGTGTGATTGCAGTTGCCGGGAAAAAAACAAACTCCGAAAACGAAAAATCCTACGAAAATCAGATTTTTCTCGGACTGGTGGGTCTTATGGACCCGCCGCGTGCGGATGTTAGGGATGCCATTGATAAATGCCATGACGCGGGAATCCGTGTGATCATGATCACCGGCGACCAGGCCGTCACGGCAGCGAAAATCGGTAAAAGCGTGGGCATCGACGATGATCCTATTGTTCTACCCGGCTCGGTGTTATTTCCGGTTGAAGAATTATCTGCGGAAGAAAAACAAAAAATTATCGATACGTCGATTTTTGCCCGTGTCAGCCCAAAACAGAAGCTGGATCTTATTTCCATTCACCAGAGCAATAACTCTATTGTCGCCATGACCGGTGATGGTGTCAATGATGCGCCGGCATTAAAAAAAGCGGATATAGGAATTGCCATGGGAATGCGCGGTACGCAGGTGGCGCGGGAAGCATCCAATATGGTATTGAAAGATGATGCCTTTTCCACCATTGTTGCGGCAATCGAACAAGGCCGGGTGATTTTTAAAAACATCCGAAAGTTTGTGGTTTTTTTACTTTCATGTAATTTGTGCGAAATACTGACCATCGCCACAGCGTCGATGGTGAACGGGCCCATGCCCATTCTGCCGCTGCAGATTCTATTTCTCAACCTGGTCACCGACATATTTCCCGCCCTTGCCCTTGGTGTCGGCCGGGAAGATAAAAATGTCATGAATGATAAACCCCGCGATCCACAGGAACCCATTGTGACCGGAATACTGTGGTGGAAAATCAGCCTGTACAGTGTATTTATCTCTGCGGCCGTCCTCGGCGCGCTGGCGATCTCACTGGGTATTTTTAAAATGGAAACAGAAAAGGCGGTAACGATTTCATTTCTAACGCTGGCTTTTGCACAATTGTGGCACGTTTTTAACATGAGTGAAACCGGTTCGCCGTATTTCAGGAACGAAATCACACAAAATCCATGGATATGGGGCGCTTTGGTTTTATGTACGTTGTTGCTCATCGGTGCCACACTCATAACTCCTCTGGCATCGATTCTGCACATTTCAGCACCGGGCACGGACGGCTGGATCATTGTGGTTGGAATGAGCTTGGCACCGCTGCTTTTGGGACAAATCGTAAAGATGGTGAATCGGTTCCGGGCCGCGTGAAAAAAAAACCGAGTGAACCGGCCGTCACCGATTCACTCGTTCGTTGATGGTTATTCGTCATTGAATCAATACGTGCTTGACAACCTCGTATAGATTTGCAGGTATTTATTCATTTTTCGCCTTTACGATATATTTCGTTTAAAATATTTATTTTTCAGTCGTTTAAATATCTCCAGATATTTGCATTTATGTAAGAACTAAAAAAAATGCGCTTTTTCATTTTAGCAATAAACACTTTTTCATTTTCTCAAATTCCCCGGTACGCAATCTGTAATAATATATGCCACTGGATATTTTCGAACCGTCCAGCAATGCTTTGTAATATCCGGCAGGCAGCGGCTTTTCAACGAGTGTCATCACTTTTTCACCAACTATATTGAACACATCCAATAATACAAAACCCGCTTGAGGAAGCCGGAATTCGATCTCGGTAACAGGATTAAAAGGATTCGGATAGTTCTGTTCCAATCCAAACGCTGCCGGTATTTTATCCTTTTGAGAATAAACCGCCGTAGCGGATTCCACTGCAAGATAATCAATGTTTATAAAATCCCCTCGAGTCACCAGGCGAATGGTGTGTTCACCGGCCTCCAACGGCTCGGTTTCATAGATTAAAGCATTTACCTGGACCGTTTCACTTTCCCAACTGACACTCTGGGCAGCCAGTTGACCGTCGATGTAAATGTCTCCGGCAAGTAATTGTCCGCCCTCAAAGGCCGGATAGGTATGGCCGAATAACCGGACCTTTGTGCCATATACAGTGATTTCTGCAAAATGCGGTATGGAAGGATCGGATAGTTTAAGGACCGTTCCACCCCAGGCAACCGGCATGCCAACGTCGGTTGGATCCCAGCGTACGGCATTGGTTTGCCAGCGGGCATCAGCATCATCGACCTTAACCCATGAAGGGGAAACTGTCATGACCGTCAATGTGTTGCTGAACGCCGATACATTGCCGACAATGTCTCTTGCACGCACTTGAAACCTGTAAACAACACCCGGCTTTAACCGGGTTACTGTTCTTTCCGTACCGGTCGTCGTATAGATCAGCTCACCATCCATAAAAATTTCATACCCGGGTTCTCCGGGATTATTGTCGGTCGCAGGATTCCAAACCAGCTTTACCTTATTATTCCAAACCTGCAGGGTATCGAGATTCTGTGGTGCCGCCGGAGGTGTATAGTCGATTAGAATTGTGGATGAAACAAAAGAAGTGGATGAATTTCCGTTGACGTTAAAAGCGTACATACGATAGGTATATGCACCCTCCTCCGACAATTTTTCGGTATAACTCGTGTCGTTGGCGTTCACCGAAGCGATTTGAACATAGGTGCCGTTACCGGAATTACGCTCGATGATAAAACCATCCTCATCATCCGCGATATCATCCCAATAAAGGGCTACCGCGCCGGATTCCGGATCTTTGGTCGCGTAAAAATGTATCGGCGGTTGAGGCGTGTCCACATCATCCAGCAATTCACGTACCGCTAAAAACTGAGAATTACGGTCCGGATCGTTCATATCATCGGTCAATCCCCAGCAACCGTAGCGCGTGTATTTACCGGCCAGGGTAAAATGGCAGGCCAGCGTTCCACCCAGGCCGAAAAAATAATCCTCCAGGTTATACCGTGTCAGGGCTGCCATGCTTTTGTCACGGCAGGCGGTAATTCGGTTATCCAGATAATTCATTTCACCGGTTGCCGGGTAACTCTGTCCGCCCTCATATGAAACCGCACCCGTCGGTAAATTCCATTTTTGCGATATCTCAACGACTGTGCGGCGATCATCGAGGCTATTTTCAATACCCGGCTTTAAACTCTGCAGAATATCTATCACTGAAGCATAGGGCCATTCACCGGAATAGGCCTCACTGCTGAAATAAAAAGAAATCCCAATCCCGTATACGTAATCCCCCGGCGCACCATAGCGCTGATTGACGAATTCCAGCATATCGTCCAATTCCAGCACACCGCCCAGCCACTGGTTAGTGGTCCATTGCAGGACAACACGGATGCGCTTGTTCAATTCATTCCCGCCAAAAACCTCATTAAAAATAATTCCGGCATCCATGGACATACGTGCATAATTTTCCACATCAGACAGGCCCAGTGCAGCGGCCTGCGCCTGATTGTAATACCTTTGTTCCTCAAATCCCCAGACTTCGTTGTCGTTCTCGACATATACGTTGATTTGCGGATCCAAACGGTTATAAATAAGCTTCGCCAGATTCCGAATATAATGATCCGTTGCAGCGGCCGGTATATTGATCCACATATCCATCTTGACTTCATTGCACAAATCGATAAATATTTCCCAGGGTGCACCATCCGGTTTATCACCGAATCCATCATAGGAAGCGTCATCGAGTTGTTTGCGGTTCGTCCAGCCAATGGTATCCGGAAACACGGTTTGACCGTTCATTATGTTTAATGGAGTGGCCGTCAGTCCCATCGCCCGGATCGTGGAAAACGAAGCATAAGTCAGGGTTTTGTAAAGGATATCGGCAAAGGGTCTGTCATAGTTTATATCATAATCCGGCCTCAAAACTTTTAAATTGGTTATACCGCTATTGGCGGGATGTTGTGGAGTTCGTTTTGTACTGCTAAAGTTTAATGCAATGGTACCATGATTCGGCCCCGGTTTACCGACGACAATATCAAAGGTTGTTGTATTGTTTCCCTCATCATAATTTTTATTTTGAATGAAAAACTGCCCCCACCAGCTGGTTACACTGGCCTGGCCGGTAAAGCTGGCCTTGTAGGTGCCGCTGTAATCAATACGATAAACTTCAGGATCGTCAATACTGCCGGACCACTCCGCAACCGGCCGGTTATCCATGACAATCACTTTAAAATCGCAAGTGGGCCACAAGTTATCATCCAGATCACCGGCACCGAGTTGTTCACTCGAGGTGAGTTTTTGATAACGGCTGGTGCCTTTCATGACATCAACCCACTCCAGCTGGCCGAGATTAATACCGATTTTTCCTTGAAAAGTTTGCGGGTACACAAAAGTATAAAGGATCAAAAGCAGACTTGAAATAAAAATCGCGTTAAAAAATCCGTTATTTTTTTTATTATCCATTTTAAGGCTCCTGCATAAAAAGAAAGTCAAAACTTGAAGGTATTGCTGATTTCCGGTCATTTTGTTCGGCTCACAGGGATAAAATGTGATTTCGTTAACGATTTGTGAGATTCAAGCAGCAGGGTAAACAGGGCGAACTTTTAATACAGGCAGACAGTACTGAAAGACCGAACGAGTCATCAAAAAGTTTTCGGAAATATAAAAACGGCCTAAAATGGTATTTTTTTCTTTTTGGTAGATCAGATTATTAAAAAAATCCGCCTTTCGGTGTTTAAAACGGCCGTCTTTTTTCTATTCATCAAAAAAACGCCAAAAATTTTTGTTTTACCGTTTTACCCGCGCATTACCCGCCCAGATACTCCACACCTGCTCTTCATCGGCAGGCTGTCCGTAATCAGTATGAAGTGTGGTCGCCAGTGCACCGGTAGCCCAGCCAAACTGGATCCATTTTTCGGCATCCCAACCCTGCAGAATAGCATACAGCATTCCTCCGACAAAACCATCACCGCCACCGATCCTGTCAAGCACGGTGATATTCCGTGGTTCGACGACATGCCATTGCTCACCGGCCGCCATGATCGCACCCCACAAATGAGAATTTGTGCTCACGACCTCCCGCAGGGTTGTGGCGAAAACCGTGGCATTGGGATAGGCTTTTTTGACCCGGTTGATCATTTCTTTAAAACTTTCAATCTTGGTTTTCAATTCCTGTCCTCCGGCTTCAGGACCCGCAATGCCCAGGCAAAGCTGGAAATCCTCTTCATTACCCACCAGAAAATCGGATACACCGGCAATTTCCGAAAAAATATCCCGCAATTCCTGTTCGCGATTTTTCCAAAAAGAAGCACGATAATTTAAATCAAAAGAAATACGTGTGCCATACTTTTTCGCCGTTCTGGCGATTTCAAGGCAAAATTTTCCGGTTTCCGGTGACAGCGCGCCGATTAATCCCGACATATGTACGATTTGAACACCCTCCTGTCCGAAAATCCGGTCCAGGTCAAAATTTTTGACATTTAAAGTGCGGCCCACCTCACCGGCACGATCGTTAAAAACGCGAGGTCCGCGAGAACCGTATCCGCTATCGGCGATATTAATCTGATGCCTGTATCCCCAGGGTCCTCCCTGCTCGATCTCCGGTCCTTCGATATCCATGTGACGGCCCGCAAGGTCGTCTTTTATAAACCGGGCAATCGGGCTGCCCTTGACAAATGTGGTCAATACCTTGACGGGCAAACCAAGATAGGATGACACGCTGGCAACATTGGTTTCCGCGCTCGTTGCCTGCATTTTAAACAGATCACTACAATGCACGGGTTGACCATTCAGCGGCGTTATCCGAATTCCCATGCTGGTAGGGACAAGTAACGAGTAACAGCAATCATCGCGAAATTCAATTTTCATATATCTATTCCTTTCCGTATTGTTTTCATTTTTATCGATTGAATGGAGAACCTGCAGGTAATGTAAATACGAAAAAGCCCCCCGACTGCAGGTTCTAAAATATAAAGAATATACGAATTTTTAAATTGGTTTGCAAAAAATTCAAGTTTACAATATTATTGAGAAACATAAAATACCGTCAAATTTTTTAAAAACAATATCTTGAGCACAAGCCTGCAGGGAAATGAATAAAACTTGTTCGTAATCGTCTGGACACAAAAGAATGTCATAATCCCGCCTATTTAGCGACGGCTATCCCATACGTCATAAAATGAACACCTTCACTGGTATAAAATCCGATTTCCGGTTTTATGGGACCCAATGAAAGAGTAACGGTAAAACCCGGCATATTGAACTGATCTTTCTCATCGCCGGCCGATATAAATCGGGTTATCAGTTTTGGTGCAAAAGTAAGGTCAACCTTTTCCGACAAATCAAAAGTAAACAGGAGGGTTGGATACAAATCGAGCATTGATGTTTTTTCGTCGCCAATCGATAAACTTGTAAGCCCTATACCCAAATCCGCCGCCATGGCAAAACCATTGCTGCGTACGAACTGATACTTACCGTCGACGACACCGGCAAGAGGAAAAAACTTAAAACCGGCGTCAAAATTCTTACTCACGGATGCGCGGAGAAAAAATTCGGGAAGGATAAAATTGATGTTTTCGTAGAATTCGTTCTCTCCATCATCGGCCAGACTGATACCGGTTCCGGTCAATGCGCCGCCGACTGATAGTTCATTCTCCGGCAGCACTTTGGCGCTTTGGTAGGTACTCAGACTTGCACAGCCTGATACGAGCATAACAGCAGAAACAGCGACAACGACACAGTAACGCATGGCAATGTTCTCCTCTTTATAAAAAGTTTTTGACATGTTGAACGTATTCGCTCAATTTTTCAAAATGACTGCCCTGCCAATAAATTTTTCGGCAATGTTGACAACGGAAAAACACATCATACGAGGCCGCGACTTTAGGCGGCAATTTTTCAACAATTTGCGATTTATCAACTTTGTGTATTTTTCCGTTACACGATATACACCGCTGGAACGGGTGTAATTGTGAAAACAGATCGAAACGCTGCAGTACCTGCAATAATTGTTCGCGTGGATTTGTCGAACGCGGGTAAAATCCATGTGTAACAGAGCTGTTTTTTAAAATTCCTCGATCGCGGGTGATAATAATACGCCGTTCTTGCTTTGCAATTCGGATAATTTGTGGATCGGTAAAATCATTCCGGTAAAGGCTATCAAAACCGAACAATCTTAAAAGACGGGCCAGTTTCCCCAGATGGACATCAAGAATGAACGTGGGATTCCGTAAGGGTAACCTGCGCAATTTCGTTACTTTGGAGATATCCATACTTTCAAAAACAGGATAAACCGCAACATCATCATCCTGCTGCAATTGATAATCAAAGCCGACCGACCTGCCATTGACCAGAATCAGGTCGACTTCCGTATGCGGTACGCCATTGGCCTCGATGGCATCTTTTATTGCCGGGTTGCCGTTGAAAAAATAGATAAACCGTTTTTTTCGATTTTCCAGAGGAATAAAGTCGTTTAGTTCTTCGTAAAAACGAAAAAGGGCTCGATGCTTTTGTAGAGGATCAGCAGCTTTTTGCACGGAGATTTGTCCCTTTTTAACAATTATGTCATATTTTTATAAAGCCATAGGCCGACCATACACCGCACGGACAGGAACATATTACGATAAAAAACCAGGCCAAACTATCCCATGATAACCGTCACTTTATGTTCCGCCTGATCGTTAAACACCGGCAAAACCTGCCCTGCAACGGTTTGTCCGTCTACCGTCAGTTTTTTCACACCCTTTAAAACTCCCTCCGGGTTTTGAATCAGAATGTTATAGATTGCGTTTCGATATTTACGGCGAACAGAAAATTCTTTCCACCCTGCCGGGATACAGGGATCGATTCTTAATCCGCTGTAATCGGGACGGATTCCGAGAATATATTGTGAAATTCCGAGGAAATTGGCCGACGCGGTACCGGTAAGCCATGAGTTTTTCCCCTCACCATGGCGGGCGGAATCGGAGCCGGCAATCATTTGACAGTACACATACGGTTCACACCGGTGCAGATCGCTGATTGTTTCACGGGCTGCAGGACAGATCGTTTTATATATCTTCATAGCCTGTTCGCCGCGCCCCAGATTTGCTTCCGCGACCACGACCCAGCCATTGGGATGGCAAAACACACCGGCATTTTCTTTAACACCGGGGGGATAGGATGTGATTTCACCG
>JAFGEC010000197.1 GCA_016931775.1 Candidatus Zhuqueibacterota bacterium | reverse complement strand
TAGCCGGAGCCGCCCATAAAACAAAACCGCTCGGTAGCCTCGTGTGCTAAAACGCATCTCTTCAGGATGCTTTTTCCCTCCTGTAACTTTAATATTTAGTAATATTTGAGTCACAGGGGAGACTTTTAAAGGCGCCACGCATCGTTGCATGATATTTAACCAATATTTTGAAAATCTAATCCACCCAAAACGGAGATGCGTCGTACCGGCCCCCATCAAGAGTGACATATTACCGAAGCGGTTTGTTTATAATCGTGATACGCAGGAAAAAAAATCAAGTGCGTGAGTCTTTTTTTTTTCGGCGTCCTTGGCGGTTACGAGAATATGCATGTGCCCCCCTGATTACGCACCGATGAGTACGGTTTGTGCGTGTGACAATTCCCAGTAGAATTTTAATCCTCGGCCTCCCTCAAACCGGTCTGCCATTGGATGTCGCACGTGGGGCAATAATAATCGATGGGATCTCCACCTTTTCTTTCCGCGACAACCGGTGTTCGGATCAACTTGCCGCATTGCGGACATTTAAATCGAGTGGTTCGTTTTTTATCCCAAACGAGTCCACCGATACATCCGGCCACAAACAAAAATAAGCTGATCCAGAACAACACATCCTGTTTTTCCCCATGTGTCCATGCAATGACAAAAAGTAGAGCAAGTACAATAAAAAAAGGCATGTTTTGCAGCAAATATTTACGTCCAAAGGCTGTGTAACGACGTTTTTCCATTTTATTTCCCTTCCGCCAGCGGTATCCCCACTGTCACCGCCGTCCCTTTTTTTTCGTTACTGTCGATTCGTACGTACCCCTTGTGCTGCTCGATGATGTTTTTAACGATGGGTAATCCAAGTCCCGTCCCTTCACCGCTTGATTTGGTGGTAAAAAACGGCTGGAAAATTTTTTCACGAATTTCCTCCGGAATACCTGCTCCGGTATCCTGAAAAATACATTCAAAGTGCCGGTTTTTATCGTTGATAAGAGTCCGCAATGTGAGTGTGCCTTTCTGGTGCATGGCATGGGCGGCGTTTATTTCCAGATTACGGAAAACCTGTTCCAAAAAATGCCGGTCTCCATATACATAGGCCGTTTTATTTGTCAGATCATATTCGATTTTAAAATATTTGAGTATTCCACTTAAAACAAGGGTTGAAGTGGTTTCGGTCAGAACCTGATTTAAATCCAGTATCTCAAAGGAGGGTTTTGTGGGACGGCTGAGGGATAAAAGATTTTTTGCATGCAGTGCAATTTTTTCCAGATTCATCAGGAAAAGTTCATTGGTTTCGCGCACGCGGTCCGGATTTTCATAATGAGACTGTAACAATTTGGCCTGCACCAGAATACCGCCCACCAGGTTGTTCAGTTCGTGTCCGATGCTGCCGGCAATAATACCCAGGGTCGCCTGTTTTTCCGTTTGCACCAGCTGGTTGTGCGCCTGTTTCAGTTCGGTGATGTCCTTGTACATCAACGAAACCGCCTCGACCTGATTTTTTTCATTTTTAATGGGGGCGGCGGAAATCAGGACATTTTTGGGTTCACCGTCTTTTGTATAGCGGATTGCCTCAAAGCTTTTAATGGATTGCCCCCTAATCACCCTTGCCGATAATTTTTCCGCCTCATGGGTAACCTGGGTTTTCGCAACAAGCTCGTCGATTTTGCGGCCAAGTGCCTCCTTCTCATAGTATCTGAATATTTTTTCCGCACCCTGATTCCATGATGTCACTTTGGTTTCCGGATCGATGGAAACGATGGCGTCTGCGGCAAACGTCACAATCGACCGGTAGCGCCGTTCCGATTCCCTCAGCTCATTCACCAAATCCCAGACCAGATCCTCCATGGTTTGGGAAATATCCTTGATTTTTTTTGTGTATTGCTTAATTTTTTCCTTTTTTCGCAATTTTTCGCCCTTTTTGGTTTTATAACTGTTTTAAAATATCAAAAATTTATTCAAAATGCAACCGGCACGTGGTTTTAAAATTTTTCTATTCAGAATTTTGCGAGAATCGATTTGGACCAGGAGGTACACCGGTTGTCCCTAAATAGCCGAATTTTTACCATGTTGAACACGGGAAGAATTTGTTAAATATTTATTATATTTGAAATTATGCTTTGTCTGAATTTCCTGGCACAACCCTTGTAGATGAAAAGGGTGAATCTGTTGGATATTAAATAAACGGAGGATAGAAAAATGAAATCTTTAAAAATATTCGCAATTTTCGTCATGTTGTTTTGTTTTGGTGCCGTTAACGCATACGCCGCCCGTGTGGTCTATGTGAAAAAGGCGCCGCCTGCACCACGAGTAGTCGTGAAAAAACCTGCCTGTCCGTATAAAAAAGCGGTTTGGGTCAATGGTCACTGGACCTGGAAGAAAAACCAGTATGTTTGGGTAGCCGGCCACTGGGTAAAGGTGAAACCCGGTTATCGCTGGATTGACGGTCACTGGAAAAAGACACCCCACGGCTGGATTTATGTCAAAGGACACTGGGCGAAATAAATCCCTTTATGTGTCGACTCATATAATAGGTGGTGTTCAAACGCTCCCTTAAATCTCCGGGATACCGCCTGAAAGGGCTGCTTTAACGCAGCCCTTTTTTTACTCTACGATTTTTCTACCATATCCCAGGCCAATTTTGCCGCACCAAGAACAGCGGAATCGTCTTTGAGTTCGGCTGCAATAATTTTTACATTCCTGATCGCGATTGGGAACACGTTTCCCTGGGCTGTTTCCCTTACGATTTTTACGTATGGCTCTCCAATAGCTTCGACGAGCCCGCCACCTAAAATCACAACCTGGGGATTAAATATATTGAGAAGAGACGCAACAGTCAAACCCACGTATTGCGCGGCGCGCTCGATGACTCCCTTGACTACCGGATCGTTTTCAAAAAAAGCATCGGCAAGTTTTTTGCTGCGCAGCCGTTCCTGAGAATCAGCTGTGTTTTCAAATATTTTTGTTTTTTGTCCCGCAGTGTAGGCCGCTCGGATATCCCTCTCGATCGCCAGCCTGCTGGCAAGAGCTTCGATACAACCCTTGTTGCCACAGCCGCATTTGGGACCATCCGGTGAAAGTATCATATGTCCAAGCTCTCCGGCGTTTTCGTTAAAGCCGTGCAATAACCGTCCGCCTATGATTATTCCGCCGCCGATTCCGGTGCCGATAAAAAGTCCGATCACATCTTTGGCGTTTCGGGCGGCTCCATAAGCATATTCACCTAAAATACCCACATTGCCGTCGTTGTCGATGGCAACCGGTTTTCCTGTTGCTTTTACCAATTCGGCCTTTAACGGAGCATTCTTCCATTTCAAGTTGGGTGTATTAATGATCGTTCCCTCCTTTAAATCCAACGGACCGGGGGAACCTATTCCTACAGCCAGTATATCATCAAGAGTGATGCCGGCTCTTTCGATGGCAAGGAAAATGGTTTTATTTATTCGGCTCACAACTGAGTCAAAACCGCTCTCCGCTTTTGTTTTCCTTCGTGAACTCGAGATGATTTTTCCTGTCTGTGCGATCACTGCGCTGTAAATTTTGGTTCCGCCGAGGTCCACACCGACCACATATTTTTTGTTCTCTTTTGCCATGGCGTCTCTCATTTTAAGTTTGGTTTTTCATACTAAAAGATATATATTAGCTTGTATTTATGCAAATAAATTATTTTATTTTTAAAGATAATTATACTTTTTATGTTAAAACGCTAATTGAGGATCAGCATGCCTGTAAAGTCAAAAAAGAGCTCAAGGAAGGTTGCAGTTCAACAGCAACAAAAAGCAACACACGCATTTTTTATGCTGGACGCGGAGCAGAAATTGACCTTTTTTGACGATACCCTTTCAGCGTTTTTATCGCCTTCATCAAATCCTGTTCTCGGTAAAAGGATGTCTGAGCTATTGGGAAAAAACAACGCAGGAGTTTTTGAAGTCGCATTTGCGGATGTACAGGGGAGTAAAACAGCTGCCGAGTTTTACATGCAGGCTGGAAAAGGGCAAACTGCACAGAAATCGGTCATGGTCAATTTGTCGCCGTACATCCGGAATGGAAAACCATATGGTGCTGTGGGTATCGTAAGGTGGGCGTTTGATCAAAAAACCGAAACGAGTGAAAATAAATTTGAATATCTGGCCGAATCTCTGACCGTCGGCGTTTTGATAGTGGTTGATGGGAAAAATTTTTGGCTCAATCATGCTTTTGCCGATATCTTTGGCTATTCAAGGGAGGAAATGATTGGTAAAGGCATGGATCTTATTATCTTGCCTGAGGATTTACCCACATTGATGACGCGCATGAAAAAGCGCTTGGCCGATCTCGATGTACCCGATGAATATGAAACCTTGGGAAAGCGTAAAGATGGTTCAACGGTTTTTGTGAATGTAAAAGCTAAAAAAATAAATTATGACACAAAAGATGCTATTTTGTTATTGATTGATGACATTACCGCACGGAAACGCACCGAAGAAGCGCTTATAAAAAGTGAAAAACTTCACAGAACTTTGGCCGAAACCGCCCGCGATGTCATTTGTATATTTAATCGTGATTTATCACTCGAGTATGTCAACAATTATACGGCCGGTTTTTTTAAATGTTGTCCGAATGATATGATCGGTCGGGACTGGGATCAATTTGTCGGACAACAGAAATCCAGTAAATTAAAAGAAAAGATCGATCTCATTTTTAAAACCGGCGAATCCATTTATCTGGAATCGGAAATACAAACCCCGAAGGGCGACTACTGGATGGGGGCCTGGCTGGTACCGATTTTAGACGAGGAGGACAGTGTAAAAAATGTTCTGATGGTCGGCAGAAATATCAGTGAACGGAAAAAGATGGAACAGGCGCTGCGAGAGAG
>JAFGEC010000196.1 GCA_016931775.1 Candidatus Zhuqueibacterota bacterium | reverse complement strand
TGGCTTTACAATACCGAACTTCAGCGGATGATCGCCGTGGATGTTCGGTATGTTCTGTTCATCACCGAAAAATTTGCCGGTGCGGAGTATCTGATCAAAGAGATGGGATGGTAAAAAGATATTGAATCTGCTTAGTGAGTGCATTCTCCGAGGCTTGTTTCGGAGTGAGCGAATATATACTATTTCTTCCTCAGAGAAGAAGATTTCTCATTGCTTGCGGTGGAGGGATTCAATTTGGCTTTCTTTTTGACAATTTCACTGAAAACCGGAATCTCGGTGTTGCCAGCGGTCTTGTCAATGCAGGTTACCTGGAATAGGATTTCGAAGTAATCCGGCGTTTTCCGTATTTTCAATGAAATTGTCTTCTACTGCGGGTCGGTCTATTTGGTCAATCAGGCAGTTGAAAACTTCCAGGGTGCCCAGTGAATAGCAAGACATAATCACAATTATCGTTATAATATCAACCTGAGTAAGACACTAACTCAAGTTTATAAATTAAATCTGCCTGACCGCTATTTGGATGAAAATAATTAACGTATATCCCAATTAAGTTGGAGAAAATGATCCCGATCCGTTTCATCCGGAGTGATCTTGTTTATCACTGTGTCTGATCGATTATATCGGTTGAGGGGCAATAATTGTATGTTTATGCGGATAATCAATCGGTCCGGCGTTTCTTT
Organism: Candidatus Zhuqueibacterota bacterium; assembly: GCA_016931775.1. Taxonomy (GTDB): domain Bacteria; phylum Zhuqueibacterota; class Zhuqueibacteria; order Residuimicrobiales; family JAFGEC01; genus JAFGEC01. The sequence continues at coordinate 4,566 of JAFGEC010000196.1, read as the reverse complement.
ATTTTGTTTCGGTAAATCGGGTGTAAACGATGTGGTTCTATTTTTTCAAGCCTTATAGACGCACTCACTCCATGGGGTGAATTACACTATTGGGCAAATTGATTTTAACTAATTTCATAGTAATCACAAGGTTTTAAAATACCCGTTTTACAAAATGGACATTTTTTATTTTTAACTGGAAATAAAATTACGTTCTTTCCCATACAAGTAGGACAAGGCAGATCTTTTTTATAATTCTCCGTAAAAAATATATCATCGGTTGGTGAAATGAAGTCAAAATCAAAAAGACCGTCACTGTGTTCCCGATCTCCAATTTTCATTTTCTTGGGATAATTGATTAAATATTCTTCGCGGATATTCTCTTTTTTTTGTCGCCAAGGATCACTACGAGTCTTAAATGCAACAACGATAATGCCTTTGTTTGCTTTGCAATCAATGCAAAACACATCAATTAATAGACCATCACACTCATTTGTTCCTGGATGACCTAAGAGTTCGATTTTTCCATTGGAAAAATTAATTTCATGTGGTCCAGATGTGTCGACTTTTATTCCACATTTTGTACATTTAAAATGGAAGAAATAGGCCATTATTTAGTTCATTCCTTTGTCAGTCAATTTCCACATCCCTCTGCCTGACATTGATGGTGGCTCAATTAATCCCATATTTTTCGCTATTTCTTTAGCCCAGGCTACGTTGTGCTTCCAGCGAGGTATACCATTGGATACTTTTTGTTGATAATAGTTCTGTTCAAAAACATCTCTATATAATTGAAATATTTTCTCATCCACAAATTCCTTAGTAGCTATGCCACCATTTTCTTTTAGGATATTAACAATGTCAGGAATCATTTCTTTTTGTTTTATTTTGTCTTTTATTTGTGGTTTTTCTTTGGATATATATTTTGGCTCAATCTTCAAAATATTCCGTAAAATATCGTTTGTGGTTACACCTAATGGTCTCGCTTTTTCCTGTAAAATATCCCATACTTCCTGGTCAATTTCGATTAATGGCATAATTCTCTCCTTTTTATTTATGTTTTATGATAGACAGTTTTAATTCTATTATTTGTCATTAAAACTGCTTTATTTGCTAGTCGGTCTATTTGTTTCATAATATGTTTAAGTTCACTAATCATAGATGAAATATTTTCTCGTTTGATGTAATACTCAACCGCACCTCCTGGTCGTGGTTTACATGTTCCCAAAGTGATAATTAAATCAATTTCACTCATTTTTATTGACCTTTGTGCCATCCGTTTTGTTGCATGTTTTGTGACTATCATAAGGTTCTCCTGTATTAACTCTGGTTCATATCATAGAGGGGTCAATTGGTCTTCCTTCTGTCAATTTACTGTTTATTGCTGAAGATAAGTTCATTATGACAATTGTAATATGTTCAAAACGTTCGGTTATTGGATTGTCATTACCTAACAATTCTTTTAATTGATTTTCAATTTTTTCAGCTTCATCATAGAAGTTTTCTAAGATCCCACTGGCAACTTGTTCTTTTTCCCTTTCTTTCTCATATAAAACATCAATCATTAGTTTAAATGATAAGATGATTTTATTAAATAAAACATCTCTTGGTATTTTAAGTTCAAAAGACTTCTGTGATAAAAATTTCAGAGTATGTTTACTGATTACTAATGTTTTTCTCTGGTTTAAGATACCACAAATTTCTTCATCAGTTTTAATAATTGACTGAATTAGTTTTTCATTTGAACAAATTTCATCAAATAATTCTTTTGGTTTTATTTTGAGTTTTTTTAGAAGAGTGTTAAGACTATCGTTTGTTTCTTTGGAAATTTTAAATGTTGTTCTCACAGATCTTTTCATGGAGATCTCATTCGGTTTTAAAATGTTATTTTCTGACAGTATGTTTTCGTTCATTTGACCATCCCTCATTTTTTTCAAATAATCTTATGAAAAGATAATATTACTATTTATAAATGTCAACATAAATATTGCAGATGCGATTATATAACAAATAAAAGTAAAAGTAATCTGTTTTTTTATTGACTCTTACTATTCAATCCTAATCAATTAATCAACTCAGGATTATTGATATGCCAAGTTATTCATCTGGGCATATTTTAAATATAGAATCGATAATATCAGTAACGCGATTCTGAGAATTTATTTTCATTTTGAAAAGGGCGATACGGGTGAAAATATACCTTATATTCGCAGTGTGTTTTTAGAGGATGTCAGCAGCAAGGAGTGCTAATATGTCTTGATCTTCGATGTTAATGGACACTACCCGATTAGTGATGTCAACATAATCGATTGCCGCTTCTACAGTGTAAAAGAGGTCAGCATTCTGAATCATGCCCAAGGATTGAATATTGAGAATGTCCATGTTTACAGCGGACTGCAAAACCGATTATAGTGATTGAATTCCGGCAAAACAATTATTTAAGAAAAACTGCTTTTCGGGTAATATTGAAATCCGGCGAATTCAAACGAATCAAATAGAGGCCGGAACTGTAGTTTGATGCATTCCATTGGGCATAATAATGACCAATTTGATAGCGGCCTGTGGAAATGAGTTCAATTAGCCGACCGGTAATGTCAAACACGACAAGCGAAATTTCGGTTTCTTTCTCAATAGAAAATTCGATATTCAGAATTGAGTTAAAGGGATTTGGAAAGTGATTTAAACTGAATGCAATCGGGATATTTTTGTTCTCTGAAATTGCCGTGATAGGATTTACAGGAAGTATCGAGGGTAAATCTGCCGCATTATCCAGTATGTGTTCTTAAAAATAGGGAATTGCCAGTTCGCAGGTTGGTTCTGTCGTGACATTGCTGCTGCCAAAATAATTATAAATCAGCTGTACAAAACCGTCCTCGAGGCTGTAATCCATAAAGACCGCCTTGTCAACATTCTCAAAATAATTATTTTCGATCCTGACACAAGCACCCATGCGAGAATTGATTGCGTTGTTACAATTCTTATAATAGTTATTAAAGATGTGAACCTTCGCAAAACGGATGCTGGGCAGGCGAGATTCGCAATTATAAAAATAGTTAAGATGAAAAGTGATCCGAATTGTGCTGTCCTGCGGACTTTCATCATTGGAACTGATCAGACTGGTTTTGTAATGATCGTGAAAGGAGCAGTTCGATACTGTGATAAAGGTTGATTCATTTTTAATATCCAGAAGGCCATCGTAGTATTCCGTGCCGTGTTCCCGATCGGAAAAGAGTTCACAGCGATCAATCATGATATTCTGTGATTTTCCGGTGATGACCATTGCATCCGCCGGAGTCACGTGAGATACACGAATATTCTGAATGATAACATTCCTGGTGTTGTTAATTTCAATTCCCTGTAAATGAGCTTCGCTGTTCAGTCCAAGGAGCGTTTTATCGGATCTGATTTTCAGATCTTCCGTGCCGGTAATTTTATGGTCAAGTGTTACCACATAAGGCTCGCTGCGTGCGAGTTAATTTTTTAAATCCGCATAGGTCATGGCACTGACCGTATCGCCCAAAGCTCCACCGATTACCAGATATGGAGTACCCTGATCATCCTGAATGGTGGCATAGCCGATAAAACTCGAATCCATTGCGGTTCCGTTGGGTAAAAATAGTGCCGTTGCGTTGATATTACGAGTTATCCAAAATGTGAAAACCGGATTAACGCTGGTGACATCACCGGACCAGCTTTGGAAAAAATAACCGGGTGCGGACTGCGCTGCCAATGTCACCAAAGTACCTTCATCATAGTAATCCTTGACAGGTGTGTAAGAAATTATCCCGCCTTCCGGGAAATTCTGGTCAACTGTAAGTGTGTAAGAAGGAGTACAATCTGCTGGAGTAATTCCTGTACCAAGGAAGACGATATAATCATAATTCGCAGTCCCATCTGGATTATAGGCTTCGATTCGGATCATATTATCACCGGCTTCAAGGAATACATCCACCGAATCGCTGATTGTCCAGTTTGTCCAGGTGCCTGTATGAGGAAAATTGGCGGTGTCAATCGCGGTTTCCTTATTGATCAATACTCTGACCGGACGGTCGCCGCTGCCGCCGCCGTTGGCATAGCGTCATTTGATTGAATACTGTCCGGTGTTAGCGACCTGAATGCTCCAGGAAATGCTGACCCCAACACCGCTATCTGTATTAGCGTAACCGTCACCGGTATATCCACCGACATTACTATCGATATAGCCGTCAAGTGCACAGAATCCCAGCTCATTTTCCTGGATGATCAATTCCTGAGCCTTGAGAGTTCAAAAATTTATCAAGGTTAATATGGTGACGAGGTATTGTCTTGTGCTGATCATTTGTTTTCTCCTGAATTAGATTGATCCAGGTGATCACTTAATGCTTTCACGATGCTTTGAATCAAGTGGGTGTCTTTTTCATTTAATACTGTCAATCGTTCAAGTATCCTATTTCTAAGGGGCAAACGGTTTGCCATGCCCAGCCGATCCAGTATTACCGCCACATACTGCTTTAGTTTAAGATAAGCAGCATCAGTAGGCTGAGAGGTTGGTTTTTGTGTTTTTATACGGATCATCCCGGATACTTCATAGGCATAGATCATCACCGA
>JAFGEC010000195.1 GCA_016931775.1 Candidatus Zhuqueibacterota bacterium | reverse complement strand
ACGAAATAGTGATTGTTGTGTTTAACCGTAGATATCCCGGCGGCGGAATACGAAAGCGTCGCCGAAATCAATAAAAGGACAAAAAGATTACGAATCGTCATGGTTAAATCCTCAATTTTAATTTTAAAAATTTTTCGTTAATTTCCTGCACTCATTCACAAAAACCGGAATTGGTAAATATTGTTTATCATAATTTTATCACCCTAAAATACTGAACAATTTATATTTTGTATAAATATAAGAATGTATTTTTAAAAACAAAACGTTTGATTTTATAATTCCCGAACATTATATAGTCTATTAAATATTTCACAGAATAGCTTTTTAGCAATGTTTTTTCTCTGTGACCTTTGTGTCCTCTGTGGTTAAAAAAATGAACCACAGAGAGATCAGAGTTCACAGAGCGGAACACAGAGGGTTCTGGAAAATACGCATTAGGTTACATCCCGCGCTGCGCATAGCCGTCAACATAAAATAAAACACCTATTAAAATTTAATAACTTTGAGCTTCTCTGAATAAAATATAGCGACTTTTTTGGTTTTATAATCTAAAAAAATAATGTTTTGATTTTGACAGGATCGACATGATCAACAGGATCGACATGATGGTTTAATCGGAAAAACAGTTAGAAATATGGATTAGTATTGCTCATATCCTGTTGATCCCGTCAAATAAATATAATTAATTTATAAACAAATGCTTAGATGCACAAGCTTTATATCGCGGATATTAAAGTTTAAACATCCTTGTCTTGGCGGATCTCCTTAATTTGATTTGTTGTCTATCGTTTCCATTCTGAATCAAGATATCTATATAGCGTCTAGCAAAGAAAAAAATCATAAATTATTCCAATGAAAGAAATTAGGTTGACGGCCATGCGCCTTGCGGGATTGATCCTGAAAAATCCTCCCCAGACGTCTTGATGTATTAAGTTGAATCGTCTTAACATGATAAAACCATTTCTAACGAAGTAACAACATTTTTTTAAAGTAATATTGTTCTTCACCATACAAACAAAGAAAATATATCCCGGTCGGACAAGCACCTCCCATATCATTCCGGCCGTCCCAAACCAGCGAATATGTTCCCGTTGCCCGCCAATCCTTCAGCAGCGTTCGTATCCGTCGTCCCCGAATATCGTACACGAATATCCGGACCTCCGACGGACGGGTTACCGTATAACGGACAACCGTGCCCGTATTAAATGGATTGGGATAATTATCCACGGACAATCCGTTTTTCACCGGATCCGGTTTTTGAAATTCCACCCGCACCTGCTGTCTGTCGAAAACGAAAATCTCATCCAGCTTCCAAAAGAATTCCGGGGATGGGGAACCGTTCTTGTAAACCGCGATAAACCGGAATAAGACTTTTTGACCGGAACAATTATCCAGGGTCACAACAACCGGATACCAATCCGTTATGTTGCCGGTCATCACCGGTCCCGCATCTATCCATTCGTTTTCGCCTTCCAGTTTAATCTGTAATCTGCCGGTCATCTCGTTTTTTGAGAACTGATGGCAGGTATAAAAAGAAACCGCAGGCGACAACATCTGAGAAAAATCCAGCGCACATGACAATTCCAAAACGCTCGTATCGGCCCCACCCCCCGTAAAGAAACAGTACCTGCCGTTATAAGCACCGGTAGAATCCAGAGACCAAACTTCCGGTTCCTGGCGCCAGAAATCCGACCCGTATTCAAATGATTCGTACCCAACAATCAGGGTATCGGATTGGGAGACGGATTCGAGCCTGGACCAGGCCGTTTTTTTTGCGCTAAAGTAATACGAAACCGTATCACCGGGAATAAAGTTTTCAGCGCTTTCAACCGTAAATGTACCCGAGTTTTCAAAGGTCATCAGCAGGCTGTCGAATGGCGCGCCGTCCCTGCTGAAAAACAGAAAAACCTGTTGTGTATCCACCGGTGTTTCACTGGTCAACCGGGTGGAAAACCGGATGTTCTCCGGGCATATCCAGGATTCTGTCAGATTCTCAAAAAATATCCCGGTGGTGTCGTAATCCAGATGGATAAAATACTTTTTCACCGGCGCCACAAAACCATTTTCCAATTGGTTTACAAAGGCATACTGGACCGCCGGATGGGGCGGCAACGGGATCGTGGTTTTAAACAAGGTATCACCCACACTCCTCATGGATTTTACAAAATACCCCGAATCGTTTCCTGACCGGGCGTATAAACGGACGGAAGACACGGGAAAACGGTCCGGCTGCACTTTGAATAAAAACGTAACGCCCGTGCTGTCCCAGGTCACATCCGTATGGGGCGAGTGTGCGGTTTTGATGCCGTTCATCCAGTTTAAAATCCGCTGCAAAACCAACGGCCGCAAACTTTTTTCCTCGATCGCTTCCAGTCCGCCGAAAGCAAAGTACACCAGTCTGTAATCGCCGTCAAAGCGAACAGCACCGCTTTTATTGTTGGGATAATCAAATACCGAAACGGCATCCTCCAGCGGTAATATTTCACTGGGATACTGGTAGGTTCTGCCGGGCTGGCCGAATCTGAACACCAGTGAGTCGCCGATGGGATCGTTCTCTACGCCATACATAAACATATACACGGATGCGTCGAGTAAATAATGCGCATGTAAATATTGACGGTAAAACGTCCACGACGCACCTATGGAAAGAATAAACTGATTGATATATTTCGGACCGGGGTATTCGTATAAATCCCATCCGATATCCTGGCCGGAGAGAAACAGGTTCCCGCCGTTATCCAGATAATCCGCAACAATTTTCCTGTCCAAAGAATCCAGCGTCGGCGTTATGGATCCGGTTTGTTCGCAAAACCAGATGGCATTTGAATAGTTTTTCATCACCTCCGACGGATAGCCCCTTTGTTGATGATCCCACCGGAAACACGTCAGACCGAGACTGTCCAGTGCCTCAAAATAATAATCCTCGACATTTACCGTACCGTCATCATCATCCACCATCAGGACGGTGGGATACACCGGAATAAAAAAGGTAAATTCCCAACTGCTGCCGTTTTGTTCAGTCGCCCGTATAATAGCCGGTATTCGCTGCGGCAGCACATTTTCCGGTGCTGAAAGGATAAACGGATCGGTTTTGTTATTTGCTGAAGAATTGTAAATATCCTCAATACCTGCTATTCTGGGCAAAAATGCAGTCGATTTTTTTACAAGAATTTCGTGATGATCGACAATCAGTTCGAGCGATACATTTTGAGCCGTTGCACGGGAATTGTGCAGGGTAACAACCAGTTCGACGGTTTCCCCTGGATCCAACGCACCGTTTTGATTTCCGGCTGTATCATACACATCAAAAAATTTAAAAGATAACCGGGGCGAAACGGTAACGGATTCCTGCAACGCTCTGACAGCGTTCACCCTTCCGGTGCCGAGTTTTCCGCGATATGCGGGATTCAGAAAATCGATATTATCGGCCGTTTCGGTAATTTGGAAAACAATGTCCGCTGCGCTCTTTTTCGGATCATACGACCTTAACAATCCCGCCAATCCGGACACCACAGGTGCTGCGAAAGAAGATCCCTGCATTACAGCATAATCGCCCTGCATGGTTGTACTGATCATCCCCGGACGTCCGTTGGTCAGGTCGCCGCCGGGTGCGCATACGCTCACCCAGTCCCCATAATCGGCGTATGAGGCCTTGAAATCGCGGTCGTCCACTGCACAGACGGTAATCACATACGGTTCCAGTTCCAGCGGATCAGCTAAAGATGAACGTTCATTGCCGGCGCTTTTCACGATAACCACACCGCGGTCGAACGCATACCGGGCCGCCTCGATGAGGATATTCCCGGATGAGGTGCTGAAATTGATCACGTGGGCGCCGTTATCGGCAGCATAAACAAACGCTTTTGCCGCCGCATCCAGCACAATGTAGCCCCCGGTGTAGCTTTTGTATCCGACCCGCAGCGGCATAATCCGGCAGCCCCAGGAGACGGAGCTCGTACCGATGAGATTATCGGTAGCGGCTGCAGCAAGGCCGGCGACAAACGTGCCGTGGCCGTCAAAATCCGAAGGATTATTGTCAGGTGTTCGCCCATCCTCTCCATAGGCCGCATCGGTTATATTATCGACAAAATCCCATCCATAAACATCATCAACATATCCGTTACCATCCGTGTCATTACCGTCTAAAATCTCATCATTATGCCAAATCGACGGCGAGAGATCGGGATGCACCAAATCGACGCCCGTATCGATGATCGCAATAATGATACCGGAATCGCCGCGGACAATATCCCACGCCTCAGGTGCATAAATCTGATGAAGAAAAAACAGTTGCGGGAATAATGAATCATTGGGCACAGCCTCTGTCGGCAGCAGGTAATTAGGTTCCGCCCATTCTACAAAAGACAGGGCGGAAATCTGCTGCGCCAGTCGAACCATATCGTTTTGCGGAAAGGTAAAAAATTTATAAACCTGAAACAGCTGGACGGGCCGGGGGGAAAACAACCTTTGCCGGTTTGCAAACAAGGGCGCTGATTTTTGAGCACGGACAAGCTTTTGCACCGTTTCGATTTTTGAGTCTTGTAGCGGCTCCCGAAATTTTACTAAAAGCTGACCTGGAACATAGCTGTAATGAAGAGCAGATTCTTGCTTTGCCGAAATCTGCCCACAGGAGAAAAGAACGATAATCAGAATTGAAACTGTTTTACTCAAATATGCTGTCATTTTCATAGCTTGAAGCTATAAACATAACTTTTATCGTTGGCATACAGGTACCCCGACGGCTCAAACGTCAAATAGAACAAGTTTTTCAACGGTTCGATGCCTCTACCCTGCCAGTAGGCAAAGGGCCGGTAAGCTGCAATAATGTTCAAATCCATATCCAGTTTGTAGATAAAATGGGTCGTAAACGACGTTGCCCAGAAATATTTGCTATCGGTGGCTATGGCATACGGTTGACTGATATTCAGATCGTGAACTTTTTTCACACTGGCAGGATGTCCATCAAATTGTACCAGTTTGCCCAATTCTGTCGTGGCCCATAAATATGTTTTGTCGGCCGTCATATCACGAATAACAAAATCCGTGACCGTCTGTCCGGCCACGTTTCCCCTGCCGGCATCCAGAGAAAAAATAATATTGCTGTCGGTTCCTGCACCGTTATACCAGAATCCGCCCAGATAGACGATGGAACCGACTTGAGGATTTTGATACGCATGAACATCACGCCCATACAGCTCAAATCCCTCTGCAAAATTTCCGATCCATACCATATCGTACTTCCAGCCACCGGCTAAAACCCCGGCTTCTTTGGTACACAATCCGCGAAACGACGGATGTTCCGGAGGTCCGTAATTCTGACGCGCCACAAGGGGCATAGGCGTACTAAAATCAAAAATCTTTTCCTGGTGTTCCATAACCATATTTTCTTCGATGACCGGATAGCCGTTTCTAATACATTGAACCAGATATTGGCCGGGAGAAACCGCTTCAAAAAAATACCGGCCTTGAGCGTCTGTAGTGTCATCGGCCTGGGTAAAATCGTCTTCATACGTCAATTCCACAGCAATCACTCTGACCACCACATCCGATAACAGTTCAGAACTGCCAATATCGGTAACCATTCCTGAAAATGGATACTTGGGAATTTTGGGTGCGGTAATTTCATGGGTTTGTTTTTTCCAGCAACTCAGATTGAGACAAAAGACCATCAGGATCCATATCGATAATAACTTGTACCTTTGCATAACTTTTTATCCTTATAATCGTACCAGAAAACCGGCGCGTAATCGAAAACGTTCATCCCAGGCGTTCGGGTCTCCCAGATCTCCCCCGATATTTCCATAAGAATCCATCCACAATACGTTCTTTGTATCCAGTGTGTTTAACAGTTCCATAAAAAATGAAGTGTTTTTGGCAAAAACTATAAAATCTTTGTTAAAACGGATGTCAAGATAGCTGGTGGATTCCATACGTGATCCGTTGGGCCGTGTTGCATCGCCCTTAAATTCCGTATATGGCAGAGGGCTGTTCAGGCGGAACAGAACGTTGAGACCCCAGTTACCCGGTTTACGAAAGTCAATATTGGCCACAAAAGTATGCCGCTGGTCCCAGCTCAGATAATACTCGTCAATAGGCACACGCTGGTCGATGGTAAGCCAGTCAAATTTTTCTGACCTTTCGGATCCCGTGCCCTTGGCGACCATAAAGGTATAGTTGATTTTTCCGGACAAAAACCTTCCCACACGGCGTTTCAGAAACAATTCGGCGCCGTAAATCGTCACTTTTTCCAGATTGACATAGCGGGAATAGCCGGTACTGGACAATGCGCCTTTACGTTCGTTGAGAAAGGTGTTATTGTCCACCAGATTGGTCACTTCTTTGTTAAAAAATGTCACATCGAGCAGCATATCATCGCTTAAAAGCTGTTTATAACTGACTTCATAGGACACAGTGCGTGCCGGTTTGAGATCGGGGTCTCCCAGCGGGGAAAAACCTTCGGCGGTGTTCAAATTCGAATTGGTATACAAATAATCAAAAAGCGGCATCTGAAAAAAATAACCGTAATTGATATGCACCTCGTTTTGCGGAGAAATGGGCAGGGCCAGTCCGATACGCGGACTGAATTGTGCCTTGACTTCAGCTTTGGTCGTTTCATCATAGTCGATGATCCAGTCTGTTTGATCGCCATAAACCCGATTTTCCAGCGCCGGTCTTTGCGCACGGGGATTGAAAAAATCCCATCGCAAGCCCATATTCGCAATCATGCCTTCGTAATCAATCTTGTCCTGAATGTATGCGGCACCCCGAAACGGGAAATACCGGTATTCGGTATCGTAAGAAATGTACATGGGAAAATCGTCGTCATAAGTAAACATCTCTAAACGCTGTACGCTTTTTTTATACAGGTCATAGTAGGTAAACTCTACACCGCTTTTAATTTGGTGATTCAAATTGACCTGACTGACGATATCAAATTTGCCGATCGTATGAACTTCCTGGTGATCGAGCCACCAGGGATAATCGCCGGAAACCACCCAGCCAACGGGATCGTCATCTTCATACTTGACCGCCGCCTGATCGACAGATGCTGCGCCAAGAATGGATTTGAGCACATTATACTGACTCAGGCGGAGTTCGTAAAATGTGCTGGCACTCAGGGTATGAACCGCTGACAGGCTGAACCGGTAACTGTTCTTGGTCCGTAACGGCAATCCAACCGTGTTCTTTTTCCATTTATGATCGTATTCCGTCCAATTCCACAGCGAAAGCAGCCCCTGAAAGGAAATTTTAAATGAAGGAGAGGTAAACCAGGTCAATTTGCCGTTGGCGTTGATATTGTAACTGTCTTTGTCGTTAAATATCCTCAGTTTTTGTCCAAACTCCTCCCTTTTCCAGCGCGTGTAGGGTGAACGGTAATCGACGGCAAAATAATAGCCCAGTTTTCTGTTTTTAAGTACCGGCCCCCCGACGGAAAGGTCGGAGATAAAATCAAGCTCGTTTTCACGCTCGTCGAAAGGGTTGGAATTGTTCTGAAACCTCAATGCCGATACTTCCAGAGTGGCTTCTGATTTTTCCTGGCCGTCACGGGTGATAATATTGACAACACCGGACATGGCGTTTCCATATTCGGCAGCGAATCCACCGGTTTGTACCGTCATATCGATAATTGAACTCATGGGCAGCTCCGAACCCACCTTGCCTTCTATTGCTTCGGAGACGGGCAGGCCGTCAACAAGGTATAATACTTCACTGTTCCGTCCACCGCGAATATGACCGGCCGCAACACCGGGCTGAATATCGACGATTTCCTTGACGGAACGCACGGGCAGCTGGTCGATTTCCTCTTGAGAGACAAAATGCGTGGTTGCCGTCACATCACGTTGAATGAGAGGCTTTTCCGCGGTAATTTTGATTTCATCCATTTCAAGAACCTTTGAATCCAGATGAAAATCAATGACCGTGCGCAGATCCATCAGCACCGTCACTTTTTCATTGGTTACCGGTGTATAACCGATCATTTGAGCGGTGACCGTATACGTGCCTGCGGGAATATTTGTAATTAAATAACGGCCGTCTTTATTGGTGGCCGCACCGAGATAAGTGCCTTTGATCAGCACATTGACGCCTGGCAGGGATTCTCCGGTCTGTTTATCCGTAACGAGTCCCGAAAGAGTTCCGGTAATACCGGCGAAAACCGGTGAGGTTATAAAAAATAGTAAAATTAAGCTGCCGTTTCGCAAATGAGACTTCATGTTATATCTTTCCATATTCGTTCACTTTTAACCGATCATTAAAACATTTAATTTGTTAAAAAAAAACCAAAATAACAATAGAAAAATCGACAGGGTAGTAATATGTGAGTAACCGGGGGGATGGAAAGCGTAGCTTTCCTTGTTATTAGCGACAAAACCCCGCAGATTGGGTGTAATTAATGTTATTTTTCTTGAATTTATTATCTCACCTCTCCCCAAAATTCCACGATGTAATATATCTAATATACTGATTTAATGGCCGGAATAATTGTGAAATAAATAATTTAAGGGTTTATATGCAGTTTTGTTTTTGTCCTTTTTTTATTCTTCTGTGATTCCGAATGATTCATTGCGCAGAGCCGCCGGGACGCAGAGGATACACTGAAGATAGTTAAAAGCTTAAGTCAAAAGTTCTATT
>JAFGEC010000194.1 GCA_016931775.1 Candidatus Zhuqueibacterota bacterium | reverse complement strand
TTACGAGTACATATCCGAATCCAGCATACGTCTGTTTTGGAAAAACCGCATGGAATCGGCATTTTTATATCTCGTTTATCGCAAACAAGGTGCTGAGGATTTTGTGCTTCAGAAATCGGTAGCAGATACATTCTTTGTGGATGACTCGGTCCGGGTAGGGGAAACCTTCCAATATAAAATCGTGCCGAAAAACGTCTATGAAACAGGAGATTCGAGCACGGTCACCGTTACAATTCAAAGAGTCTTCAACCCTCCGGCTATCGTCAGTATCAAACAATTACCCGGCTCGCGAAGTGTTGAAATCCAGTGGACAGATAATTCAAACGCCGAAGTAAATTACTGGGTTTATCGTGATGGGCTGATTATCAGCAAACTCGATCCCAATTCAACGGTTTTTGTAGACAATGACACCACCAACAGTTTGCAGGTTGGAGAAACATACCGTTATTATGTTGAAATCACGGACAGGGGCGGAAAAGTACAGGCCTCCGGGGAACAGCAGATCACAATTACGGATCCCGGGCTGCCGCCCTTCAGTTTTTTAATCGATTCTGCCCTGATCAGTCAAAACCGAATCGCCGACATTTAGAAAAATTTTTGGTGATCGTAAAATCGGCGAATATATTTAAACGATTCACCGATACCAAGACGAGAACCGTGCGGATCGATTGTTTGTTTTTTTGACTCTTAACGTTTAAGGAGAATAACATGAAAATAAATAAAGTGGCCTGTGTGTGTATTGTTATACTGTTTATCTTTTTAACCGCTGCGATATCCCAGGAATTGCCCAAGTCATTCAGGAATGAAGCAACAGGCACGGCACTTGTGGACGAATTGGATCTGGTTTACGATCCTATTGAGATATCATTTGTAGACAGTGTCCGGCTTTTTACCAATCTCTCCAATATGGTTTCGACAGATGAAGAATTTATGAACAATTCATCGGACAATACATTTCTTTTCGGAATCTCCGCTCCGGCACCGATATTCAAAAAAATGCATACTTCCCTGCTGGTTAAGTACAATAATTATACAACTCCGCGGGATGTAAAAATCGACAGGGATATGGATGGATTTTTCGATGTGTCCGGTGAGGGCGATCTGGAGGACAAATTTATCGCCTACAGCGATACTGATTATGACGGGCTGTTTGATCTGAAAAGGCAGTTCGATCAGGAAGCACACAATAATAGACTAAATCGTCAACATCAGGTTTGGCTGACCGGCTCATTGCCCGTAGGAAACCTGGTGGTCGGCGGCCGGTTTGGCATGGGTAAAACTGTTACGGAAACCCAATTATCACCCAGATCCATGGGTAAAATTTTTCTTTATGGTCAGGGTGTCGATGTCAGCGATCCCTCATTCTTCCGCCAAATGTTATTGGTGAATTTAGAAAACGATTCTCTTGTGGACAGTTACACAGAACAAGGCGATTTTGAGGGCCTCGAATCTTCTGATTTTATCGGATTTGCTCTTTCCGCCATGAAAATTCTCAATATGCCGTGGGGGAAAACGGAAGGCCGAATAGATGCAGGATTTCAGAAATTCACAGACGAATTCAGCTCCAGCAACCATTACTCCTTTCACAAGAATGATTTTCCTGTCGAAACAGCCTATTACAGCAACAGTGATAAACTCACTCGAATGGAAACCAGCAGTGAAAAGGATATTACGGTAGGGGCAAGCTTAAAACGGATTTTCCGGCCAATGGGACAACGAAGGTACGATGGTTATTGGCGCGTAGGGGTGCATTATACTTATGGGTTCGGCAAATGGGAGGACTCTGAAAAAACTCCACGATTTGAACACACTTTTGCGCCCCCTTCAATGCCGACAAATCCGACAGGTTATGATTCAACCTTTCAAGAACTCGTTCATCGCGAAACGGCTGAAATGGTCGATGAGGGTGACATTTCGCTTCAATCTCTCTTTGTATCGGCAAATACCCAGATTCCACTGAATAACAAGGTGACCTTTGGGATGGGGATGTCCTATCACCGGCGTTCCTATAGCTATGAAACAGAAATAACGAATTTTACTCGAAATGAAACACTCTTTGAGGTGCTGGATGACACGTCAACCATCGAAGATTTTACACAGATCCGGGATCAATCCGTAGGTTATGACAATTTTTACAAATACCAGCGGTGTGTGTTCAATGTACCGGTGGGCTTGGAATATGTTTTCACCAAAAATTCAAAGTGGCGAATCCGCTTTGGGGCGTTATTTTCATTTCATAAAACAATTACAGATGATGTCCGTAATGTTACGAACACGCAGCCATCCGTTACCCGCAAGGAGACCGGAGACGGAGAGGTTACCGTGGATATCAATTTAAACGACAGTGAATATGCTTCTACGGGTGAGCACATCGAAGATATTTATACGCAAACCGTATACACTTATGGATTGGGCTTTTATCCGACATCAAATTTACAGATTGATTTGCTGGGATTTTGGGGTAAAGCATCCAACACGATTTTTGATACGGAATTTTGGCGCTGTCTGCGATTGAGTATGACCGTCAGGTTGTAACATATTTGTACAGTATAAAGTTTGGGTAACAGTCTAGGGTGCGGTTCTGTCACTTCTTTTTTACAAAAATGACAGGTTTTATGTTGGAACCGCACCCAACGACGAATGTCATACGGCCGCTTTTTATAGTAATGACAAAAGACATATAAAAAATAACAAAAAAAGCCGGTTATGCTTGTTGAACGGCGGCGGGTTATAATGCAGTTAGAAAAATATGATAAAAGATATATAAACAAAAATTTAATACGGTTATTCGAGATGTAAAAAGGCAGTGGGTGTTTAATAACTTGTTGGGCCGTTCAAAACCCACTCATAGGCCCTGTTTTTGCGTTAGGAGTTAAAAGTGAAGGCATCTGAAACCAAATTTCAACCAATCATTGAAGGTACAAAGCAATATGTTGTACCTTTGTTTCAACGTGCATATAGCTGGGATAAAAAAGAATGGGAAATGTTGTGGGAGGATTTGGTTTATCTGTGTGAAAATAACGAGCCAAAGAGTCATTTCATAGGCTCAATTGTTACAATGCCCACGACCTCTGTACCGGAAGGTGTGACTAAATTTCTGTTAATTGATGGTCAACAGAGGTTAACAACTGTATTCATTCTTTTGGCTTTGTTGCGAGACATAGCCAAGAAAAATGGAGAAGGGGAATTATCAGACGAAATTAACCAGACAATGCTTGTAAATCCCTTCAAGAAAGGCAGTGAATATTTTAAGTTACTGCCAACCCAAGTTGATCGAACCTCCTTTCAAAATTTGATACAATCTGAACCTGATGGTTCCACTCAGTTGACCAGATGCTATCAATTTTTTGAGCGCAAACTCAAACAAGAAGGGGTGGAAGTTCAAGCCGTAAATAGTGTGATAACCAATCGTTTGTCAGTAGTAAGTATTGTACTCGATGTTGATGACAATCCACATCTGGTTTTTGAAAGTCTGAACGCAAAAGGACGCCCACTTACTCAGGCGGATTTGATTCGCAACTACTTTTTTATGCGGATTCATGTGGATGAACAAGAGAATATTCATGCCAAATATTGGGAACCGATGCAAACAGCATTGGGTGATAATTTGACAGAGTGCATTCGTCATTACCTGATGAGGAATGGTTCATTTGTTAAACAGAGTGATGTCTATTTCATCCTCAAAGACCGTGTTGGGCAAAGTGATGCGCTCACGGCTCTGAAAGATATTGCTGTTTTTGCCGGATACTATCAAAAATTTCTTGCGCCAGAAAACGAACCCAATATTGAAATTCGTGCCGCTTTGTTGCGCCTTAATCGCCTTGAAGTTACAACGGCATATCCGTTTTTATTAAACTGTTATCATGATTATGCTCAGGGCAGGTTGGTCATTGATGATTTTGTTAAAATCTTGCAGGTTATTGAAAATTTTGTTGTACGACGTTTTGTTTGCAATATACCGACTAATCAACTCAATAAGATATTCCCGCCTTTGTACGAACAAGCGCACTTAAAGAGCCTACCAAATTTTGTGGATGGTGTTTGTTCTGCGTTACAAACTCGTGGTTATCCCAAAGATGTTGAGTTCAGAACAAGGTTGATCGACTCAAAACTCTATGGAACCAGAGAAAAAGCGGTAAAGACCAAATTGGTTTTAGAAACCCTAGAGTCTTCCTATCTACACAAAGAACAAGTTCCCTTTGATGACCTTTCAATAGAACACATTATGCCTCAAAAATTAACGGATTGGTGGGAGCAACATCTTGGTAAAGAATGGCAGGTAGAGTATGAGCTATATCTTCACACTTTGGGCAATCTAACATTAACCGCGTACAATACGGAATTGTCAAATGATACCTTTTCCGAAAAGCGGAAACGGTTGATAAAAAGCCATCTTGAACTCAATCGGTATTTTGAGTCTATGTCGAAATGGGATAAAACCGAGATTGAAAAACGCTCTAATGTTCTTGTTGACTTGGCTTTAACCGTTTGGCCTTATTTGGGCGATGAACAAGCTGAATCAGCCAGTGAAGATAATGTTACGGGGAAAAAGCCGAAGATTTTGACAATTTTGGGTCAACAAATGATCGTTCAATCGTGGCGTGATGTCCTAATAAAGACTATGAGTACCATAGCTGATTTAGAGCCGGATTTATTTGATGCTCTTGCCAAACAATATCCAAGCTTTATTAGTTCAGATGGTGGACGGTTTAGACGCAGTTCCCAATTACCCAACGGATTTTACGTTTATGTAAATTTATCAGCTAAGAGCATTTATCAGTTTTGCACACAGGCCATTGAATTCGTTGGTTTGTCGGTTGAAGATTGGCATGTGGAAACAGAGTAAACTATGCACATTAAAAAACGGCCCAACAAATCGTTGCACTTGACGCCTAATCTTGGCTTTTTATTAACCTCGGTTGGGCAGCAAAGTTGTCTTTAATTGGGGCATCTGGGGCTAACCCGGCGCAAGTGAACTCAAGCGTTATCCAGTAAAAGAAGCATAATGTAAAAGTTTTTTATTGTTATTTCGATCATGTTTTTTTATAATAAATTTGTACTGCAAATGGAAAAATAATGAATTTTGAAATTATAAGTGATATCACAAATATCGAGAAAATTGCTGTTGGAAATACAATAAGAGAAATTGATCGTTTGCGAAGGACATATGGAAAAGGGCGATGGAGAAAAATGAGAGGTATAGCAAAGATTAAATTTATAGATGGATCCACTCGTATTGCTGAACTTCATTGGTATGAAGCTCACGGTATAGGGAAAAAAGAAATAAAAAGAAAAAAATACTTGGATTAAAATTATGCGAAAAAAATCTAAACAAAAATTTGTTGTTTGTATCAATAATTCAGGATACCCCGCTTCTTTAGAATTATATAAAATATATCGTAATATTCCTGATGAGGATGCTGAATCCAAAGGTGATTTACGTATTGTTGATGAAAGTGGTGAGGATTATATATATCCTGAATCTTTTTTCACTCCTATAGAAATACCGCAAAAAGTTAAACAAGCACTTTTACATACTACTTGAGGAATACGGATAACAGTTTTTTGAACTTGAGCTGCCCACTCCTCACATATCCACCCACGTGCAGCCAAGTTAAAAAAACGTTAGCATCCTTATAAAAAAGGAAAATAAAAACGTTGGTTAATTATAAAATACTCTATATATTTCATTACAATTTTGAAAAGGAAATAGCAATAATTGGAGAGTGATCCATGAATAATCGCATTTCAATAAATCCAAATGTTTGTCATGGTAAGCCTGTTATCAAAGGGACAAGAGTCCTGGTTAGCAATTTACTTGGGGCGCTTGCCGGTGGTGATACAATTGAACAAATTATTGAAGATTACCCAAATATTACACGCGATGATATCTTGGCTGCATTACAGTTCGGAAGCGAAATGTCTAACTTTAAAACAATAGAATATAATACAGCCAATCTATGAATTTCTTTTTAGATGCAAACTTTCCAAAAGCCGCTTCAAAAATATTAACTGATAACGGACATACGGTATTCGATATACGAAAGACCAAGCATGAAGGGGTTGATGACTCTGATATTTTCAGAATGGCTCAAAAGAAGAAAGCAATATTTCTGACAACGGATAAAGATTTTTATCACACAATTCCATTTCAATATGAAGAACATTTTGGCATCGTATTTATCACATTAAGACATCCGAATCGCGATCAGATTATGCAAAAAATGAAATACTTTCTTAACAATTTTAAATTGGGTGATGTCAAATCAAAGGTTTTATTGTTCAAAGATAACTATTATTCTGTTTTTGAAAAATGAATTTTTTTTGGTTTTACAAAACCGTAGCATAACCAGGTCCGGTCCAGATTAACTGCTATCTCGTCTATGATACATCCGCAAAGGACGCGGCGCGAATTGATGCCGGAGGACCGATCGATTCTCTTGTCTCTAGGAGCCTGTCGGACTTGTGTCGTAAGTATTTGTTTTTTCTACACCATTGATTTTGAGGTTAAATTTTTAAATGTATAAAAAT
>JAFGEC010000019.1 GCA_016931775.1 Candidatus Zhuqueibacterota bacterium | reverse complement strand
GGTATACCCTTGCCAGCCACATCGGCGACTGTAAACCAGATTTTTTCGGTATCGATGGGCATAAAATCATAATAATCACCGCCAATCGCCTTTGCAGGCAGATTCATGGCTGAAAATTCATAATTATCGACTTGTGGAAGGGTAGCCGGTAGAAGGTGTTGTTGAATATCGGCAGCCAGCTGCATTTCCCGTTCGATCGCCATATTTTCAACAGCCTTTTGATGCAACTCGGCTTTATCGATCGCAAGCGCGGCATGAACCGAGAGGCCCGCTAAAAATTCCTCATCCGCCGTGCTAAAAAAGCCCTTACGTTTGTTAATGATCTGAAAAACACCAATGATCTTTTCATTGGCGTCCCGCATGGGCATACACAGCATGCAGCGGGTACGAAAACCGCTCTTTTTATCGAATTGAGCGTCGAAGCGCGAATGGCTGTAAGCATCTTTTATATTCAACGTCCTGCCACTTTGGGCGACATATCCGGCAATACCCTCCCCGACGGGCAGCCGAAATTCAATTTCCTCATCATCATGGGTTACCTTGGACCATATTTCATTTTTTTCCTCATCCACAACGTAAATCGTACCCGTTTCAGCGTGGGTTCGGTCCACGGCAATCTTCAGGATAATTTGAAGTAAATGAACGAGATCAAGTGTGGAATTTATCGCTTTGCTCGCTTCGATAAGCGAGTGAAGATACTCTATACGTTCTTGGGCTTCATCCAAAGAACGAATATGATACAGCTCATTTATCGGTCCTTTTGAGCTCATTCGTACCCTCCCTTATTCTACCCAGTACCCCATCTTGCCGAACTTTTCAACTCTCTGTTTTACGAGTTCCCTGGTGGGTATGTCTGATAATTTTTCCAATTCTTCTTTGATAACCTGTTTGAGAATGACGGCGGCCTTGTCGTGATCGGTGTGGGCGGCGCCGTTTGGCTCTTCAATAATACGGTCGATGACACCCAACTCCAGCAGATCCGTCGGTGTCAACTTCATAGCTTCGGCGGCCCGGGCTGCTTTACTTCCGTCTCTGTACAAAATGGCGGCGCACCCTTCCGGCGTAATGACGGAATACCAGGTATTCTCCTGCATAAGAACGCGGTCACCCACACCGATTCCCAAAGCCCCGCCGCTGGCACCTTCGCCGATAATTATAATGATAATCGGTGTCGGCAGATGGGACATTTCGAACAGATTGCGGGCAATCGCTTCGGCCTGGCCGCGTTCCTCCGCACCGATTCCCGGATAGGCACCCAGTGTATCCACAAAACAAATAATCGGTCGCCCAAACTTGGCGGCCATTTTAAAAATCCGAAGTGCTTTCCGGTACCCCTCCGGATGCGGCATACCGAAATTCCGGCGCAGCTTTTCCTTGACATCCCGCGCTTTTTGATGACCGACAATAGCAACCGGTTGACCGTCCAGTTGACCGATGCCGGCAATAATAGCCGGATCGTCGGCAAACAAACGATCGCCATGCAATTCGACAAAATCCGTCAGCATCCTGTTCACATAATCCAGCGTATAAGGACGTTCCGGATGGCGCGCCAACTGAACGCGCTGCCAGCGCGTCAATCTTGAATATATTTCTTTACGAAGCTTTTGCGCCTTAAGTTCCAGGCGCTCAATTTCATTGTCCACATCAAGCGATTCATTTTTTGAAATTTCACGTAATTCATTAATACGCTTTTGAATTTCAATGATCGGCTTTTCAAAATCCAAAATAAAACTGGGCATAATTATACTCGCTGTTTTTTAAAAAGAGATAATAGTAAAATCTTCCAATCCGTTAAAATCGTATAATTTTTTAAATAATACAATAGATACTTGATCCGGTCTTCTTCATTCAGGTCCAAATGTGCATTGATCTGCTCCAATCCTGTTAATCCCGGCTTTACCAGCAACGCCGTATCACCTGCCTGAAAGGTCACATCGGAGTCGATTTCACGGCCTACAAAACTCACATCGCCACGGATAATGGAAAACAGGTTGGCCAGTTGGTGACACCACACTTTTTTTTCAAATTTTTCAAGATAGACCGTCCGGCCTTCAAAGCCCTGAACCGGTGTACGGACGAAATGTACGCCGCGTACCCATCGGTGCCAGGCCAGTATTCCGCTGCCCAAAACCAGTAACGGTAAAGCCAGGGCCAGGTCAAACAAACGTTTTAGAAAACGGTTAAACGCCGCATGCAAACGATAGTCCAGATCGACAAACGGGATATTATCGAGATAGTCGATGGTGGCTTTGCCGATTATGACATCCACATTGCTGGGCACCAGTTTAAAACTGATGTGAGAACCGTGTGCACCGGCGACAGTCGCCAGAATCCGGTCATAGGGCAGCCGGTCCGTTGAAAAAATCACTTCCTGTACCTTCTCACGCTCGATAATCTGGTCCAAGTGGTCCAATTCTCCGAGTACGGTCAAACCTTCGATCTTATCCTCCACCCGGTCCACCTGGGTGAGCACAACACCGTGCAAAAAGTACGGTGCGTTTACCCGTGTCTTCAGTCGGCGTATGATTTTTTGGGCAGACCTGATGTCGCCGACGACGACCGCCCGCCGCTGCCATAGCGCCCTGCCCAGCAGCCGTTTAAAAATTTCTATATTGCGGTTCGCCAGCCAGTTGATGGAAAAGCGCCATCCGGGTATGGTGACAAAGTTTATAGCACCGGCCAGAAGGACAACCTGACGCGAAAAAGCGTACTGTTTGAAAAAAAATGTCAATGAACTGTTGATCAGCCAGCCGATGCCGACCGCTGACAACGATTTGGTGCCGGAAAACCTCCACCTGCTGTAAACACCGTGGGACGTAAGACTGAGCAGCAATATTATGCTGTAAAACAGATGAACCGGAACAAAGGGCCGCCACGGAAATTCGGGATAAAAACGCAAGTAAATAGCGGCCGCCAGTGAAAAAGTCATCACCAGAAAATCGATACACGGGCGCAACATGTATTTTGCCGTACCCGACACAAAGGATAAAAGGCCGCGCATATATATGGCAAGCACCAGAATCCACGACGGCAAGAAAGCGCCGCCTCTGTTAAAATGTTTTTTGACGAACAGCCGCATGGCTTCGTAAAAAAGCCGGCGCTGTTCAAACGGGCTTTTTTTGGAGCTCTCACCTTTGAAATGGATAATCTGTGTGTCCGGCACGTAATAAATATTCCACCCGCCCTGCTTGATCCGGAAACACCAATCCAGATCCTCACCGTACATAAAGAACGACTCATCCAGCATGCCCACACTATCGATAACGGACTTTCGAACAAACATAAAAGAGCCGGAAATCGCATCCACAGGTGCGACCTGCCCGGGATCGAGATATGTCAAATTATAGCGTCCAAACAGCCTGCTGTGAGGAAACAGCCGGGCCAGACCGATAATTTTTGTAAACGCAACCCACGGTGTGGGATAACTTCGCCGGCATGCCAGCTGCAGCGAGCCGTCCGGATTTAAAACCTTGCAGCTCGTTGCGCCCGCATCGGAATTCCGTGCAAAAAAATCCAATAACACAGAAAAAGTGTCTTCCTGTACCACAGTATCCGGATTGATCAAACAAACAAACTCGCCGCTGCACCGGGCGATGGCCTGGTTGTTGGCACGGGCAAAGCCGACGTTTTCCGCATTGGCGATCACCTTGACCTTTGGAAAAGAACGTCGCACATATTCTACACTGCTGTCCGAGGATGCGTTATCTACAACAAATATTTCGTGTTTTATTCCGCTCAGCGCCCGTTCCAGCGAAGCAAGCGCCTGTTGAAGAAATTCACGCACATTATAACTGACGATGACAACGCTGACTTTCAATGGAATCCTGGCTTTTTATATTTTCAACCGGCCATTTAGATACAAGCTTGTAAAATTAGGGAATAAAAGGCAGAAAATCAAATAGAATCTGCGGATTTTTGTAAAACCTCAGTTTCGGGTGGCACAGGATAGGTGCGACGCACCTCCTTTTGCCAAATTTATGTGATTTTAATATTTGTAAGG
>JAFGEC010000193.1 GCA_016931775.1 Candidatus Zhuqueibacterota bacterium | reverse complement strand
TACTAAATAAAATAACGAAAAAAATCTTGAGAAATACCTTCATGACTTTGCCTTTTTCATCGTGCGATTCAGGCTCATTTTTTAATATGGGGAGACGCTACCTATTCCCTCCTTAAAACGAGAATATTACAATCGCAAATTCGCCGTGGCTTCTTAGCATGTGCCCTCAAGGCAAAGCTCCTGAGTCGTCCGATTCGCCGTATCATCTTTTCAGGCACGGCGAACCAAGCTCACCGGCAGCAATGAAGCGCGGCGGAATTGCTGTCCGGCGGAGCGCCTTGTTCAGCGGTAATTGGCCAAAGGGAAACTGATAATCGGCATCTTCGGCAAAAAGTATGTTGAGCGTGTCCATGTCTGCCGGAAACGCCGGCTCAGTAGGCACGGGCAGGTTACCGAAACACCAGTTTATCGCATTAAAATCATCTTGTTCATCAGAACCACCTGATCTGCTTTAAGACAGGCAAAGTAGATTCCACTGGGAAAATCCTTTGCATTCCAGTTGCAGATGTATTCTCCTTCTGCCTGTGTCTGCTGGACCAGAATGGTCATAATTTGTCCAAGCGTGTTATAGATCGACACCTGAACCTCCGCCGGTCGATCCAGCTGATAGAAAATAGTTGTTACAGGATTGAAGGGATTGGGATAGTTTTGATACAAATGAAAAGAATGTGCCACAGCCGCCACCTGCCGGACCGATGAAGGTGATTCGACAACCGGTAACCAGATGGATTGAGACCAGCTGGTTTCCACGCCTTGTTCATTTTTGGAAATAACCTTGATCTCATAAGTGCCGGTAATAGGATAAACATGAGTAAATTGAAAGGTCGCGCCATTGTCTTTCAATTCGGAATAGCCGGACATCTGACCATCCCCCCAGTCGATATTCATCTGCACCTTGCTCTGGTTCTTATCTGTCGCAGTGGCCTGAACAGTCACGGTCTTGTTTACATATGCCGTATCACGCGGTGAAGTCCATACGATAACGGCCAGGGATGAATCCTTACCACATGTGCCATCCCATTGAATATCCTGGCAGGTCATTTTTAAAAGATTATCACCGAGTTGCTGCACCGCGGAACCACTGGTTACACCCGGATTGCCCCTTAATCTCAATTCGGCCAGTTCATCGTGATTGTACAAATCGGATAAATCTCCGTTATCCAACAGATTAAAATCTACATTGATTTGACCAAGTCTCTTTAAATCACGCAAAGCGGAAAGATCGCTGATCCTGTTATTATTACCGACAAAAATATACAAATATTGCAGATCTTTACACACAGAGATATCCGAAATCCGGTTAAATCCAAAATAAACAGAACTTAGATTAGGTAAATTCTTTAGTACGCTTAAATCACTTAGATTATTGTTGGCCAAATAAATTATATGGAGGTTTACCAGGTTGGTCAGGTCGGAGATATCACTGAGATTATTGGAACTGAGGTTTAGCTGGCCTAAAACCGGCAGGTTTGCCAGTGGCGCCAGGTGGCTGATTTGATTGTTAAACAAATTAATCGATATCAAATTAACCAGGTTTTTTATAGGTGAAATATCGTTTATTGAATTCCCATAGAGAGCCAGTTCGGTCAGTTTGGTGAGGTTTTGAAGCGGAGAAATGTCGACAATCGAGTTCCAGTAAAGCCCAAGGTAGGTCAATTCGGTCAAATTCTGAATCCCATTGATATTTGTGAGTTGATTATTCCCAACATTGAGAAAAGTCAGATTTACAAGTCCTGATAAACCGGAAATATCTGTAATCTTGTTATAGTCAAGATTGAGATTTAAAAGCGAGGTCAAATCCTTAAGCGGCGTTAAATCTATAATTTTATTATTATTAAGAGAGAGATGTGTCATATTTACGGCATACTCCAGACCGGTTAAAACCGCTATTTCCCGTCCAAATGCCGAAAATTCAGTCAACCCGGCCATATCGGTACTAAAAACAGGATTTACAGGGATTCCCAGGGCTTCACGCACAGCTTTTTCCAGCATCGAATCCGGGAAAACCACCTCGACGGAATCCGTTGTGGATAAAGCCGGAACATCCTTTTGCGGGTAAATTCTGGCAGATGGTGAGACAGTCTGTTCAAAAAGAAATCCAGCATCATTGATTTTTCCGTTGACGTGTACAACACAAAGGGTCAACAGGGTTAAAATTATCAAAAATCCACTAGAATATTTTTGATTTTTCATACTCGTCTCCTTTTTTATTGAATAGCATTTGGTCGGCAGGTGCCCCGCTGGTTTTCCTCGGTATCGGTCAGGAGCCATGTATCAACAATATGCAACTTTTCATAAGTCAAGTCAAGTGAAAATTTATACCGAATTTACAATGTTTAGCAGATGGGCCTGTAAACATTCATATTGTCATGCTTTGAATCTATACAAGATAAACACAGATATTTCGGACTTTTTACGAACAATTCTCATGTACTGATTGATCCATAGAATGGAATGGGCAATAAACACGAGTTGGATAATCTTTTCCGTCATCATCCGGATCATTCAATTTCACGTAGCCGTGGCAGAGGCTCTTATTTTTTCAAGCAGCCCGGGATCGGTATAGTATCCCAAATAACACGGCACCAGCATGACGAAAAAACCTTTTTCTTCGCCCGTTTTCAATTAATTTGAGAGGAAATTGGCCCATAACTCTTTCGTTTACGGATAACATGGACAACAATATAAGAATGCAACATTTTAAAATATTCATAGCAGCGTGTCCTTTTTCAAAATAACGTGAGCTTAAGCGGTGATACACACTGTACAAAGCCGAAGCGGTCATCGGTCGAAAGACTTTGTGTAATAAGCGTAAAAACAGCAACGGCAACCGGATTAACACACGCGTCATATCATATTTTTTTTAATTAAATAATCCGGTAACTGCTCGATGGTATCACACACAAATAACGGAAAATAATGATTAAATTCCTCGCGCTTTGTCGTACCGGTGCAGACGCCGACAAACTTTATCTTTCCCCGAACTGACAGTTCACCATCCACACGGCTGTCACCAACAAATATACAATTTTCCGGTAGAACCGCCAGCTTTGACAGAGCCAGTAAAAGTCCTTCCGGATCTGGTTTGTGTGATACAACGTCCTCCCCACCGACGATTACATGAAAATAATCTAACAAATTTTCCCTTTTGAGGATGGACTTTATTCTGTGTCTGAATTTCGTGGAGACAATTCCAAGAGTGATATCAAAAGCCTTGAGTTTTTTCAATGTTTGGGGAACAACATCAAATATCCGTGTGTTTTCCACCATTACCTGATCGGCTCTCTCAATGAATAAATTTTTGAATTTTTTTATCTCATCTTCATTGTCTCGATGAGTCAAATAAAAATAAGTGTTCGGCAGTGACAATCCGATCGTTTTACAAACATCAGCATAGGAAAATTTGGGCAAGCCCATACGTTCAAGCGCATAATTGACGCACTCGAACACGCCCCTCGACGAGTCCGCCAATGTGTAATCAAAATCAAATAGTATCGTTTTAATTTTCATATGGTTCTCTTTGGAATGTATAACGATTTGGGCATAAGCGGCGTGAAACGATTTAAAAACCCTCACTTAGCCCAAATCATCGGACGCGCTTTGCGCCCGACTTGATGCCCTGGTTATACGCTGTTTTACCGCACACTTAAATTTACCCGTTTAAAGTATCAGGCGTTGTGCATTTCCAAGGCCGTTAATTGCAAACCGCGACTATGTTTATTAGATGTATTCATGTTTAATTTTGCCACTTACCGACCAATGAATTATAAAAATTATTGGATTCTGTTGTTTAATCAAATCCTTCCGGTTTTTCCAAGTGATAATCCGTAGCATCCTGAAATGCTTTAGCAACTGCCATTAGTTTTGCCTCCTGGTATAGTTTACCAACAAAAGTAACGCTGGTTGGTTGTCCGTTTTTGTGGAAACCACATGGAACAACAACAATCGGAAGTCCAGTTACATTAGTACTCCAGTTGGTAGACCATGTCATTTCAATATACACATCAATATCTTTCATTATCTCATTCATTTTCTGAATCATTAAGGTTCTGTATCTGGCTGCTTGAATGTATTCTACGGCAGGTACAAAACGATGTGCACGGTGATAATTTAGCCATTTCTGATCTTCAACCTGGTCATCTATTGTACTTCTGGTAAATTCATCGAAGGCAGCCGCGGCTTCTACTGCCATCATAATCCCTTCGCCTTTATGAGGTAACTGAATGTCAAGTGGAATAAGATCGAATCCTTTCTCTTTAAAAATTTCAAATACTTTTTTTATATAAGGACGACGTGAATAAAACCAACTTTTTTGATCCTCATCTGGCTCGATGCCTTTTTCTTCCCTATCAAAAAGGTTGGAATGATATCCTATCTTTAAATCTTCAATATTATAACCCGCATCCCAATTAAAAGGAAGGTCAACGACAGAATTATCGCATGAATCCTGACCCTTTATTGCATCAAATATGGCAGCGCAGTCCTCTACTGTCCTGGCAATAGGAGTGACCTTATCAAAACTCCAGCTAACCGGCATACAGCCATACCTGCTTATCCGGCCAAATGTAGGACGCAAGCCAGTAACACCACAAATATCGACAGGTGATACCATTGATCCGTTTGTTTCAGTGCCAATACTAAAAGCAACACAGCCAGCAGCAACAGCAGAAGCAGGTCCTGCTGACGAACCTCCGGAAGGTTCTAAGGTCCATGGACTTTTCGTCGTACCTCCATACCACTTTTCTCCAGATGCCAATGTCCCTGTTGCAAGTTTAGCTACCAGGATTGCTCCAGCTTCTTCAAGTTTTTTTACCACAGTCGCATCGATATCTATTATTCTTTCCTCAAAAACCTTTGTACCCCAAGTTGTTTTATATCCTTTAACAGAAAACAGGTCTTTTATTCCATAAGGTATTCCATGTAAAAGTCCCTTATAGTTTCCAGAACTAATTTCAATATCAGCTTTTTTTGCTTGTTTAATCGCAAGATCTTCTGTAAGAGTAACAACACACTTTAGCTTTTTATCATATTTTTTTAACTTTAACAGATATAGTTCTGTCAATTCCAGAGAGGTGATCTGCTGTTTTTTTAACAGCTCAGCAAGTTGCAGCACAGAATAAAATGTCAGATCTTTTATATTTTTTGGTCTTTGAATTTTTACTTTTGAGAAAATGAGCGGTTTTTGATCATGTTCGAATGTAATCCCGGGAGGTACTGGATTAAATACCACAGACGGATACGAATAATAATTCAAATGTTGTTCCCTAAAGTTTTTATATGTTTTAGAGTTACTATTAATCCTTTCTAAAATTTTCTTTCTTTCATTGCTATTTAACTTAATACCTGCAATTTTTTCCGCAGCTTCGAGTGTCTCAGCAGTGATACGATCGTCTTCATCAATTGATGAGTTACCACACCCGAGTAACATAACTGAAGATATCCATAAAACGACTATATGCTTAAAAAATAGTCTCCGATGATGCCCCGATTCATTAGCACTAAAATATCTGTATTTCATTCTTTTTCTCCTTCTTTTCGATTACTTACGGCTTTGCTGGCTGGAATCGTTTACTCCATCAGGCAGCCCTGTAACATATCATCGCTAGCTTTTGAACAACCGGATATGAAGGTATCACTCAGCATAACCAGCGGCCGGCTAACGATTGATATCAAACCACCACTATGTTTATCATCAGATATTTGCGATACAAATTTTTTAATAATAATATCTTAGGCCACTTGAATATTTGCGTCATCTCCCGCATTTTTAATGGGAGCAAAAAATTTTCTCGATCATTCCTCATGAATACCCACATTATTGATTTTTTACCCTTACAAAAGAGTAAATAATTCACGTGAAAAATGCAAGAAGAAATATTGACGAATGGTGAAAGCTCAGTTGGATTCTAAAATTATAGTCGATCAAGTATGCGATGATTGAAAGTCTCGTTATATCCGATAAGTCGTTTAGAACCACCCGTAAGTGAGCATGAATTCCCCTTCAAACTTCAGGTGTTGGGTGGCCGGGAATGCTGCAAATATTTGTTAAAAAAAGTATAAAAGTCTGAAATAATTTTACCGTACTCAAGCCACCCCATCCCCGGGTGTTATGAAAAGGATTTTACGATCCCGATGTAAACTGTATCCTTTTTAGCAGTTGCTGATAAAGCTGAACGCCCCGGGATTCTGCCCCAGGGCGATCAGAAATCAAAAATATCCTGAAAACGCTAAAAAATATTCCTTCTCATCAACAAATAACCAAACATCATTCTTCGTTCGTCTTATTTGATGAGCAACATTTTAAAACTTTGCACAAATTTACCGGCGCTTAAACGATACACATAGACACCGGACGCCACCTTTAGACCATTCTCATCCTTTCCATCCCAGATTACCTGATACCGGCCCGGTGCTTTGTTTTCATTGACCAGCGTTTTAATTTTCTTTCCTAAAATATCGTACACCGTCAATGTGACAAACTCTGCAAAAGGCAGACTGTAGCGAATGGTTGTTTCAGGATTAAAGGGATTGGGGTAATTTTGTTGCAGTTGATAGCTCACCGGAATGCCAGAATCTTGCAGAGATTTCACGGCGGCCAGCGGCTTTGCGGCAATCGTTATCTCATCGAGATTGCCGAAATCGGAACCGGTAACACTGAACCGGATCGTATTCTCATAACCGCTTTCCAGCAAAACGGCAACGCTGTCAATGACCCAATTGGTCCAATCACCCGTGCCTTGCATGGTCAGGCTTTGCGGCACGCCATTCACGATTAAAGAACCCGTTCGACTGGTGTTGCCAAGCGCATAGCGGAAAATCAACGTGCGCTCTCCACCGCCGAAACCCGGCATATGAGTAAATTCGACCGAACTGTTGCTGGCATCAAAATTGGTAAAGGCCGTGCCGTGAAAGCCGGGATGGTTATCATCAACCCATACAGTGCCGGTAAGATCGGCATCTTCCGACTGCATGGTAAAGGAGGATCCGGGCGTTACAACAGCGGCGTCGGACAGAAAGGACTCGACACGCGCCGTATCCACAACCGTTACCCTGTAATAGTACGTGTTTCCAGCACTCAATTGGGGATTGGTCATGGACGTCGTCTTTTTTGACCTGGAACCGATTAAAGAATAGCCACCGACCGGAGACTCGGACCGGTAAATATTAATATGTTTGACATACTCAAAATCCTGCGAGTCCCACAGAACGAGGGCGGAGTTTTGATCGCTGCGTGCCGTGACACCGGTCGGGGCATCAGGACGGATAGTCGG
>JAFGEC010000192.1 GCA_016931775.1 Candidatus Zhuqueibacterota bacterium | reverse complement strand
ATTCCGGAAACATCCACCGATCCCGGGCTGTCCATATATACCCAGTATCCCGGGCCGACGTCCAGTGTATCCGTCTGGCGGTACAAATTTTCAAAGGTCCATTCGTAACACCAGCCGCTGCTCATGGCCGGAAAAAGCGCCGCTGCCGTCCTGTCGGCAGGATAAACCGGAAGCGACACCATATACCAGCCTGCCTGCGGAAATTCGTAACGGACCGTTTCCTGCAGGGCGGGAATTTGCCAAATGTCCGTCCCGGGTCCATCGTCCGGGTCCCCGGGGCAGGATTCAAACAAAATGAAACGCCCGTCGGGAGACCAGGACGGGGCGCCGTCGTAGCCGTTATAGTTCGTTATTCGAATCGCCTCTCCCCCTCGGGCCGGAATCACAAAAATATTGGCAAAGGGCAAAGCGCCGTTATCGGCACTGTAAACGATCCACTTACCGTCCGGCGAAAAAGACGCATCGGTTTTGTCACCGGGACCGCCGGTCAGTTTTTTATGAACGGCTCCACCGGTATCCGTTAGCCACAAATCCCATTGACCGTTTTGAAGCCGCTGGTATACGATAAAACCACCGGCGGGTGACCAGTTGGGCTGACGGCAGTCATCATCGGTAGCAGTCAACGACTGGTAACCTGTCCCATCCACATGGCATTTGAAAATCACACCGTTTTCCGCGGTTTCCAGCGGATGGGATTCGAACACCACCCACAGGCCATCGGGTGAGAACGAGGGTTCGTAGGCCATCTTATCGCTGCGATTGGTGACACGGACTTCCTGACCTGGTATACCGTCCGCCGGAATACGGAAAATCTCGTCATGCGGCTCGCGGGATGATGAAAACACGATATAATCAGTGGCGGCATTCCAGGCGGAACCGGGTAAATTTACATTCCCGCTGCCTTCAGAAACCAGCAAACGAAAAGTTTGGGTTAGAAAAGAGTACACATACAGCTCTGACGGTTCCCGGTTGTAACCGTTGATAAACCGGGTAAAAAGCATTTCTGAGTTGTCCGGCGACCAGGCCGGATTCTGCAAACTGCCGGTCACAGAAACGGCGACACGAACGGCGCCATCCTGTCGCGAGCCCTGGTGGAAATAAACCGCGCCGATATCCAAACGCGTCGCATCGGGATCCCGGTCGTCATCATCGGATTGCCAATCCTGTCCGTCGCCGTCCAGATCCGGATCACCCGCATCGATAGCGGCAGACGGGGAGAGCAGGGAAAAATCGCCCGACGCAACGTCGGCAAAAAGCGGATCGGCAAAAAGCGAATGGGCGTCATTTCCGGTGGCGGTTTTATAGGTCGTAAATCCTTCATAACTGGTACTTTTCCACTCCCACTCACTGCCGGCCGCCCCGGCCGGTGCGTAGTAGAGATTATAATCCAGTATGTTTCCGGCGTTCAGGGTGAAAGGATTGGCGATTAAAATGCTCTGGTTATTGGCGAAGAAAATATTGTTCTCGACTGTGTTGTTCTGGGTGTTGTATTGGAACAGCATTTCGCCGTTCCAATCCTTCAGGGAATTGTTTTCAAACAAGGTATTATTGATAAACCGGCAGTTGCGGGTGCCGCCGCGGCGGGTATCGTAACCACCCAGTGATATACCGGTAAGCCGGTTACGGAATAAAATGTTATGCGAGACGGTTATTGCCTCGGTCCAGCGATCGCGGTGCTCGCTGGCCAGCTCGATACCGATGTCGCAGCGGTATACGGTATTGTTTTCGATGGCGATATCTTTACCGCCGTCCACATAGATACCACCGGCTGCGTATTCGTTGCCGTATGCAGGATTCCCGTAGGATGAAATATCATGGATTTTATTTCCCGTCACCACACCTGAACGCGCACGGTCCAGTTGAGGATCGGAACAGGTTCCTTCATATCCGATAAAATCCAAACCGATATTGTCGCTGTCATACACCCGATTGTCTGCCACCTGAAAGAATTCCACATTGCCGTTCAGAACCAACGCCTCGCTGGAACCCAAAGTCAATTCGAACAGTTCGTTTCCCTGGATCAGCAAATCATGGATGGATGCGGCGGCCGATGTACCGTAAACGGCAATGCCGTGCGCATTGGCATCGTTATTGGCCGTGCTTGAAATATTGTGAATCGTGTTTTCCAGAATGGATATGTGGTGTGCCGTTCCATGGAGGTAGATACCCATAGGGGTTACACCGTTTTGACCGGAGGAATAATTGCGCAATTCGAATCCTTGCATCGTCAGGCGGCTCACGTTTCCAAAAGTCACCAGGCCAGCGGCCCCGCCGGGCACTCCGAGACCGCTACCGTCAATGACAGGAACTTCCGACGGAAAGTTTCGTATTGTAATGTAACCGTTTGCTTCGTCCCCGGAAACGTTCACATTCACCTGCTCGTTATATACACCACCGCGTACCATTACCGTGCTGCCGGGAACGGCGGTGTCCGCTGCCTTTTGAATGGTCGCCCATGGCTGGTCTTGGGTTCCCGGATTATTGTCATTGCCGGTGGTTGCCACATAGTAGGTTTGCGACCGGACTGTTGAAATAAAAAGGAGAAAGAAAATAAAACAATTTCGCTTCATATCGGCCTGCTGCATTTTTTTGATATATTTTTGTTTTATCCGGTACCTACATCAGGTTTTTCGAGAGTGAAGAATTATAATGATATAGTAATAACAAATATGCAAAAATGCAACGGGATTTCCGGCAAAAATATTTTTAATAAAATACACAAAATATCGTCCTATCGTAATCGTTTTCAATAATGTAAAAAATAACAACCGTGACAATTCAATAACAAACTTGCATACGAAGGAGACAGAGACATCATGACTCAACCAACTTTCAGATCAATTTTAACAAGCACCCACGTTTGTCCCTGGTGGATTGGTTATACATTCGACAATCCGCTGCGGCGTATTTTTCAAAATCCCCGGCAAATCCTGGCGCCGTATGTCAAACACAGTGCCACGGTTGTGGATATCGGTTGCGGGATGGGATATTATTCCATTGCCATGGCAAAACTGGTCGGTAAAGAAGGCAAAGTTCTGTCCGTGGATATCCAGCCGCAAATGCTGGCCATTTTATCTCGGCGAGCCCGGAAAAATGGTGTTGCCGAAAGGATTGAAACATTTCAAGACATGGATATATTTGCGGAACGCCCACAATCGGTCGATTTTTGCCTGACGTTCTGGATGCTGCACGAGGTTCCCGACAAGAAGGCCTTTCTGGCCAAAATATTCAATGTCCTCAAACCGGATGGAAAATATCTGCTGGTTGAACCCAAAATACACACAACTGTGCAACAGTTTGGAGCGCAGCGACAATTGTGTACGGAAGCAGGTTTAAATCCGATTGATTCGCCAAAAATCGGATTAAGCCGGACGGCCCTGTTTATAAAGGCAATTCCAAATGACCGTTAAAGGGAGTGATTTATCAGGAGTGCCCTGAAATTTTGTAGAATTAAAAGTTGAAAAATCTTGAATTATATTTATTCCAAATTTTAAAAAGTATTTTGTCGCAAATGTAGGCTTTAAACGAAAATCCAGATAAATACTTGTTTCCTAATAGATAACGGGCATTCAACACGAATCGTCGATCATATTAAATTGTTACACCCACTTAAGAAATCTCGACGATGGCATCGGATTCGTCCTTTCATTCAGTTACAAATTAAATATTTTGCCCCATAACACTCAAATAGCCGTTTATTTGATTGAAAATGTGAGTATGATTCATTACCTTTTTAAAATATTAAAATTTTAAGGGATAATTGTGTTAGTGATAAAGTTACAGGATACTGGAAAAATAAAAAACATCATGGACAAAAAATTTTTCATCATTTTTACCTTGGCCGCGCTGGTCTTAACATTCAATCCGCTACTCGAAGCGAAAGACGCAAAAATGGAAGAAATGTGCTGGCCGCGATTCCGGGGTCATAACGGCCAGGGCATCAGCGATGCCACAATCATTCCATTGCAATGGACGGAAACGGATGTCAATTGGAAAATCCCCATCCCGGGCAATGGACATTCGTCTCCGGTGGTCTGGGGGGAAAAGGTCTTTGTGACCAGTGCCGATACGGACAAAATGACCGGATTTATTTACGCAGTAAATGCTTCCAGCGGAGCACTGGAATGGCAGAAACCGTTCCCGATCGATACGTATTCAAAACATGCCGACAACAGTTATGCTTCATCAACACCGGTTTTGGACAAGGAGCGGATTTATCTGTTATGGATGACGGACAGCCTGTCGACATTGACGGCTCTGACTCACCAAGGGAAACAGGTTTGGCGATCGATTTTCCCCGGCACGAATTCCAAGCACGGTACCGGCACGTCACCTGTGCTGGCCGGAGAAAACGTCGTTTTTGCCATCGAGCAGGAGCAATCATCTTCTCCAAGCCTATGGTTTGCTGTCAACCGTCATACTGGCAAAACAGTGTGGTCATTGCCCCGAAACGGTGATTCCCGTTGTTCGTTCAGCACTCCCTGTCTGGTACCGCAAAAAAACGCCGGAGTCGGTCTGCTTTTTACCAGTGAGGCCCACGGTTTCAGCCTGATTCATCCGGAAACCGGAACCGAAATATGGGAACTCGGTGTTATGGATCATCGGTGCCTGACTTCTCCGGTCCTTGCCGGCGATATTTTGGTTGCAACCTGTAAAAACAAATTGTTTGCGGTCAATCAGATCAAAGAGGGAACCCATGCAACACCGGCGATTGCCGGAGGCAGGATGTTCTACAGGACATATTCATCACTTGTATCATTGGGTGGCTCCTTATAAATATTTTTAATCCGGCTCAGAAACGATTAACAATAAATCGAATTACAAAGATCTGCCACGTTAATCGGTATTTGTCCTTTGAGGGATCTGCAATAAAAGATTTAATCCGTTAAATATTTGTTTATAGTCAATTACCACCGCCAAAGGCGGTGGCTCTTGTCAGGGGCCCACTGAAAGCTGCGCTGGTGATTCGTTTTTAAATTTATGGTCATGGTTTGAATGATAAAAAACAGATAAACGCAGAGGCCGCCAAGATCGCAAAGGCAAAATAAAAAAGCATAAATTAGTAATATTATCATTTCTGCTCAAATCTTTTTTATCACTTTTTAAAAACTATTCATTTTAATGGTTCTGTGTTCCGTACAAATTTCGATAACTTTTGCCCAGGAGGATAAAAAAGAACAAAAAATCGAGATTATAAATATTGAGCCGTTTGATTATGCAGCACTGGAGATGACCGGCAGCTATGAACAGCACGAGGCGGCGTTCGGAAATTGGTGGAAATATATGTTCCCGTCCAAACAATGCAGGAATGATTTATCAAATCGGCCCTTAAAAAAAATACTGCCAAAAATTCGACACCCCACCCCAACCGATCGGACTAAGGATTAAATACACGATTCCAATACCCAGACAACCTAAAACAACAATACCGGTGGTAACAGAGATGGCTTTACGCGTTTTACAACCCATCACCGTTTTTATCCCAAGGTATAACATATAAATACAATATACCAGAACGACGAGATAAACAATCCGTAATAACGGCCGTGCCAGGTTTCTCATCAAAAAAAATATAATTGTTTCAATAATATTAAAAGTCACCAACGGTATCAGAAAATAAGCTGCCATCAATGTACTCTTTTCCTCAATCAGCGATTTCCACTCTATGTTTTCAAAAATTTTTAAAATTTCGGTTTCCGTGTTTTTTAAATAGAGATTAATCCAGACGGAGTATATTAAAAGAACGATTGCACTATATAGCAAAGTTTTAAACATGATGGATAAAACGCTGCCGATGTATAAAATATTGACGGCAAGAACAAATACCAGAGGAAGGCACAAAAATATCAGCATTGTATTCCAGAATTCATTGCTGCTTATCTCACCATTTTGTACCCGGGTCCAGGCTTTTTTGGGCTGAGAAAAAATCTGTATCATATTATAAAAAGTTGATTTGAGTATAACCGGATTTGTTTTCATTTCGGCCTCTTTTTTTTAATACAAAAAATATAGGTTATTGGAAAGGTTAACGCATAGTTAATGGCTGTCATACAAAATATTCGGCCAGTTAAAGTAGTAAGGCATAGGAGTGGCACCGCTGTCATCATAAATGCCGCCCCAATCTCCGTTGGCCGGGGCAGACCTGTTTCCGTCGCCATTGGTATCGCCTTTGTGTCCATCGTCTTTCATCGATGTAAAAAACACACCGGTTCCGTTCCTGTTAACAATCGCCTGTGCGCCGTCGGCAAGCAACATGATACTGTTGCGGGTAAATTTCAACACAACATTATCGGCCAATGTAAGCCGTGCGGACCTGTTGATCCAAAAGTCACCATCATCGACAAGGAACGGCACCTCGGTTTCTCCCCAGCTGACATTGGTCGTGATATGATCCGTTGTATACACCCAGATGCCATTATAGGTATTTTTCTCAGTAATATTATCCGGGTTGTGAAACACATTGCTGTCATTCAGATTTAACAGACAATTAATCGTGAGAGGACGAACATTATCGTAAAAAATATTGTTTTCGATGATCGTTCCCGCTGCGGCACCGGCTGCGTGAAGCGCCGAATAAAAACCACCACCATAGTTACCGTCATTATGGGCAAAAATGCAGGAACGAACTGTGGCCTGTGCGCCGTCAGAGATATACAAGGTACCGCTGTTGCCGCCGTCACCGCCGTAAAGAAATTTACAATAGTGAAATACTGACCCGCTGTACCCGTTCAGATATATCCCACCCCAATCCTTCCGGGCGGGAGTCGAAGCACTGCCGTCGTTATTCGTATCTCCGCCGGAGGAATCATCCAGTGAGGATGTAAAAATGATATATTTATCCGCAGTCCCCTGGGCGAGAATCTTTCCCGACCTTCCAAGGATACAATCCGGCCCGTCCGAACTAAATTTAACAACGGTACCCGGTTCGATGGTAAGCGTGCTGCTCACATAAAAATTGTATTTTTTAATCAGGTAAACATTTTCACTTTGCCATGT
>JAFGEC010000191.1 GCA_016931775.1 Candidatus Zhuqueibacterota bacterium | reverse complement strand
TAAAGAGGAAATTTATATGAAAAAGAAAATTCTTGATCAGCTCCGAGATGTCTTACGTTTGAAACATTATAGTTACAAAACTGAAAAAGCATATATTTATTGGGTTAAAAAATACATTTTATACCACAATAAAAGACATCCGGCTGAAATGTCAAATTATGAAATATCTGAATTTCTGACTCATTTGGCCGTAAGGATGAGTGTCGCTGCATCTACACAAAACCAGGCGCTTAATGCCATCGTTTTTTTCTATAAAAATGTTCTCAAAATAGAACCCGGCCAGTTTGAAATAACATAGGCAAAAAAACAGCACGACTACCTGTCGTTTTTCAAAAGCAGCAGGCATTTGTAAACACGCCGGTTGCCACACATTTCGTCATTCTTTCGCTACTCACTTATTGGAAAACGGTTATGATATCCGAACCGTCCAGCAATTACTCGGTCATAAAGATGTCCGAACAACAAAAATTTATACGCATGTCATGAACAAAGGTGCCATGGGAGTAAAAAGTCCACTTGACCATCCCATTTAAATTCCCACGCTGATGACCTTTTAATCCCTTCGCAAAATACTAGTCAATATTTCTGAAAAAATCAAGCAGAAAATCAAGGATAATCCGTCGTCTTTAAATCCGGCAGTTCCGTCGTATCGGGCCGAATGGAATAATTTTTATCCATCCGGGCTTTTTGCGCACGTGCCGGATCGAATGCGGCATCCAGAAGCTGATGCACACTCCACGGCACGGGTTTTACGATCAGCTCGGGAACGGAGTACGCCATAAAAATCGAATCATAATCCTGCGGATTTTTTCTCGGTAAAATAAACGCTTTGTATCCGGTTCCGTCCTTGTCGACATAGGCGATATATAAACGTGTGAAAACCGGATTGTCCCTTTTGCTGGTGAACACGATCCACCGGCTGTTACTGGACCAGCTGTGAAATCCTTCCGGTCCGTTGCTGTTGGCGTTCAGGCGGAAAACCTCCTGGGTCTCCAGCGACAGTAAAAACAAATCGGCATCGGGGCGGAAAACCGGAAAGTTGCCGTACTCCGACATGCAGAATAGTAAAAACCTGCCGTCCGGAGACACCCGTGGATGGGTCGCACTTTTATCTGTTTCGGCTGCAGAAATGACGCTTTCGGCATCTCCGAATTTTTTGGCTGCAGCATCGAAAGCAACGCGCGCAATATCGTACTTTATCTTGCGATAGTCTTTTGCCAGATCAAAATCCGCCCCCAGCTGTGGTGCCCTGGAAAAGTACAGGTACCGGCCGTCGGGTGACCAGTTGGGATATGTTTCCATAAAATCGGGGCTGGAAATTTTCGGATCCGGGTTCACCGTATTGGATTCTACATCGTAAAGAATCAAATCCGAACTGGTATCGATGACATCCCGGCTCTCTCCATGGGCGTGGTAAAACTGATACACCTTGTTGACGGAAAAAGCCACAATTCCGCCGTTCGGGTGCCAGGCCGGATAGGCAGCCGGCGATGAGTTGAATTCCGTTCTGGTGTCGATTCTGGATATGCGGCCTTCCCGGGCCAGCAGTGTACCGGCGGCTTCACCCCAGCGAATATGCATCAACATGGTCGACGGATCGTTCTGATTGAAGGAATGGCAATTGACGCAACCGGCCAGCGTTTTTGTCGACATGATGATGGATTCACTAAACGACTGTAAATTTCTCTGCCGGATCATCATTTCTTTCAAAACGGTATAATTCGGACGAAGAAACCGGTACGCCAGATACCGGTCGATCGGCTCTGCGGCGATGTGGTTTGTGATCGTCTTGTATTTATACCATTTTTTTAAATGATAGGTATAGATATCAAAATAAATACTTTTGTCTTTATTGTTCAAAAGTATTTTACGCCAGGTCCGGGCGGGAATGTCGATTATTGCCGAATTGCTGTGAATTCGAATTTTTTCATTCGAATCCGTATAGATTTTCACCAGGAACCGTTTCCCCTTTTCCCGGATGGTAAAATTCATCGGAGCGATGTTGGGTGGAATAACAATGTCCGAATATTCTGGTTCTATGTTTGGTAACGTTTCCCTGGTTTCGTACTGACTCACATCAAACCGGCGGGAACAGGATAATCCCGTCATACAAACGGTAACCAGACAGATCAGTGCAAAAAGTATGTGTAATTGTTTTGCCAAATTTTCCCTTTAATTTTGTGGTCGTCCTTCCTGCACCGCCGGATTGTTGAAAAGACTGTAATACCAATATGAATGGCCGAATTTTTCCTCGAGCAAATCACGGGCTTCTAAAGCATCACCGTTATGCTGCTTGATGATATTCATAAAACTGTTAAAATCGGCAATCGTTCTTTTTTCAAGTCCCTTCCAGTCTGATGGATTTTCCGGCCTGGTATTGTACAAATAAACCGCCAATGCTTCCTGATAAAGTCTGGGAACATAGCTATTTCTCGAATAACCCGATGAATGAAAGAGATCAAAGAATTTCCCGAGACGAAAAGACAGCATATAATCACACATCAGGTATTCAAAGGCCATTTTGTTTTTAATATTTTGAGCGACCAGAAATTCCATATCCTGACCCGGCAGCAGCGGATTGACGATAAAGTCTTCATGGACGGTTTTTTCAAGATGTGAAAATTCTTCGTTGTTTTTAGCAGCTTGCGGATCTTTGAGTAAATGACGGTATTTTTGTGCCCATTTACGGTACAGAACGGTTTTTCCCAGCGCATTCAGGCACATCTGGGCCAGGCCTGTGTTGCCTTTAAGGATACTCGTCAGAGCCATGCGCTGTAAATACCGGGGATTGTAAAAAAAGTTCGTATGGTCCTCCTGAGCCCAATGGTGGGATTCGTTTAGAAAGCCCATGTCCCAGTAAAAATCACTGACTTGTAGGGAGAAGAACCGGCGTGCTTCCTGCGGCAGATAAAGGCCGTCAACACCCCATTTCTGAGGCCAGACAAATAAATCAGATGTCAACCGGCCGGTATGGTATAGAGCCCGGTTTGTTAAAAAAGCTACAAGCACATCATCCGACGGATGTTTTTCCGTAAACTGTAATATTTTTTCCCATTGCCCGTGCCGGGCATAGTCATCGACTTTTAATATTGTGTGCATGCCGGAATCAAACGAGACCAAAACGCCTGAACAAGTCAGCAAGAGAGCAAGGCCGGGGGCCCAATTTTTCTGTAAACGAACGAAAATAGAAAAAACTCTGTCCAGTAATCCCAATCGTATCGATATAAGCACCAATGGGAAATACAGGCATAACATATATGGTGTGAAAAACGGACGATAATCGTACATGGGCAGCAATAGATAAAAAAAACTGCTTTTAACCGTGAGAATAAAAATATGCCGGGCGATATACGGGATAAGCAGCAAAATAACAATACACCCCAGACCGAAATAAATACGGCGGCGGAATAATAGTTCGGATAGACAAACCAGAACGGCAAAAATGAGTAAAAAACCGGCTCCAATGTAGTACAGAATCAGCGCCAGCACGAGAAAAGCCGGAAATCGAACAAGCACCGGTCTCGCTTCGAGTTTGAGATATAAAATGAAAAAGAACAGTGAAAACAGCCAGGCAATCGTGGATGTCAGGCGATGCTCGTATAAAGTGAACATGATAAATAACAATATGACAGGGATAAAAGTCAATATCGAGTTTTTGCTGCGGGGAAAAAAGTGCCCAAGGATGATCCGGGATAAAACCAAAGTCAGTACTAAAAACAGGGTCAGAATGAATGCACCTATCCATGGATAATAATAAAATTGCGATAGTAAAATGGACAAATATTCGGCCAGGCCGCCGGGAAAGATGAGAAAATTGTTGAAAAATATTTTATCCCAATAAAATGGCGGTGTTTGACATTCATAAAGAAGCGCGGGGTCCAGTTTCACTAAAATAAAAACATAACATCCTGTGAAATATAAAATATGCCACAGGGGTACGGCAGATGCGGATATATACTTTTTTTTAAACAATTTTTTCTCAAACAAAAGTATTCGCCTTGTTTTTTGGCGCATTCACATTATTTAATATAACCCAGCGTCTTTAATAACCTTACCGTTTCAGTATCGTAGCGTTTTTCCTCGGATAATTCCGATTTTTGATTTTTTACAACCGGATACGTCGCCCTGGTTTGTTCTTCCAGCACTTTTAGCAAAGCCGTAACAACCTCAGGATAAACAGACGACAGGTTGTTTCGTTCTTCAGGATCGTGCAGCAGATCATACAATTCGGTTTCGTTGTCACGCACGATCAGTTTCTGATTATTGTCCGTAATGGCTCGCACACCTGTATATTCGGTAATGGCATATCCGACATGATCACTATCTGATGTGGTAAAGATATACGGCAGCAGGCTTTTGCCACTGAATTTAATGTCGGTTTGAATACCGACAAAATCGATAATGGTGGGGAAAAAATCGACGGATTGTGTATTTTGGTTCACGATTCGATTCTCAACAAGAGGATTCAGTTTTTCGGGTAGAATAAAAAACAGCGGGACCTGTATTTCGGGATTATAAAGCCGTTTATTGCCGTGTTTGTACAAATTATGCTCGCCCATCGATTCACCATGATCCGACGTTACGATGAACAGTGTATTCCGTAACAGATTTTTCTCTTCAAAATAAGCAAATAATTGCTGCATTTGTTGATCGAGATAGTTGAGATTTTCTTCATAGCAATAGGTCAAGAACCGGTCTCGAACGGCTTTGTCTTTCAAGCTGTCCACTTCGTTCCACATCAGCGTTATTTGTGTAAAAATTGTCGTATCCTCGACAGCGAAATGATCGAATCCGAGTTTATTATATATCTCCGGTATCTCAACGCGTGCTTTTTCTACAACCCTGGAAATTTTTTCCGGAGTCGGCGCCAGATAAGGCGCATGCGGATCGAGATAATTGATAAACAGATAAAAGGGGATTGAGGGAGAATTTTTTTCAATCACGTTCTTGACAAAAACATTCACAATCTCGGCGGGTTCGTAATTAAAATATCTGTATTCCCGTTGTCCCAGCGGTTTTTTATCAAAATAGCTGACTTTGTTTACATAGTTTTTATTATAAGTGGCGAACTGTTTTTCAAAAATGCTGAATTTTTCGGATAATCCCAGGTTGGATAAGATGTCCATATTCCGGACGTGATTGTTTGATTTCCATACTTCATAAAAATCCTCTACACCTTTGTCGAAGCCGTTCACAATACAAAACCGGCCGTTTGCGGATACGACCTCTGTACGGTATCCATGGCGGCTTAAAAGCTCCATCACTGTCGTTTCCGGAAACGGACCATGTTCCAGTCCGACCAGCGATGCGTACAGACCGTAATAAATGGCATTATGCGATGTGACCGTATTATCGGATGACGAAATACTGTTTGGAAAATAGATTCCTTTATCCTTTAAGGAATACAAAAAAGGCATGGTTCGTTCATTAAATGATTTTTTTCGTAATGTATCCAGAATGATGTGCACCACGTTAAAGCGGTTGTCTTTACCGGCTTTAAATGCATAAAAGTTACCTGCGAGCAACAGAAAAATAACGGCCACAAGACCAGTTTTGAATCCTCGATGAATATTCTGCATAAATAAATATCTTAACAAAAAGCCGACGGATACGAGAACAACAAGGCCGGCAAAACTGAAGACGGCTTTATAAAAAACACCGGAAAAGTATTGAACCAAAAATAAAATGTTGGGCAACACCGCCAAGCCGAAAATCACCAGGAACAGTGAAATATAACACCCGGAATATTTTGAAATTCTATATCTGAAAAACACGATAATCAGAATTACCGACAAGAAAA
This sequence comes from Candidatus Zhuqueibacterota bacterium, assembly GCA_016931775.1. Lineage (GTDB taxonomy): Bacteria > Zhuqueibacterota > Zhuqueibacteria > Residuimicrobiales > JAFGEC01 > JAFGEC01. Next base: position 14,165 of record JAFGEC010000191.1, on the reverse strand, counting down.
GATTGATGAAAAAATTGAGGCCGTTGAAACCAAGTGCGCTTTTTAATATCGGAGATAACGTATCGCTTAAATAATAGTAATAATACGATAACGTTATCGGGCCGGATCTGTAATCGATAAACAATAAAATTATTAAAAAAAGCGGGGGAAGCAGGTCATGGAAAAACATCAAAAAGTTAAAATTTATTGCCGGTGGTGATTGGATGCAGTCTTTTACCGGTGATTTGAAATATTTGAATATAAAAGTAGTAACTGACAGGATAAATAACAATATACCGAGATAAAGCAGGCTTTTCCAAATATACATGAACAGAATCGGAAAAAAATGGATGAAAAATTTATTAGGAAACCGGCCTGATACCAGTGTCTTGAAAAAAATATTATTATATATTTCGGTTATACCGGTACCAATAAATAATAATAAAGTCACTGCCGAAAGTGACAAGGAACGTTTGAGAAAACTATCGTTTGTTTTTTTGTTCATTTTTACCTGTACATCTGTGAATCGGTAGAGAATAATTTTGAATTTTGTTAACGCCGAAAAATGATCGATTATGGTATTTTCCGGATAGGTCTTTTTCGAGTACATGTGATCTGGTTATATTGAACATAGGAAATTTTTTTTAAAACTCCAATAATTTGTTTAATGAGGTATCCACCAAAATCCCATTCATATTGATAGACATACCGATTCAATTAACCAGGCTTCTACTCCTCATTTTGATCTTGTTAACCTCGCGCACTGGTCTTAGCCGGGCAATATGGTTTCATGTTGCATTTGTTCTGATTTTTTTTTACTTTCAAGCACGCCCTTTGATCTGGTCCGTTCCGACGGCCGCTATTTGCTTGATCAGGATGGAACTCCGTTTTACTCGGTGATACGGCCTGACAACTGTATCAACCGCTCAACAGGTTAGACTTGGATTATTTCCGGATAACCAGAGTGCGAAAAGAATATTCCGTGTTATAAAACCAGGGAGTTTTTTTATGTTTAATCGAATCGTGATAAAATCAATTTTATTCACTGTTTTTTTTGCATCTTGTTTGACCGGACAGGAAAAATACTGGAAGGAACTGGACCCGGGACTCAGTACCGGAGAATTTGAATCACCCCGGAAATCGACCGTTGGTGATTCAAAAATAATCATTTTGAAAATAAAACCCTCCGTTTATTCTCTCAAATTATTCTGCGCCGGTGAGTTAAACCATGCCAATTTAACGGTAAGAGAGTGGTGTGAAAAATATAAACTCGTCGGTGCCATCAATGCCGGTATGTTTCAGGCCGATTATAAATCGAATGTCGGATATATGAAAAATTACGATTATATGAATAACCCAAAAATCAACAAATACTTTTCAGTCGCGGCATTCAATCCGATAAATCCCGAAAAAAACGCCTCTTTTTATATTTTCGACATCGATGAAACGAATATGCAAGGTATTATCAAAAGTTATCATACGGTCATTCAGAATCTTCGTCTGATGAAACGTCCGGCCACAAATCGATGGTCTCAACAGGAGAAAAAATGGAGCGAGGCCGCACTCGGTCAGGATAAAAATGGGAATATCTTGTTTATTTTTTCACGCTCCCCTTATTCCATGCATGATTTGAACAATATATTGAAACAAATTCCGATCGGGATCGATTGTGCACAGCATCTTGAGGGCGGACCGGAGGCCTCGTTATACTTTTGCTATAATGACTTTACTATAGAAAAAGCCGGGAGTTATGAAACGGATTTTTTCGAGCGTGACGATAACGATCGGTTTTGGCCGATACCGAATGTTATCGGTATTGTAAAGAGGTAATTGACGGAGAATATTTTCTCGTTCGACGGCGAGGATCCCCGGTTATTGACATATTACATTCAATCCTGTTTTTCTCTTGCTTTGTTGATCATATCTTTATATTTTATATATCATATCATTTGGAGTTCACATGGATAAAATTCGAAAAATAAAATCTGTCTTTAAGGCGCAGCCGGTTCGTGAAGGCGCAGGTGTCAATTTGAAAAGAGTCTTCGGATACTACCAGGTGCCTCAGTTGGATCCTTTTTTGCTCATGGATGACTTTCATTCCTTAAATCCTCAGGATTATATCGCGGGATTTCCATGGCACCCCCACAGAGGTATCGAGACGATTTCCTATATATTGCATGGCCAGGTAGAGCATGGCGACAGTCTGGGCAACAAGGGTGTCATCACAGCAGGAGATGTTCAATGGATGACGGCAGGTAACGGCATCATTCATCAGGAAATGCCCAAAGGGGATAAAAACAAATTATTATGGGGATTTCAAGTATGGGCCAATTTGCCGGCGAAACAAAAAATGAAAACGCCCCGCTATCAGGAGATCCGGAAAAATCAGATTCCGGTTTTGAAACAGGACAGCGGCGTCGTTATAAAGATTTTATGCGGGCGTTTTAACGACATCACCGGACCGGTACAAGATATTGTTACAGATCCTGACATGTTTGATATTTCCATTCCACCGAAAACACTTTTCGTCCATCCAACAAAACCGGAACATACGGTATTTGTTTATATTTATCAGGGTGCCGCGCAGTTTCCGGTTTTAACAGACGCAGGTAATACTTTGAATAATAAATCAATTTGTGCAGAAAATGCCGTTTTATTTTCTCCGGGACATGCAATTAAAACGCAAGCGGGTGAAAACGGCGCACATATGTTATTACTGGCCGGCAACCCTATCAACGAACCGGTGGCGTGGGCGGGACCGATCGTTATGAATACCAAAGAGGAAATACGTACCGCTTTTGAGGAACTGGAGCAGAAGATTTTTATAAAACATAAACCGCTCATATAACAAAAATTATAATTTTCAGGCCGACAATACAACTACAATGCAGAATGAATTAGAAAAGCTTGGTTTTGATCGATACTTTGCCGACCAATTACAGGAGAATACAATTCCCGGTCTCGAACCGGCCCGAGTGATTTCGGTGAATCGAGACAATTACATTGTCCGAAACGTGCGGGGTGAAAAAACAGCCGAACTTTTGGGACGATTTCGTTTTTCTGTTTCGTCTCAATTGGAACTTCCGGCCGTCGGTGACTGGATCCTCATTCAATATTTTGACGATAACTCACCGGTATTGATTCACAGCTTGCTGGACAGAAAGTCGCTGCTCCGGCGTAAAACGGCAGGTAAAAAAGTTGATTTTCAACTTATTGCAGCAAATCTGGATATAGCATTTATCATTCAATCATTGGATGTCAATTTTAATATCGCACGACTTGAACGTTATCTTGTCATGATTCATGAAAGTGATATTACACCGGTCATTCTGCTCAGCAAAGCGGATTTAATCAGCGATTCGGAACTTGAAAAACGAATCGATTTGATTAGAAAAACGGGTATGACATGTCAGGTTCTCGGATTTAGCAATAAAACCGGGATGGGTGTGCAAAACATACGTGATGTGATATCCGTCGGGGTAACATGCTGCTTGCTCGGTTCTTCCGGCGTCGGGAAAACAACGTTGTTAAATGTTTTGCTGGGCAGTCAAATATTTGAAACGAATGAGGTCCGCCGCGACGGCAAAGGCCGGCATACAACATCTCAGAGACAGTTGATTTCCCTTCCCAACGGCGGAATGATTATCGATACGCCCGGAATGCGGGAATTGGGGCAAATCGATGCAGAAGAGGGCGTAGAAGAGACCTTTGCAGACATAATACTTCTGGCTGCACATTGCCGATTTGTAGATTGTACCCACATTTCGGAACCCGGATGCGCGGTACAGGCAGCCGTAAAAAACGGCCAGGTGGATTCCCTGCACTACCGGAATTTCATCAAATTGCAAAAGGAATCGCGCTATTACAACATGTCCTACCTTGAAAAACGTCAACGGGATAGAGAATTCGGCAAAATGGTTCAGCAATTCAAGAAAAATTATAGAAAAAAGTGATACCGGGCGATATCAATGTGTGTTGGATGACTGGCGGTGAATCAGGTAACATAAACCGGTTAAAATAATAATCAAAGTGGCATTCAGTGGCGATTACATTTCAGGCGAATGAAAACAGCACTTTCCTTGATCGGTTCAGAAGAGATTACCTGAATACACTTGTTGAACCGCAGGAATTATACCTGGAGTTTATTGTCAGAAAAGGGAACTATTTTTTGGTTTTCTTGGACAATCAACCCTGCGGCTATTTTATTATTGGAGAAAAAGATCAAATTGCCGAATTTTATGTTGCCGATTCACAGCTCAAATACGCTGATGAAATTTTTAATCTTTTTCTGAATTCTTTTTCGGTTCAAGGTGTATTATGTAAATCATTTGATTTTCTATTGATGTCCCAATGCCTGCGTACTTTTTCCAAACATAAGATCATCGGATTTATGTTTCGTGATGTGCTCAGGAAAAACCGAACCATTTATACACGCGAATTGTTCGTGCGCCCCGGTTTTATCGAAGATTTTACTGAAATATCTCGTATTAATGACACGTTCTATCAAAATGATGAGGAACTTGTCAACGATTTAAAAAATCAACACTTGCTCCTTTTTTACCAAAATCGAATTTTAATCGGGTGCGGATTTTTCCAAAGGGTTATACCATTTCAAAACAATTTTGATATCGGTATGCTCGTAAATCCCGCATTTCGGGGAAAAGGCTATGGAAAATTTATCATTCAATACCTCGTCAATTACTGCCGGTCGAATGGCTGGCGCCCTATTTGTGGATGTGATGTCGGAAACATCGCCTCCCGTAAAACTCTTGAAAAAGCGGGATTTATGACTCGCTATGTGCTGCTTTCGTTCAGTCACCTTTAACGCATATGGTTTGTTATCTGTGATCAAATAATGGTTGTCTGTTTTACTGCAGCTACCATGGAATTGTCCCTTCTGAATTGATATTTACATCCTGAAAAACTTTTTAGTTGTTATTTTCAATTCATATTTATATAATACATAACCTTTTACTTTTTAAATTAAATTCTAAAGATGTTGCTCAATAAAGCCTGGAGGCGATAATGCGAAGGCTGGTGATCGTTTTATTGAATTTATTTCTTTTTACTGGACTATATGCTCAAAATAATCTGAATATCGCTGTTATTGATTTTGATGCACCCGATATCGGTTCATCCGCCGTGACGGCACTATCCAATACCGTCCGTTTGGAACTTGTCCGGTTGAATAAATATACCGTTGTCGATCGTAACAACATGCAGCAGATTCTTACGGAACAGGGTTTTCAGCAATCGGGCGCATGCAGTGATGTCTCGTGCCTCATACAGATCGGCCAGTTGCTGGGGGTGCAAAAAATGATAGGCGGTACCATCGGTATGCTGGGGCAGAAATTTATTGTGGATTTGCAAATTGTGGACGTGCAAACAGGCAGAATCGAAAAACTGGAAAGGGAAGAGTACACCGGTGCCCTGGAAAATCTGGATACGGCTATTATCCGGGTTACCCGCCGATTAACCGGTGAACATGTCGAGCCCCAAAATGTGACGATGCTTCAAATTATTTCAAATCCATCGGAAGCCGAAGTTTACGTTGATGAGCACTTTTTGGGTAAAACACCGGTAACCATGCAGGTTGACGATATCAAGCCTCACCAGATACGTCTTTATAAACAGGGCTACCTGGCATGGGAAAAAAACGTCAATATTAAAGCCTATGAGCTCAACACCGTCAAGGCCGATCTGGCTACGATGGATCAACTGCGTCCGGTAACACCGGCAAAGAATATACAAAAAATGCGATTTTCGCTGGGGGCGATGTATGGAGCGGGCGATTGTTATGGCGGTCAATCCGGAGAAGATGCACATTTTACATTTGTCGGATCCGTCGGTGTCCCAAAGTTTAATTTTTCAATGAGTTATACCACGGCTCAGAAATTTTCCGGAGGCACTCAATTCCTTAAAACCGAATCATTAATGAGTTATTTGGGTTTAGATTGGAATTATTATTTTGCTGACTGGAAACATTACGGCAGCGGATTGGGAATCGGTATCGGGAAATATTTCGGGACGCAAGAAAGCTATATTTCTGATTTTTTTACAACCGGTTGGGATTTATCCAATTCCGAACCGGAAGACATTGCACTCACCAGTCTGTACCTCAACGTACTGGCCCGAATTACGTTTTCCGCCAATTTTGCCTTAAGCATAATGTACAGATCACATTATAACTCTGAAGATTTTTCCGATAATTGGGGTACTTTTGACGGCGGGATTGTTGTTACGTTTTAAGGGAGTGGTATATTTTTAAATTTTTTATCCATTGATCCCGCCAAAAATAAATTTATTAAAAATTTATTCGGTCGAGTAAAACCTCAGTTTCGGGTGGCACAGAATAGGTGCGACGCACCTCCTTTTGCCAAATTTATGTGATTTTAATATTTGTAAGGATGCCGAGAGCCGGTGATGCGTCGCACCTTCCACCCATAACTGAGATATTACTCTGTCGATTAAATAACCATTGTGATTTTCCTCAACCGTATAATCTTATTATCCGGGTGGGCGAGCCGGTTCGATGCACCTCTTATGACATAATTTTTTTAAATTTGATATTTACATGTTGTCCAAGACCCGGTAATGCGTCGCATTCCACTAAAAACTGCGGTCTTTTCCCCAATCCGCTTTAATTCTTGTTTTTGCCAATTTTTTTCAATATATTCGTGAAAAATGAATACAATCACCGTCCTTTCCGCTTTTTTCTTCTTTTTTACAGAAAAAATGTTCAGGGCATTTAACGGTGGCATTCATCGCTCAAACGAAAACTATGCAAAAGGAGATTTGCATGCAGGTCGCAAACGACAAAGTCGTATCTTTTCATTATAGACTGACATTGGACAACGGAAGCGAGATCGATTCATCCTATCAAGCCGGTGAGCCGCTTAAATTTCTCGTGGGACAGGGACAGATCATTCCCGGACTTGAGAACGCCATGATCGGTATGTCCATCGGTGAAAGCAAAGAGGTGATCGTCGAACCGGCTCAGGCCTATGGTTTGCATAAAAAAGAACTGGTGAAAACCGTTCCGCGCGATCAGCTCCCTTCCGATATTGAATTACAAGTTGGATTGGTATTGACGGGCCAGGACGAAAAAGAACAAGAGTATGAATTGATCGTCCGTTCATTCACTGATGCCGATGTCACCCTGGATATGAATCATCCGCTTGCAGGAAAAAGACTCAATTTTGCCGTCGAGGTCGTCGAAGTGAGAGATGCCACAGGCGAAGAGATTAAGCACGGGCATGCCCATTAGCCACAAAATCGATGGAAAAGGAAAGCCGTCTTGAAAAAAATAATCATACTCAACAGCAACACCCTTGGTTCCGGATCGGATGAGCTTGGAGAAGTTTTGATCGGTTCATTTCTTCGTAAAATTTGGGCCGCGGAAAACAAGCCCAATGCGATTATTTTTTATAATTCAGCCGTAAAGTTACTGTCGGAAGGATCAAAAGTTCTGGATGCCGCGCATGGCTTAAATGATGCGGGAGTGGATTTATTGGCCTGTGGAACATGCATTGGATATTTCAAAATGCAGGATAAACTCGCCGTAGGACGGGAGAGTAATATGGAGGAAATCGTCAATTTAATGCTTGACGCTCACGTCGTAACGGTTTAGAATGGGGAAAAAAATGTAAAGAGGTCACGCGATTGAATCCTTTCGCGTCGTAAAAATGGGGATCATTTTTTTTCAAATAACCGGCCAATCCGCTAGATTTTAATAAACTCGGTGAGATTTTTCCGAAAATAAGCCTTTTTGAAATGTTGACCAATCAAAATTATTAAAAATTTTTACTAAAAATTTATTTTCCTCTTGACAATTAATTGAAAAATGAGTAATATTGCAATCGTTGCCGCAATCGATTGCGGCAACGATTGCAGCCACCCATTTTGCATAAATTTGAGAATTTATGTCTCACACGACCATTAAAGATATAGCCGTAAGGCTGGGATTATCCACGTCAACGGTGTCGCGTGCCCTGCGTAATCATCCGGATATCAGCGAGGAAACGCGAAAAAACGTTACAAAGCTGGCAGAAGAACTGGATTACCGCCCCAATCTTTTTGCCCAGGGATTGAAAAATCAGCAATCTCAAATTATCGGCGTAATTGTGCCGCAGGTGAAACATTATTTTTTCTCCGCCATCATGAGCGGTATAACGGACGTCGCCTACAAAGCAGGGTACACCGTCATTATTTGCCAATCCAATGAGGATTTCCAGCGTGAAGTAACCAATGCGCAGACATTGCTCTCACAGCGTGTGGCCGGATTGCTGGTATCCGTCTCCCAGAATTCTGATAATTTGGAACATTTTGATATTTTTATCAGACGAAATATTCCCGTCGTTTTTTTTGATCGGGTTCCCGATTGTGTCAATTCAAGCTGTGTGACTGTCGACGACTATCAAGGTGCCTATAAGGCGGTTGAATATCTGGTCAAACAGGGTTACAGGCGTATCGCTCATATCGGTGCACAGGACAATTTATCCATCAGTGCGAACCGATTTAAAGGATACGCGGATGCACTGAAAAATAACAATATCCCGCTGGATGAGACTTTGGTCGTTTTCACCGGATTGAACGAGGAACACGGTATGGAAGGATTCGATCAATTACACGCCCGGCTTGATACTTTACCCGATGCAATTTTTGCGGTGACGGATCCTGTTGCGGTAGGTGCATTTATTCGGATTAAGGAACTCAAACTCAGAATTCCACAGGATATTGCATTGGTCGGATTCAGCGATAATCCGGTTGTTTCTTTGATCGATCCACCCATGACCACTGTTCACCAACCGGCAGCGGATATCGGCAAAACGGCCGCCGGTTTACTTTTCGAACACATTCAATCCGGGAGACAATTTCAACCAAAACATGTGGTTTTGCCAACGGAACTGATTGTTCGGCAATCAACCTGAGAAAAATTATAAATTATGGAGGTTTGTTGCATGATCAACAAGAAATTGATGTATATCATAATATTGACGACGTCTGTTGCTTTTGCCGGTACCACGGGAAAAATCGCCGGCAGAGTTATCGACGAAGCAACAGGTGATCCGTTACCATCCGTTAACGTGGTGGTGGACGGTACGATGTTGGGTGCGGCAACGGATAGCCAGGGGTATTATACGATACTTCACGTTCCACCGGGTACATATAATCTCCGGGCTTCTTTTATCGGTTATTCGCGCACCACGATCAACGATGTGCGTGTGCTGATCGATCAAACCGCTCGTGTCGATTTCAAATTAAAAATGGAAACCATCAGCGGGGAGGAGATCACCGTTGTTGCCGATAAAAACCTGGTAAGAGAAGATGTGGCGACCAGTGTAACGTCTTTTACCAACGAACAGGTCGATGTGCTTCCACTGGTATCAGTAGCCCAAGTGGTTGAATTACAAGCCGGAGTGGAAGAAGGTATGGTTATTCGTGGCGGCGGAGCGGATGAATCTTTATTTCAAATCGACGGCGTAACTTTGCGTGATCCCCGAACCAATATGCCCATTACCGGCATTGCTCTCAGTGCCATCAAGGAAATTTCCATCGAACGCGGTGGATTCAACGCTGAATACGGACAGGTTCGTTCAGGTATCGTCAATGTGGTCACTAAAGAGGGTGGCACGAAAGGATATTCCGGGACTGTTACCGTTAAATTAAGTCCACCTGCTGCAAAGCAATTCGGCATTTCACCCTTTGATCCAAATTCCATGTGGATGCGGCCGTTTCTGGATCCCGATGTTTGCTGGACCGGAACCCAGAATGGTGAGTGGGACTATTACACTCAGCGTCAGTACCCTCAGTTTGAGGGCTGGAACGCCATTTCCGAGGATCTAATGACCAACAACGATCCAGGTGATGATCTGTCACCCACAGGTGCACAAAAAGTTTGGACTTTCCAGCATCGCCGGAGACCCAAGACCGATCAGCCGGATTATAATATCGATGCCGGATTCGGTGGTCCGGTACCGTTTATCGGGAAATATCTCGGTAATCTTCGTTTTTACACTTCTTATCGCCACCAACGTGAAATGCTTCTGATTCCGCTGTCGAGAGATGATTATGTTGATTATGACTGGTCCTTACAGCTCACTTCAGATATCAACCAGTCCATAAAACTAAAATTAAGTTCTCTGATCGGAAATACGGAAAATGTCGCCATCAATGCAACGGACAATCAGTTTTACAGCACTGAATTCGGTATCAACGGCCATAATTACTGGAATCCCACGGATTATATGCGCACACCCCTGCAAATTGCATCGGTGACCAACGAACAACGTCCGGGGCGTATTTTTTCTGACTCATGGTACTGTCCCGCAACCGTCGGGCATAAATCTTTTGCCGTCAAAATGACGCATATTCTCAGCCCGAAGACTTTTTATGAAGCCGGGATTGAATATATTGCCAGGGATTATTTTACCCAACCGATCACGGCCCGTGACGAATCACCCATTTACGAAATTGTTCCGGGCTATTTTGTCGATGAAGCGCCGTTCGGATGGAGTTCCAAGGTGCTTACCGGCCTCGACGGTATGTTTTTCGGCGGCCATACCGGGACCGTTCGTGATTACAGCAAAATTTCTGCAACCACTTTAAAATTTGATTTAAGCAGTCAGGTGAATTTTAACAACCTGGTGAAAACCGGTTTTGAGTTTGTTTACAACGATCTCAATCTGGACTATGGTGAGGTCAATAATTTTACCAATTCCAGAAATTATGTGCAAATGCGCAAGTTTCCTTTCCGGGGCGCTTTTTATGTTCAGGACAAGATGGAGGCTATGGGATTTATCGTGAATTTGGGATTGCGGCTGGATTACGTCAATTCCAATACCTCATGGGTAAACCTGTCCCCATTTGATAAATCATATTTTTCAGCCAAGTATAATCCCACAAGTGATTACACGGCTCAGGATGCCGAACCAAAATTGTCCGTCAGTCCCCGGTTGGGCATTTCTCACCCCATCACGGAGAATTCCAAACTGTTTTTCAACTATGGCCATTTTAAGCAATTACCAACTTATGATGAAATTTTCCGGCTCAGTAGAGGATCGTCCAATCAGATCAATAACATCGGCGATCCCAATTTGGGAATGGCCAGTACTGTATCGTACGAGCTGGGTTACGATCATGTACTGTACAATAATTATCTGGTCCAGTTGGCTGCATTTTATCATGATATTACCGATCAGTTTGCATACGCTTCCTACGTATCCGCCGATGCCTCGATCAATTACGATCTGGCGACCAACAATAGTTATGAAGATATCCGTGGTTTCGAGTTGACCTTAAGACGGTCGTCCGGGAATTGGTGGACCGGATATGCGAATTATACCTATCAGGTCAATACAGCCGGACATTTTGGCACCGCTGAGGTCTACCAGGATCCATCTTTGCAGAGAAAATATGAGAGAGAAACCAAAAACATGTATCAGGAAAGGCCCATTCCCGCACCATATGCACGGGCCGGATTGACATTTTTATCACCGAAAACTTTTGGCCCTCAACTGGTGGGCTGTCATCCATTCGAGCAATGGTCACTTACAATGCAGGCGGATTGGCGTGCCGGTGAATGGATCACGTGGAATCCCCTGGGTTTTCGGGAGATTGCACAAAATGTTCAGGTTAAAGACTGGTATAACATGACTTTGCGATTAAATAAGACGTTTTCAATTAACAAGATAAAATTGTCGTTTTTTGTTGAAGTGAACAATTTACTCAACACTAAACGGCTATCCGGTGCGGGCTTTTACGATAGCAACGATCAAATTGATTATTTTGAATCGCTGCATCTGCCTGAAAGCCGAGCCTATAACAATATCGTCGGCGATGACCGGGTGGGTGAGTACCGCAAAGAGGGCGTCGCATATCAGCCGATTAAACGGCAGGGCACTGTGGCCGATTTGGCCGATCCTGAATTAAGCGTCATATATTATGAGCTCACCTCGAAACGGTATATGGAATTTACAAACGGCCAATGGCAGCAAGTACCAGGCGGTAAAATGGATCAAATTTTGAAAGACAAGGCCTATATCGATATGCCGAACATGACGTCATTCAATTTTTTGAATCCTCGGCAGGTATTTTTTGGGATTCGAACATCGTTTGATCTGGATTAAACTAAAGGAAATGATGATGAAAAGTAAAATATTTATTTTTTTGCTGTTTTTTATAACGCTGAATACCGGTTCTATATTCGCTCAAAGGCCCGTGAGTCAGGAAGTCAAATGGCTGCGTGTGGGATCGCTGCACTATACGTTTGCCATTGAAGGGGCTGAATTCGAAATGCATCGCACCGGTATGCTGAAGGAGCAAAACGACGGATTGAGCTGGCCGTCACAGTTTGTCGGCCAGGATAACGTTGCCGCGAAATCCCTATGGATCGGGACAACGGATTTTGCGGATCCGGTGTCCGGTGAAACGTACAAGTATAAAGTTATTGCCGCCGGTCCCCGTGTAACCAATATAAAAACGGAGTTGATGCCGGTGGAGTTCAAGCTGTACGGTAAATTTCCGTCTCCGCTTGTGATTGTAGATGGCGATATTGCCACTGATATGGCACTAAACGACGTGCTTGATGAAGAAATTCCTGATTTGGTACCTGACCGAATGATCTATCATAAACTGCACACTTCTATCGGAATCACCATTACGCGTAAAATGATGGCCTTTTCTCAGCAATACAATGATAATTATTTCATATACGAGTATACATTTAAAAACACTGGAATAATAAACACCAAAGGTGAAAAAATCGAAAGAAAACTCACCGGCTGTGTTTTCCATTTTGGTTACCGATATGCTTTGGGCGGAGAGGCATATGAAGAAGGATGGCTGGTAAACAGTAATATCGGTTGGGGAAAAAATACGATGAACCAGGTTATCGGTCAGGACCCGGCTGCCGGTGATCCTTTCCGTGCGGAGTATTCGTGGTACGGTCATCATTCTTCCAGTCCTGTCGATGATTGGGGCTGTCCCAATTATGTGCATGGTGGAAATCTCGGCGGTTCGCAATACGTGGGTTGTGTCGTGTTGCATGCCGATGTGTCGGCAACCGATAAAAACGACGACCCCAATCAGCCGACAACCACTTTATTTCTCGGCTCCGATGATAAAGTCCAGGGGAATAATCAGTACGATCCGCTGCTAATGACCCTGAAATACGAAGCTATGACCGCCGGACATCCTGAAAAAACCCATGCCGATGAGGTCGGAGACGGAGATGCAGACCAGTACGGTACGGATCCGGGCGGTTATTCCCATGGGCAGGGATTCGGTCCCTACGATCTTGCTCCCGGTGACAGCATTCGAATTGTGCTTGCCGAAGGGGTCAGCGGTATCGATCGTCTGACAAGTTATAAAGTGGGTGAAAACTGGTTTAGAGATAATGCCCCTTTTACGTTGCCCGATGGTACGCCCACAGACGATCGTAACGAATACAAAAAGCAGTGGGTAATCACCGGCGAAGATTCTCTGAAAAAAATGTTTCAGCATGCCCTGGATAATTATGACAATGGTTACAATATACCTGTGCCACCGCCTCCGCCTCAGCTTTTTGAAGTAAAATCAGGCGGCGACCGTATCACCATAACCTGGGCGAACAATGCCGAATCATTTCCGCAATTTAACGGTTACCGTCTCTACCGCGCCATCGACCGGCCGGATACGACTTTTGAGCTGATATTTGAATGTGATGCGGGAAATGTCGTGAACAGCTACGACGATACAAAGGCGTTACGCGGGCGTGATTATTATTATTACATTCAAAGCAAGGACGACGGTTCCACCAATACGGAAAAACCAGGCGTACCGTTGACAAGCAGTTTGTTTTATACTATCACCAACAAGCCGGCATACCTGCGCCGGCCGGCGGCTGAAAAATTGTCGGAGATCCGGATTGTGCCCAATCCTTATCATATCCGGGCTCGGGATATTCAATTTGGTGAGCTTGACGGCTCCGACCGTCTGGCCTTTTACGGTCTGCCGCCGGAATGTACGATAAAAATTTATACCGAACGAGGCGATCTTATCGAAACCATCGAGCACACTGACGGCAGTGGGGATGAGCTGTGGCATTCCCTTACCTCTTCACGTCAGATTGTTGTAAGCGGTCTTTACATCGCATATTTCGAAACACCGGAAGGTGAATCGACATTTAGAAAATTTGTAATCATTCG
>JAFGEC010000190.1 GCA_016931775.1 Candidatus Zhuqueibacterota bacterium | reverse complement strand
TTTCAGTTCGATATTGATATCCGCTAAATTTTGTCCCGATTCGACCCGCACGGTATCGGGTTTTCTGTCACCATCCGGATTGTAAAAACCGAACGGTGATCCGCCGAATAGATCCAGTTCGCCGTTACGATCTTCATCCTTGACAGATATAGGATAATATTTGCCCGCATCGACATAGGAAATGGTATATTCGCCGGAAGATGAATTGACAACCGTCATCCCGTCAAATACATCTTCACCGATAAAAGCGGATTGAATGGCCACCAGAGCCCCGCGTGGATCGCCATCCGGATAGCTGATCGTGCCGGAAATACTGCCGGTGGGCAAAGTATCCGCCGTTGTAAAAGTGATCACACAGGGTATATCGAGCAGATCACCATCTTGCGACCGAGCAGCCAGTATACCTATAATATTACGGTTGTTGTCCATCAAGCGAATGTTATGAAAGTAAACGGTTTTGAAATCCGGTGAAATCGTGATGCTGTCCGGCGGTCCGATGGTATAGTCATAAGGTAACAACATTCCCAGATAAAAATCCCCGGGATCGGGAAAGTCAGCTGTCGTATCGAGTGGTGCGCTAAATGTGAATTCCACTGTAATAAGGGTGTCGACATTTGTATCGCCGTCCTTGGGAAAGGAGGATTCCACCACCAGCTGACCGCTTGCAGAGCCGGGTCCCAATAAGAAAATAAAAACAACGGCTACGGCAACAACAGACAAATAAATTGGTTTCTTTCTCATCGTATTCTCTCCAAATTAAGGAAAACCAAACAGTTAATATTTTTTAAACAACACACCGGAATTGCAGGGACAAAAATTCGATATTCAGACACCTACCGCCTTTTTTATTCCAACTGTACATATATTTTTCAAGAAAACCGAAAAAAATTGATGCGCATTAAAAGTACGGGAGGAGATATTTTATAACCGATATAAAAAGATAGTAAAAAATCGTTTGTTTGTCAATAGCCGCGAGGGAAAAAAACGAAAGCGATATCCAAGCTAAAATTTTAGAGTGATAAACGGAAATCCATAAAAACCGCAATAAATCACAACGCCACTGCCAGACCGCCATTGAGTATCCCGTTATATCCGAAACCGAGTTCCACAAATCCTCTGACCGTCCGGCCGAAACTCACACCCAAAAGGTTGGCCTGAAACGCAAAAAGCCAGTCTTCGTATTCGTATATATTTGTTGTAAATGCACTGGTCCCTTTCGAATGATAGTAACACGCCCCGGCAGCCAGACCGGAGTAGAGCCTGATATTCCCGCTGTAAATCCAACGGTAATCCATACGTGCCATTGCGGTAATAAAATCGTCATCGTCGAAAGCGGTTTTCCCGGACTCGTAGGTATAGGTCACATCGTAATGGGCATACGAACCCAAAATTCCCCAGGAGAACCGGCGACTGGGGTAATGATTGTAGCCCAGGATAATACAGCCGGTACCGTCGGTTTCGGTCGTTTTCAAGCGGTCCGCCGTTCCCTCCCCTAAAAACGCATCAACAATACCCGACCCGATGGAACTGGCGATCGCCGAAGCGATGCTTTTGCCGACTTCAGCAAAATCCTGAATGGTGATCACACCGTAGGAGGCATAAAACTCATTCGTCCCCGTTTGCGCAAAGGAACCCGCTGCCAAAACGAGGATTGTCAAAGCGTATGTTACTTTCTGCATAACACGCTCCTTATATTAAAGGTAACTTTTCTAACAAAAGATGTCCGCGGCGTAGCGGAAAAATCCCTTGTTTATATATAATCGGCTGTATTTTTCATGCCGATTGTCGATATTATAACGGACATCATTTGTCTATTTTTTTCCCGTTTATAACCCAGCAATTGTATTAATAATAATGAAACGAGTAAAAGGACACGTACTTTCGTGGATGTCCGCATCTTGATGTCTTCCCTGATTTTTATTAATGTACTATATTTCCGGGAAAAGCTAAAACGCTGAACGATCCTCGTACTCTACCCTGGAAATTCAAGTCCGGCCTTGTATATGATTTATATGAAACTTTGATAAAAAGAACCAGGTATTTTTAGATAAGGTATCCCCAAAAAGTTAAAAAAAGTTACAGGATAATCCTTATAGTCATTAGAATAAGCCAAGCTGTTTCCTAGAAGTAATTTAGGGGGGTGCTCTGTTTTTTTTCTACCATTGTTTGACTTTTTTATTTATTATTTTTAAAGGG
The DNA here is from genome assembly GCA_016931775.1 of Candidatus Zhuqueibacterota bacterium. Taxonomy (GTDB): domain Bacteria; phylum Zhuqueibacterota; class Zhuqueibacteria; order Residuimicrobiales; family JAFGEC01; genus JAFGEC01. The sequence continues at coordinate 4,936 of JAFGEC010000190.1, read as the reverse complement.
TAAAATTGTTAGCAAGGGAATTCAAGAGGGAGTGTGGAAACATGAAATCCCAACGATTTGAAATTCTTGTTCTACCGAGTCTTTTTTTTTTATTTATGGAGCTGCAAAAGTATCGGCGCAGAACTTTGGGGAACCGACAAACGGTCCATAGGGAGGCGATGTAGAAGCACTTGTCATGAATTCAACCGGCATTATTTTTGACGGAATCGGTTTTTCAGGCGTTTTCCGGTCAACAAATAATGGAGATACGTGGACAGAATTTAACAGCGGCATAATATTTACAAATGCGATTTCCTTTATTTTCAATTCAAAAATATTCTTTTTAGCGGAATTTACGGGGGCGGTGTTTTTCGCAGCACACAAACAACGAGTTCCATAAACGAGATGATTGATGCCGGACCGCTTTCATTTACACTCGAGCAGGATTATCCCAATCCCTTCAATCCCGGCAAGCCTTTTTCACATTTTTAACATGTGACCAAGTATTGAGCCAAATTATTTTATCAAAATAACTTTTTTCTTATCAACAAATTCGCCTGCTGTAATTCTAAGGAAATATACGCCCGAACCGACCTTTGTCTTCCATTTGAGAGCATGGTAACCGGAATCCCGGTATTCATTTACCAGTGTTTCAACGAGCCGGCCGTTAACACAAAAAATCGAAAGGTTCACAAACGACGAGTTGGGCAATTGGTAGGAAAATGTTGTCTCACCATTAAAAGGATTGGGATAATTCTGGAACAGGGAAAAATGCTGTGGAATATTGGATGTCTTGGCGTTTTTCATGTATGTGACAAAGGCAGAACTGAATTCCGATGTGTTACCGGCCGCATCAGTGGCAACCGCAGTGACATGCGGACCGATGACGGTTCCATACCATATAAAGTGACCGTCACTTTCCGCCATAACCGATCCTTCATAAATTTTGCCCTGATCGGCCGGATCTGAAAAAATCTCCACATTGCTTTCGGGCGCCGCCGTACCCGAAACGGATGATACAGTAGCATCCTCGATCACCGGCGCACTCATTCCATTATTTGCCCCTGAAGACAGGTGAATTCCTTTTTCGTTGGCTGAAATCGAATTTTCGGTCACGGTATTGCAAATTGAACTGTCCGTTCCGATAAAAACACCATACCTTTGATTAAAAGTGATCACATTACCGCGGCCGATCAAATTGTAACTCGCACCCATACTCACCATAATGCCGTGACCGCTGTTTCCCAACTGCAGCGTGCGGCTTGTATCGGTTCCAATCAGATTGGATTGTACCACATTGCTATCCGCACCCGAGCCATAGATTATGATGCCGTTGCCCAAATTGCCGCTGATCACGTTGGCTTCGCCTTCAGCCATTCCGCCAATGGTATTTTTTTTCGCACCGGATCCAATCCATATTCCGTGCTCACCATTGCCGAGAATTTTTAAGCCGCCGGCATCCAATCCGATAATATTGCCGCAAACAAAATTGCTGTCCGTTCCAACACCGTTCATGTATATACCATAAGCAGTATTACCGGAAATGATATTACGCTCTTTATATAAATTTCCTCCGACATAATTATGTTTTGCACTCAGGACAATATTAATACCATTAATATTGGGGATTGCTTTCGTACCGCTCCAGTCTGTACCAATATAGTTACCACAAATACGGTTCCGGTCGGTGCCGTGCTCCATGATATGGATGGCTCTATCCCTATTCCCGGAAATAAGATTACCTGCCCCGGGGATTGTTCCCCCAATATCATTATCGGTTGCGCCTGAACGTAATAGCACTCCCGACAGATTGCCCAAAGCCGTCGTACCACTTGCATCGGTTCCGATATAATTGCCCAAAACCCGGTTATCGCTGACATCTTTGCCGAACCATACTCCGGTTTCGTGATTACCTGAAACAATATTCCGCTCTGCCGCACTGAGCCCGCCGATGACATTGCCTCGCGGACCGTAATCCACAAAGATACCACGTCCGTTTTCAATCGCCAAACTGCCGGTTATATCCGTTCCAATATAATTTCCGATAATCAAATTACTGTCGACACCCGTACCTTGCAAAACGATCCCAGCTTGATCGTTTCCTGAAATGACGTTCCTGTCAACAACTGCGGAACCGCCGATAATGTTCTTGTGTGCACCGTGATGCAATATGATCCCATTGAAAGTGTTCCCCAAATCCTCCTGTCCCGTAGCATCGGTACCGATAAAATTACCGGCTATAATATTACCACTTACCTGATCGCCGTCCAAAGCAATCCCTGTACTGCTAAAACGATTAATGATGAATCCACGGATGGTATTATTCGCAGAATTTATCCAGAATCCAGCGGAACAAGTTTCGTTACCATCGATTTCGATCACAGGAGCAAGAGAGTGGCTGCCAAACAGCTGGCTAAACCCATCAACGAGCAAGCCATCGTCTGTTATGTGAGGAAAATTCGTGAGCGGTCTGATCGTCCACACACCCGTCGTTGAATTATAATTGGGATCCGTTATAGGGATATTGAACAGAATCGTATCGGGACCGGCGGAATTGTTCGCATCCACGATCGCTTGCCGCATTGAACCCGGATCGGCATTTTGGGTTGTTGTGACCATAAACGTGTTACCAAAACCACCCGGAATATCAAGATAAAACGACAGCAGGAATATCCCCCAGACAAATAATTGTAATTTTAGATTCATGACGGTACCTCATTATTTGAATGATAATTGATGCTGTTTTTACTAGCATGCCGGTTGACGTTAATAAGCAGAAAGTGTATGAAAGGCGCCCGATAGTGAAAAATATTTTATCCGTATGTGTTTTCGTAAACCATGGAAGGGAATAATTTATATAATACAAAAATATCGCAAAATTGCAAGGGGGAATTTAACTTAACTGACCGCCGTTTCGGGTAGAAAAAGTATCCGGAAGAGCCGCCTTTTACACTCGAAGCAACATAGCGGTTTTATAAAGATGGACGGCTCCGGCTATACCGCTCGTGAGCCAAGTCGGCCTCGTACTCTGCTTTTACACCTTCCCGGGCCAAATATTTTGGTCTCCATTTCGGGCCGCGGCATGATCTTCCCCCCGTCCCGCGCGGGAGGGTCCGCAAGCTTCCCGTTCCGCAATGCGGAACGGGCGATCTTCGTTCCGACGGGATGTCGAATGAAGCCGCACAATTTATTTTACATAATCCTTCCCTGTTCGATGAGTTGTTAGACAGCGCAAAAAAAAATTAATCTATATTCCTTAGTTTTTTCCTTGCATTGCTATTTTTTTTTATTTATTATTTTAAAACGAACAAATCATAACTATAGTATAAAATGTTATTAAAACGTACCGGATATAATAATTAATTTATCATATTCCACTGGAATTTAGAATGCCTGAAATCAGTCGGTTTTATGGTATAATCATCGCCATGTTTTTCGACGACCACAATCCACCGCATTTTCATGCACGTTATGCCGGGGAGAAAGTGGCGGTCGAAATTGAATCTCTTCGAATTTTAGAAGGCTACATATCACCACGAGCTTTGGGTCTTGTCATTGAGTGGGCATCTCAGCACAAAAAGGAACTGTTAAATAACTGGGAGTTGGCAAAAAACAATCAGGCACCTTATAAAATTGAGCCGTTGAAATAATGGAGTTAAAGTTATGTTAAAAGACGTGATCTTTGCAATATATAAAGGAGATTATAAAATTGCGGTGACATTCGAAGATGGCGCTGTGGGGATCGTCAATTTTAAAAAATATTTAAATAAAGGCGGAGTATTTGAAAAATTTAAGGATATGGATTATTTTAAAAATTTCAAAATTAATGAGGAACTTGGTGTGTTGACATGGGGTGACGAAATAGATATCGCACCGGAAACACTTTATGCTGAAGCCACAAATTCTCCTCTGCCAGCATGGATGGAAGAAAATAACATTGAGTTGGCAAAAAGATGACAATTTTATTATCGATCTTTATTTCTCTTTCGTTTTTATTTTTCAGTTAATACTTTTAAACAAGATACAGATTTGTCTTCTTTATCCCATCTGCTTTTTCCCAACGGCGGAGGAGCACGATCACCCCGCGGGCAGAAGCGCCCTTCAAAATATCGAACGGCTCCGGAACGCTTGGCGCGAACCGAATTTTCCGGCAATTTAATTGCGGATAGCGTACGGAGGATCATGCCGCGTCTTAAAACGGAGGTAAAAACTCTTGTTCGTGCAGGGAAAAAAGCGGGAACCGGCCTTGAGTTTTTCGACGAGCGGTATAGCCGGAGCCGTTACAAAGCCTCAAATTTCCCATCTTTTCAGGGAAGACTTTTAATTATTTTGAGCCTGTCAAAAAACCGGTCCCACCCGTAATGAAGGTGTTACATCTTCTCACGACTTTCCCTTGACATTTACCCTCATATATCTTATAATTCAAAAAAATTAAAAACCGGTCACAGGCGGCAAAAACGGCTTGTCCCTTTTCCAGTATCAGCAAAAAAGAAAGTCATTGCACTCCCGAGTAAAAATTCGCCCTCTATAACCGGATCAGACAATTTTTATTCTTACCCAATAAGTGGATCAAAACCATGCAAAAAGCGTATCTCCTTCTCTTGCTCTTTTCCGCCTCTCTTCTCTCCCAACCCGTCACGTGGATACCCGCCCGTCCGACTGACGACGACACCATCACCGTCACTTACGACGCAACCCAGGGAAGCCGCGGCCTGCTCAACGTGTCGCCGGTATATGCCCACACCGGCGTAATTACCGATAAAAGCACCAGATCCAGCGACTGGCGCTATGTCAAGACATCCTGGGGCCAGAACACGCCGGAAACGCGGATGCTGTCACTGGGAGATAACAAATGGCAGATAAAATTTCATATCCGCAGCTATTATGCCGTGCCCTCAAACGAAAAAATCCTTCAGCTGGCTTTTGTATTCCGCAATCAGGACGGCAGTAAAACAGG